>NZ_QGKR01000241.1 GCF_003172955.1 Micromonospora acroterricola | reverse complement strand
GGCGGCCCCCGGCGCCCGCTGCACGCCCACACCCCGAGCGGCGCCCGCCGCCAGCATCCGGGCCGACGCCGGCGGGTCCAGCTCGACCGCGCCCGCCGGTGCCAGCAACGCGGCGGGCAACGCGAGCCGGGCGACCAGGCCGTCCTGGCCGCCGTCCAGCCGCACCCGCACACCGAGCCGGGCGGCCAGGTGGCTCACCACGAACAGGCCCATCCGCTCGACCGTCGCGACATCCGCGGCCGGCGGGCTGGCCAGCACCTCGTTCGCCTCGGCCAGCGCCGACGGGCTCATGCCGAGGCCACGGTCCACGATCTCGATCAGCGCGCCCGCGGACTCCACCCGGGCGGTCACCACCACGACGGTGTCCGGGCGGGAGAACGCGGTGGCGTTCTCCAACAGCTCGGCCAGCATGTGCACCAGCTCACCGACGGCGTGCCCGACCACCGACACGTCCCCCACCGACTCGAGGCGCACCCGCTGGTACTGCTCGATCTCGGCGGCGGCGGCCAGCAGCACCGGGCCGAGGCCGACCGGGCGGTTCCACCGCCGGGTGGACTCGGTGCCGGCCAGCACCAGCAGGCTCTCGTCGTTGCGCCGCATCCGGGCGGCCAGGTGGTCGAGCTTGAACAGGTTCTCCAGCTGGTCCGGGTCGCTCTCCTCGCGCTCCAGGTCGTCGAGCAGCTCCAACTGGCGCTCCACCAGCACCTGGCTGCGCCGGGCCAGGTTGACGAACATCGCGTTGACGTTGCGCCGCGTCGTCGCCTGCTCGACGGCGACCGTGACCGCGCTGCGGTGCACGGCGACGAACGCCTCGGCCAGCTCACCGATTTCGTCGAGCGAGCGGACCACCGCCGGCGCGACCTCGATGCCGGGCACCCCGCCGGTGACCGTCCGCAGCCGGTCCAGCGCGTCGGGCAGCTCGACCTGCGCGATCCGCAGCGCCTGGCTGCGCAGCAACCGCATCGACCGGGCGACCGACCGCCCGACCAGCAGCGAGATCAGCAGGGCGACCAGCAGCACCGCGACGACCCCGCCGACCACCAGCAGGGTGGTCCGCAGCTGACTGCTGCTCGCGTCGTCGGCCTGCCGGACGGCGTCGTCCAGCACCCCCGCCTCGATCTGGCGCAGCAGCTCCTGACGCTGCTGGCTGGCCGCCCACCACTGCTCCGACGGCAGCACCTCGGGCGCCGCGCCGCCGGCCGGCAGGCTGCGCTCCTCCAGTTGCGTGGCGACCAGGAACATCGGGTCCACCGAGGTCTCGTCGTACCGGCGGATCTGGTCGGTGGTGGCGGCCACCCGGAACGCTCCCAGCGCGGTCAGCTGCTGGGCGCGCAGGTCGGTGAGCAGCACCCGGTCCTCCGTGCCGTAGCGACCGGCGCGGGCGGCCGCGTAGAGCTGGGCCCGGACCCGGGAGGACAGCTCCTTGACCCGGGCCAGCTGGACGTAGCGCAGCACGGCGTCGCTGAGCGCCGGCCGTTCCTGGCCCGGCGCCGGTTCGGCGAGCAGGTCGAGCAGCGTGTCGACGGCCCGGTGGTAGTTGCTCAGAATGGTGTCGTTGCTCAGCACCGCCGGAGGGATCGCCGGCCGGACGTCGACCACCTGGTCGTACGCCTCCAGCGCCTCGGAGAAGGCGACCCGCCAGGACGCGTCCGCGTCGGCCAGCGGCTCGGCCGCCCGGCGCAGGTCCACGATGGCCCGGTCGGTCGCCGACTGCAACGGCTTCAGCGCGGTGGACGCGGCCTCCCGGTCACCGCCGTGGCGCAGCTGGCCCAGCTCACCGGCCGACCGGTCCCGCTCCTGCTGGAGCTGGTGCACCGCCGCGGTGATCTGCCGGCCGATGCCGACCTGTCGGGCGAAGTCGTTCAGCGCCGTGGTCCGCCCCACCAGCGTGCTGGTCTGCACACCGGCGAGCACCAGGAACGCCACCGACGGCACCACCAGCACGGTGGCCAGCTTGGTGCTCATGCGCCAGTCCCGCAGCCGGAACGGCGAGCGACGCCGGTGCGGAACGACCCGGACGTCGAAGCGACGCCGGCGGTGGTTCGACACCGCGCCGTTCACCGGGTCCGGACCTACCGCCACCGTGCCTCCTCCGTCCTGCCGCGTCCACCGCGGTCCGGGGAGCGCAGTCCATCCAACCAGGCTCGGGAGCGCTGTCAACGGCCCGGACGGGGAGGAAGTTCAGGAAGGATACTGCGGGTGGGACGGTCATGTCGTGGTCGGTGAAGCCAGCTCGTCCGTCCGGCCGATGTCGGCCAGCTCCACCGCGTCACCGAAGCGGCCCAGCGCCACCAACGCGGCGCCGGTGGCGCCGATCTCCGGGTTGCGTTGATGCGACACCGGCCGCGGCGCGAGCGCGGCGGCGAACGCCTGCCGCCACCACACGGAGGCGGCCACCGCGCCGCCGCCCAGCACCACCTCGACCGGTTCGTCGATCGTGGACTCCAGCAGCGCCAGGTCCTCGGCGACCAGCTCGCACAGCCCCTGCATCAGGCCGGCGAGGATGTCCACGGCGGTGGTGCTGAAGCTGAGCCCGCGCACCTCGCCGGTGCCCGCCGGGGCCAGTCCCGGAGCCCGGTCGCCGCCGAAGCGGGGGTCCGCCGGCCGCCCACCGCCCGCCGGCACCAGCGCCAGCGCCGCGTCCAGCTCGGCGCCCCGGGGCAGCCGCAGCTCCCGATCGGCCCAGGCGAACAGGCTGCCGCCGCTGGAGTACGCCGCTCCCGTCACGACGTGGTCGTGGTCCACCCGGTAGCGCCACAGCCGCTCGGGCAGCCGGGGCAGCGGCTGGTTGGCCGGGATCCGCTGCATCAGCCGTACGGCGGCGGAGGTGCCGACGGTGACGGCGGCCCGGCTCGGGTCGACGCAGCCCGAGCCGACGTTCGAGGCCGCGCCGTCACCCACCGGCGGCGACCACCGGGCGTTGGCGAGCTGCGGCCAGCGGCGGGCGTGTTCAGCCCGGAGCCGGCCGTGCCAGGTCAGCTCGCCCAGGGGCGGCAGCTCCTCCGGTCGCGCGCCGGCCAGCTCCAGCGCCTCTGCGTCCCAGCGCAGGGTGCCCAGGTCCAGCAGGCCGGTGCCGGAGGCCTGGGAGACCGACATCGGCGCCGTGTCGAGCAGCTCGCCGAGCACGTACTCGGGCAGGCCGACGAACCGGGTGATCGGGGTGCCGGACCGTTCACGCAGCCAGGGCAGCCGGATCGACCAGTAGGACCGGTGCCACCAGCAGCCGGTGCGTTGGTGGAAGTCGTTCGGGTCGGCGGGGCCGGGTGCCCCGTCGAGCGGTGCGGGCCGGGTGTCCAGCCAGGTGACCACCGGGCCCAGCGGGGCGCCGCTGCCGTCCATGGGAAGCACCGAGTGCCACTGCGCGGAGATCGCCACCAGCTCGACGTCACGCAGGTGCCCCGCCGCGGCCAGCTCGTCGAGGCACTCCATGAGGCAGGCGAGGTAGTCGGGACCGGACAGCGTGCCGGTGCCGTCGTCGCCGAGGGCGAGGGTGATCTTCCGACGGGCCAGGGCGCCGGGCATCGGCTGGGTGTCCTCGTCGAGCACCAGCCCGCGTACCGAGGAGGTGCCCAGGTCGAGCGCGAGAATGTTCATCGCCGGTCAAGTTACCCGGTGGCGACCGTGCCGGAACGCTGGTCGGGCAGCGCGCGTCGGTACGCCCGAACGGGTACCCGGCGGGGCGGCCGACGCGTAGGGTGGAACCCATGCTCGCGCATCCGACCTGCTGGTGGCCCGCCGACCTGGCGGCCACCCTCCGCGCGTAGCTCCATCCACGCGGCCGCCATCGAGGCGGCCGCCGGATCTCCCGGCCCCGATGGCCGCCCCACCGGCGGCGCCCGGCCCGACGGAGACTCCAATGACCCACCTGACCGACCTGCTCGCCGCCGTCGCCCGCGGCGTCGACCCGGGCCCCTTCGCGCTGCTGCGCCGCGACGGCGCCGACGACCTGGAGCTGTTCACCGGCCCGGTCGACACCGTCGACCGGTTGGCGGACATCCCGCTGCCACCGGGTGCGCCCGGAGCGCGGACGCTGGCCGTGGTGCCCTACCGGCAGATCGCCGAACGCGGCTTCGCCTGCGTCGATGACGGCGCCCCGCTGGAATGCCTCCAGATCCGCGCGCACCACCGGATCCCCCTGGCCGACGCGCTGGCCGCGCTGCCCGACGAGCCGGTACGCACCGACGACGCCGCGTTCGACGTCACCGACGAGGAGTACGCCCGGACGGTGCAGCGGGTGCTCGCGGAGGAGATCGGCCGCGGCGAAGGTGCCAACTTCGTCATCCACCGCACCCTGCACGCCACCGTGCAGGGCCCGCCGCTGGCCGCCGCGCTGGCCGCGCTGCGCCGGCTGCTGGTCGCCGAGCGCGGCGCGTACTGGACGTTCGTGGTGCACACCGGCACCCGGACCCTGGTCGGCGCCAGCCCGGAGCGGCACGTCAGCGTCGACGACGGGCTGGTGATGATGAACCCGATCAGCGGCACCTTCCGGCCCACCGGCGGCGCGCCGGACCGGGCGGCGCTGCTGCGCTTCCTCGCCGACCCCAAGGAGGTCGAGGAGCTGTACATGGTGCTCGACGAGGAGCTGAAGATGATGGCCACCGTCGCCGAGCACGGCGGCCAGGTGATCGGCCCGTACCTCAAGGAGATGTCCCACCTGGCGCACACCGAGTACCTGCTCGCCGGGCGCAGCACCCGCGACGTGCGCGACGTGCTGCGGGAGACGATGTTCGCGCCCACCGTGACCGGCAGTCCGATGGAGAACGCCTGCCGGGTCATCGCCCGCCACGAGCGCGTCGGCCGCGGCTACTACGCCGGCGTGCTGGCCCTGCTCGGGCAGGACGACGCGGGCCGGCAGACGCTGGACGCCCCCATCCTGATCCGTACCGCCGAGATCTCCCCCACCGGCCGGCTGCGCGTGCCGGTGGGCGCCACCCTCGTCCGGCACTCGACGGCGGCCGGCGAGGTCGCCGAGACGCACGCCAAGGCTGCCGGGGTGCTGGCCGCGCTCGGTCTCGGCCCGGCGGCGCCCGCCGGCGGCCGCGGGCCGGTCGCGCGGCTGGCCGACGACTTGGCGGTACGCGACGCGCTCGCCGCGCGTAACGCGCCGCTGGCACGGTTCTGGCTCGACCAGCGGGCGCCGGACGCGCCGGGGCTTCCCGGGCTGGCCGGACGCCGGGCGCTGATCGTGGACGCCGAGGACACCTTCACCGGGATGCTGGCCCACCAGCTGGACGCGTTGGGTCTCGCGGTCACGCTGCGGCCGTGGCACGCCACCGGCCCGGTCGACACCTACGACCTGGTGGTGGCCGGGCCGGGGCCGGGCGACCCGGGCAGCCCGGACGAGCCGAAGATGGTGGCGCTGCGGGAACTGCTGGCGGGGCTGTTGGCGAGCCGCCGGCCGACCCTCGCGGTCTGCCTCGGCCACCAGGTGCTGGCCGGGCTGCTGGGGCTGCCGCTGCACCGTCGGGACGCCCCCTACCAGGGGCTGCAACGGGAGGTGCGGCTGTTCGGCCGGGCCCGCCGGGTCGGCTTCTACTCGACGTTCACCGCCCGTGCCGAGGCGGACCGGCTGGACACCGCGTACGGGCCGGTGGAGTTGGCTCGCGACGTCCGCGACGGCGCCGTGCACGCCCTGCGTGGGCGCGCCTTCGCCGGGGTGCAGTTCCACCCGGAGTCGGTGCTCAGCCCGGACGGGCTCGCCGTGATGACCGAGCTGCTGGGCGACCTGCTGCCGGCGGCGCACCCGGACGAGCTGTCCGCTGCGGGCGGACGGGCATAGTCGCCGCGCCCGAGGGTACGGCTGGATCGACCGGTGGTCGGACGGGACCGAGAGCCCCCGTCCGGCCACCGGTCCCGGTACGGATCAGCCCGCGAGGCCCATCTTCAGCGCGGCGCCGATCTGCACGGCCCGGCGGGCGGTGAGCGCGGCGGCGCCGAGCGCCACGCTGTCCGGGGCGATCTCCCCGTTGTTGCTGGTGTGCGAGGCGCCGTACGGGTTGCCGGCGATGAACTGACTCGTGTCGGTGTAACCGGGGGCGACCACGATCCCACCCCAGTGGTAGAAGACGTTGAAGAGCGAGGTCAGCGTGGTCTCGTGACCGCCGTGCAACGTCCCCGTCGAGGTGAAGGCGGAGTAGACCTTGTTGGCCAGCGCCCCCTGGCCCCAGAGGGGACCGGTGGTGTCGATGAACTGCTTCAGCTGTGCGGCGATCATGCCGTACCGGGTGGGCGCGCCGAGGATCGCCACGTCGGCCCAGGCCAGGTCGTCGACCATCGCCTCCGGCACGTCCTGCGTCTCCAGCTGGTGCGCCTGCCAACCGGAGTTCGAGCGGATCGCCTCGTCCGGCGCCAGCTCGCGCACCTTGCGCAGGCGCACGTCGGCGCCGGCATCCCCGGCGGCCTCGCACACGGCCTGCGCCATCTGGTACGTGGTGCCGGTGGCGCTGTAGTAGATCACCGCTACCTTGGTCTGGGCAGCCATCAGATGTTCCCCTTCTCGTCTGAGTCAGCTCCGGCGACTACCCCGTGCCCGCGGCGTCAAACGACAGCCCACGCCGCGCCGCCCGCGCCAGCGGGCCGGCCGCGGGCTCAAGTTTTCCGCAAGTTCACGGGCGTCGCGGTTACCCGGCCGCCACCGAGCGCGATCCTGATGTCACCGGCGCCGGCGGGACGTCATCCGCCGCCCGCGCCGGGCGCCTGAACGGGGGATCGCGCTCCGCCGGCAACGAGGCTGGCGTAGCGCGGTCAGGGGTCCGTCCACCGGGGCACCGCCCCGCTCAGCGGACCAGCGCCGCCATCAGCCGCTCCAGCTCCGCCGCCGGGTCGGCGGTGAGACCGGTGTGCACCGGCCCGGTCTGGATCATCGTGCTGCGCGGCGCGGCCAGCCAGTGGAACCGCTCGCCGAGCCGCATCCGGGTCGCCGGCCCGTCACCGGCGCAGGTCCGGTCCCAGGACGCCAGCACCGCGGCCACGGCCGGCAGGTCGACGTCGGGCGCCAGCGCGCGGACCCGGTCGGCGTCCAGGTGCGTCCGCGCGGCCAGGAAGTCGCGCTGCTGGCAGTAGAGCAGCACCCCGACATTGATCTGCTCGCCGCGCTCGATGCGCGGCACCAGCCGGATGACGGCGTACTCGAAGGGCTGCCTCATGCCGCGCTCCCCTGCGGCAGCCAGTCGGCGGTGCGGGCGACCCGGGCCGACAGGTGCCCCAGGTACGCCTCCCGGGCCGCGTCGGCCGAGTCGAAGTCGGCGGCGGTCAGCCACCCGTCGGGCACCAGCGCCAGCACCTCGGTGAGCAGCTCCGGGGTGACGCGTGGCGCGAGCTCGGCGTCGGCCTCGGCCAGCCGGGAGGCGTACGGGGCCAGGACGTGGTCCTCGCCCCGGTAGGCCCGGTGCACGGCCCTGGCCGCCCGGGGCCAGTTGTGGTGGAAGTACAGCGAGGCGCCGTGGTCGATGAGCCACAGCTCCCGGTGCCAGACCAGCAGGTTGGGGTTGCGCCAGCTCCGGTCCACGTTCTCCACGAACGCGTCGAACCAGAGCACCCGTGAGGCCAGTACCGGGTCGACGGGGTGCGCGACCGGGTCGAAGCCCAGCGCCCCCGGCAGGAAGTCCATGCCCAGGTTGGCGCCGCCGCTGTTGCGCAGCAGCTCCTGCACCTCCTGGTCGGGCTCGGCACGCCCGATCACCGGGTCGATGTCGAGCACCACCAGCGGCGGCACCCGCAGCTCCAGCCGGCGGGCCAGCTCACCGCAGATCACCTCGGCGACCAGCGCCTTGGGCCCCTGCCCGGCGCCCCGGAACTTCGCCACGTACGTGCCGAGGTCGTCGGCCTCCACCACGCCGGGCAGCGAGCCGCCCTCGCGCAGCGGGGTGACGTAGCGGATAGCGGTGACCTGGCGGAGCACGTCGCCCACCCTACTGTGATCTCCGGCCGCGCCCCGCAGGACGTGTCCCGGCGAGGCCGTCCCACGGTCGGCGGAGCGCGGCCGGTGGTGGGTCAGTCGAGCCTGTCGCGCAAGTTGTCGACCTGCTGCTGGAGGCGGTCCACGGCGCCCTCGTTGTTGAGGAAGGTGCTGATACCCGCGGCCAGGCCCAGGCCGATCAGGACGGCCAGGATGCTCAGCACCAGTCCGCCGATCGCCACGCCCCGGCCGGTCACGCCCGGACGCCGGCTCATCTTCAGCCCGACGATGCCGAGGATGATCCCGATGATGCCGAGCACCAGCCCGAGCCAGGCCAGGATCGCGGTCAACACGCTGATCAGACCAGACACCCCGAAGACCAGGGCGAAGGTGGCGGCCGCGCTGGTCTTGGCGTTGGTGCCCGCCCGGTGGGTCTGTGACCCGGCGGTCACGCCGGAGCCCCGGGCCGGTTCGCTTGCGGCAGTCATGACACTCCCTTCCGCACGCGCGGCGCGCGCACTTCCGGACGGCCGGCTTCCCACTACGCGGGCGGTTATGCCCCCGATCGGCGGTGGCAGGTCGGGGTTTCGCCCGGAGGAGGCGTCGGTGGGTGGCCCTAGGCTGGCGGCCGGCAACCGGAAGGGGGCGGCCCATGCCTGTCGAGTTCACCGCGGCCGAGGCGCTGGCGCTGCGGATGACCAGCCTGCTGCTGCGCCCGCACCCGACCGCCCGACCCGGAACGGTCGCCGAGGTGGTCGAGTGGTTCGGCGCGATGCAGGCGCAGGACCTGGCCAGCGGGCTGTGGTCGCTGGGCGCCCGGCTGCCCGGGCGGACCGTGGCCGACGTGCAGGCGGCGCTGGAACGGCGGGAGGCGCTGCGGACCTGGCCGATGCGGGGCACCGTGCACCTCGTCCCACCCGCCGACGCGCGCTGGATGCTGGAGCTGACCGGCGTCCGCTCGCTGGCCGGCGCGGCGACCCGCCGGGCGCAGCTCGGGCTCACCGACACCGACGCGGACCGCGCCGTGGACGTGCTCGGCGCCGCGCTGGCCGGCGGCGGGCGGCTCACCCGGGCGCAGTGCCTGGCCGCGCTGCGCGCCGCCGGCCTCGGCACCGACGGCCAGCGCGGCTACCACCTGCTCTGGTACGCGAGCGTGCGCGGGGTGACCTGCCTGGCACCGAACGTCGGCACCGAACAGACCTTCGCGCTGCTCGACGAGTGGGCCCCCGGGCCGCGCCGGCTGGACCGGGACGAGGCGCTGGCCCTGCTCGCCCACCGCTACGTGCGCGGGCACGGGCCGGTCACCGCCCGCGAGTTCGCCGGCTGGACCGGTCTCACCCTCACCGACGCGCGGCGCGGGCTGGCCGCGGCCGGCGACGCGCTGAGCGCGGTGGGGGTCGACGGCGAGCCGATGCACGTCGACGCGGCGCTGCTCGACGCGCCGCGCACGCCGGTGGACGACGTGCTGGTGCTGCCCGGCTTCGACGAGTACCTGCTCGGCTACCGTGACCGCACGCTGATGCTCGACCCGGCGCACCAGGCGGCCGTCGTGCCCGGCAACAACGGCATCTTCCAGGCCACCGTGGTCCGGGCGGGCCGGGTGGTGGGCGTGTGGAAGCGCCGGGCCGGCCGGGCGGCCGTCACGGTGACCATCCAGCCCCTGGCGCCGCTGGGTGCCACCGAACGGGCCCGCGTGGAGCGGGCCCTGAGCCGGTACGCCGACTACCTCGGGCTGCCGCCGCGGTTCGAATGGCCGGCCTGACCGGCACGCGCCAACGGGGTCAGTCGTCGGCCGGGCGGTTCGACGGCGCATCGGCCGTGCGCGGGCGGGCCTCGCTGAGCAGGTGGACGATCCGGGCCACCCGGGGGTCCTCGCGGATCTGCGCCACGGTGGCCGGCAGCGGCAGCCGCCAGTTCGGATACTCGTCGACGGTGCCCGGCATGTTGGGCTGGCGCACCTCGCCCAGCACGTCGTAGAGGGAGACGCCGAGCAGCCGCGTCGGGCTCGCCGCCAGCGCGGCGTGCATGGCCACCACCACCTCGCCGTCCTCCGGCCGGGCCGGCTCGCCGCCGGTCGCACCCGACCCCCGTGTCGCCGAGCCGCGCGAATCGGCGCCGTCCTCCGCGCCGGCCGCGTCGTTCGGGCCGTCCGCCTCGGGCAGCAGCGCCTCGTCCCGCAGCATCGCCAGCAGCCGCTCCCGGTCCGCGACGGCCCGGGCCCGCTCCACCGCCACGTCGGTGCCGAGCAGCTTCAGCTCGTCACGCACCCGGACGTGTTCGCCGGTCAGGAAGCCGGGCGCGGTCGGCAGGTCGTGGGTGGAGATCGTGGCCAGCGCGTTGCGCGGCCACCGGGCCGGCGGGATGAAGCCACCGTCGTCGTCCCGGGCGAACCACAGCACGGTCGAGCCGAGCATGTTGCGCCCGCGCAGCCCTCGGGTGACCGCCGGCTGGACGGTGCCCAGGTCCTCACCGACCACCACCGCTGTGGCGCGGTGCGCCTCCAGGGCGAGGATGCCGAGCATCGCCTCGGCGTCGTAGCGGACGTAGGTGCCCTCGGCGGCGCCCGCCCCCGGCGGCACCCACCACAACCGCCACAGCCCGGCCACGTGGTCGACCCGCAGGCCGCCGGCGTGCCGCAGGGTGCGCCGCAGCATGTCCCGGTAGGCCGCGTAGCCGGTCTCGGCGAGCCGGTCCGGCCGCCACGCGGCGAGGCCCCAGTCCTGCCCGAGCTGGTTGAAGTCGTCCGGTGGGGCGCCGACGCGCACGCCCTGGGCCAGCACGTCGGCGAGCTGCCAGCCGTCCGCGCCGCCCGGGTCGATGCCGACGGCGAGATCGTGCACCACGCCGACCGGCATCCCGGCCGCGCGGGCCGCCGCCGTCACGGCGTCGAGCTGCTCGTCGCAGAGGCGTTGCAGCCAGGCGTGGAACGCCACCCGGCCGGCGAGCTGCCGGCGCTGCTCGGCGACCGCCGGGGCGTCCGGGTGGTGCAGCTCCGCGGGCCAGGCCCGCCAGTCGTTGCCGTGCCGCTCGGCCAGCGCGCACCAGGTGGCGAACGTGGTCAGCGCCGGGTCCGCGTCCAGGTCCACCGGGTCGGCGTACGGGTGCAGCAGCTCCAGGGCGTGCCGCTTGGCGGTCCACACCTCGTCGTAGTCGATCAGGTCCCCGCGGTCGGGGCGCAGCGCGTCGACCACCGCCCGGGTCGCCGGGTCCGCCGCCCGGTACGCGGCGATGTCGCTGACCCGCAGGTAGAGCGGGTTGACGAAACGCCGGCTGGCCGGCGAGTACGGCGATGCGGCCACCGGGTGCGCCGGCCCGACCGCGTGCAGCGGGTTGAGGAGCACCAGCCCGGCGCCGGTGTCACCGGCCCAGCCGGTGAACTCGGCGAGGTCGCCGAGGTCTCCCATCCCCCAGGAGCGCTCGGAGGTGAGCGCGTAGAGCTGCAGCATCCAGCCCCAGGTGCGCGGGGGCACGGGCAGCCGGCGGGGCACCACCACCAGCGTCGCCTCCCGGTCGGCGCAGGCCAGCCGGTGCCAGCCCAGCGGCAGGTCCCCCGGAAGCTCGCCGTCGACCGCGCGGCGGCCACCGTCCTCCAGGGTCACCACGCCGGGGCCGGGCAGGGCCCGGCTGGTGCCGTGGGTGAGCACCACCGTCGGCGGCAGGGCGGCCCGGTCGACCGCGCGGGCGGCGGTGAGCGCGTCGGCGACGGCCGTCGGGCTCGTGGCATCCACGCCGAGCAGGCCGAGCACGCCGATGACCGTCTCCGGTGCGACCTCGACGCGGCGGTGCCGCCAGTCCTCGTACCAGGTGGACACGCCGTGCGCGTTGGCCAGCGCGGCCAGTCGTCGATTCATCCGTACCCCGCTTCGCGACGCGACCTGCGACCACCTTCCCACGGCCACGGGCCCGCCGCAGGACACGACGGGGCCGGCGGGCGGACCCGCCGGCCCCGGCACGGTGGACGCTCTCAGTCGGCGAGCGCGCCGGCCGCCCGACCCTCGTGCAGCGTGAGGTTGCGGCCGGTGCCCGGATCGAACAGGTGGATCTTCTCGAGGTTGAACCAGACCCGGCGCGACTGCCCCTCGGCCACTCCGGACTCGGCGGACAGCCGGGTAACCAGGTTGGCGCCGGCGCCGCCGAAGTCGGCCGCACCGGCGTCGGCGGCCAGCTCCTCCAGCTCGGCGGCGCTGGCCTTCTCCCCCTCGACGGTGAAGTAGACGTACTTGTCCGAGCCCATCGACTCGACGATCTCCACCGGCGCCTCGAACTCCAGGCCCCGGCGGCGGGTGTCCTCGTCGACCAGCTCGGCGTCCTCGAAGTGCTCGGGGCGGATGCCGAGGATCAGCTCGCGCGGCGCGTCGGCCGCCTCCAGCTCGCGCCGGACGCGGTCGCCGAGCGGCACGTCGCCCAGCGCGGTCCGCAGGCTGCCGTCCTGCACGGCCGCGTGCAGGAAGTTCATCGACGGTGAGCCGATGAAGCCGGCCACGAACAGGTTGCGCGGGTGGTCGTAGAGCTCCTGCGGCGGGCCGACCTGCTGCACCGCACCGCCGCGCATGATCACCACCCGGTCTCCGAGGGTCATCGCCTCGGTCTGGTCGTGGGTGACGTAGACGGTGGTGGTGCCGAGCTGCTTCTGCAGGCGGGACACCACGGTGCGCATCTGCACCCGCAGCTTGGCGTCCAGGTTGGACAGGGGCTCGTCCATGAGGAACGCCTTCGGCTGCCGGACGATCGCCCGACCCATCGCCACCCGCTGGCGCTGGCCGCCGGAGAGGTTCGCCGGCTTGCGGTCCAGCAGCGGGGTCAGCTCCAGCACCTTCGCCGCCTCGTCGACCTTCTGGTTGATGGTCTCCTTGTCCAGCTTCGCCAGCCGCAGCGGGAACGCCATGTTCTCCCGCACGGTCATGTTCGGGTACAGCGCGTACGACTGGAACACCATCGCGATGTCCCGGTCCCGGGGCGCCTTGTCGTTGACCCGCTGGCCGCCGATGCGCAGCTCGCCGGAGCTGATGTCCTCCAGCCCCGCGATCATGTTGAGGGTGGTGGACTTGCCGCAGCCCGAGGGGCCGACCAGGATGACGAACTCGCCGTCGGCGATCTCGAGGTCGACGTCCTGCACGGCGACGGTCCCGTCCGGGAACTTCTTGCTCACCTTGTCGAGCACGATGTCAGCCACTGCTACCACCTATCCCTTGACTGCGCCGGAGGTCAGACCGGACACGATGCGGCGCTGGAAGAAGAGAACGAACAGGATGATCGGAATGGTGATCACCACGGCGGCGGCGCAGATCGCCCCGGTGGGGTCCTCGAACTGCGACTCGCCGGTGAAGAACGACAGGGCGACCGGCACCGTGCGGGCGCGCTCGGTGGAGGTCAGCGTGATGGCGAACAGGAAGTCGTTCCAGCAGAAGATGAAGACCAGGATCGCCGTGGTGAACAGGCCGGGCGCGGCCAGCGGGGCGATGACCCGCCGGAACGCCTGACCCTGGGTGGCGCCGTCCATCTTCGCCGCCTTCTCCAGGTCCCACGGGATCTGCTTGAAGAACGCCGACAGCGTGTAGATCGCCAACGGAAGCGCGAAGGTGATGTACGGCAGGATCAACCCGGGCCACGTGTCGAAGAGGCCGAGCTGACGCTCGATCTCGAACAGCGGCGACACCAGCGACACCTGCGGGAACATCGCGATCAACAGGGAGACGCCGACGAGCAGCCGCTTGCCGGGGAAGTCCAGCCGGCTGATCGCGTACGCCGCCATCGCGCCGAGCACCACCGCGATCAGCGTGGCGATCAACGCGATGCCGATCGAGTTGACCAGCGCCCGGACGAACTGGTCGGTGTCGAAGATCGTCCGATAGTTGTCCAGCGTCCACTCCCGGGGGATGAACTTCCCGTCGGTGAGGGTGGCCGGCGTCTTGAACGACAGCGACGCGATCCACAGCACCGGGACGAGCGCGAAGACGACCACCAGGACGTCCAGGAGGCCCCAGCGAACCCTGGCTCGGGTGGTGGTTTCGGAACCGGTGGCCATGTCAGCGCCTCTCCCCGTCGTCGCTGCCGGGAGCAGCGGTGCCGAACAGCTTCACGAAGACGAAGGCGATGATCGCCACGGTAATGAAGATCAACACCGACATCGTCGACCCGATGCCGAGGTTCAGACCCCGGATCAGGTTGTTGTAGGCGAGCATCGACACCGACGAGGTCTCGTTGCCGCCGGCGGTGAGCACGAAGATGTTGTCGAAGACCCGGAACGCGTCCAGGGTGCGGAACAGCAGCGCCACCAGGATCGCCGGCTTCATCACCGGCAGCATGACCTTGGTGAACCGCTGCCAGGCGGTCGCGCCGTCGGTGGAGGCGGCCTTGAGCAGGTCCTCCGGGACCAGCGCGAGCCCGGCCATCAGCAGCAGCGCCATGAACGGGGTGGTCTTCCAGATCTCGGCGAGCATGATGATCGCCAGCGAGCTGGCTCGCTCGGTCAGCGGCGCGCCCTCGCTGAACAGGTTGGCCAGGTAGCCGGTGCCGGGCGTCCAGGCGTACCGCCAGGAGAACGCGGCGACGACGGTGACGATCCCGTACGGGATCAACGCCGAGGTCCGCACGATGCCCCGCCCGACCAGCGTGCGGTGCATGATCAGCGCCAGCCCCATGCCGAGCACCAGCTCCACGGCCACGGTGACCACCGTGATCAGCATGGTCACCCCGAACGCGGTCCACCAGAACTCGTTGCTGAGCACCGTGACGTAGTTCTCCAGCCCGATGAACTCACGCTGGTCGGGAAAGCGCAGGTCGAAGCGCTGCAGCGACAGCCAGACCGAGTAGATGATCGGGTACGCGGTCACCGCGACCATGACCAGCGCGGCGGGCGCGCAGAGCAGCCAGCCGAGCTTGCGTTCGGCCTTCTTGTTCTCGCTCAGCGGCGCCTTGCGACGACCGGCGCGCTGGGTGGGCACGGTGGCGTGCCGCCCGGTGGAGTGGGTGGTCTCCTCGGCGGTCACGTCCGCCCCGGTGGGCGTGGCTGGCAGGCTCACGGGAGGACCCCCTTCGACTGGAGGGCGTCGGCGATGGCCCCGCGCAACTCGTCCGCGGTCTGCTGCGGACGGATCGCCGACGGCGGCGACAGGATCGCCGACATCACGGTGGAGATGCTCTGGTAGGCCGGGGTCAGCGGGCGGGTCGCCGGCTCCTTCAGCTCCTCCAGGATGGTCTCCTTCATCGGGTACGCCTCGGCCATCTCCGGCTCGTCGTAGACCGCCTCGATCGTCGGCGGGACGCCGTCGTTGATGGCGGAGAACTTCTGGTGCTCGGCGTCGCGGATGCACCGGGCCGCCTCGAACGACAGCTCCGGGTGCTTCGAGTACGAGCTGACCGCCAGGTTCACGCCGCCGATGGTGACCTTGCTGGGGGTGTTGTCGTCGACGCCCGGGATCCGGGCCCAGCCGACCTGCTTGGCCAGCTCCGGGTTCGCCTCCTGCAGCGCGGGATAGACGAACGGCCAGTTCACCTGGAACGCGCCCGCGCCGGACTGGAACTCCAGCCGGACCGGATCCTCGGTGGCGTTGCTGAACGACGGCGAGGTCACGCCCGACGTGGCGAAGCGCTGCAACTGCTCCAGCGCCTTGACCGTGCCGGCGTCCATCACGGCCTGCGTGCCGTCGTCGTTGAGGATCTTTCCGCCGGCGCTCTCGGCCAGGGTGTTGTAGAGGACGACCAGACCCTCGTACTGGGCGCCCATGGTGAGCACCTGGTACGGCTTGCCCTGGTCCCTGAGCTGCTGGGCCGCGGAGATCATCTGGTCCCAGGTCGTCGGCGGCTGCGGCACCAGGTCCTTGCGGTACCAGAGCAGCTGGACGTTGGTGTTCTTCGGCGCGGCGTAGAGCTTGTCCTCGTAGCGGGCGGTCTCCAGCGGCCCGGCGAGGGTGCCCTGCTCGACCTCGGCCTTGTTCTCGCCGGTCCACTCGCGGATCCAGTCGGCGCTGGCGAACTCCTGGGTCCAGGTGACGTCCAGACCGAGCAGGTCCATCCCGCTGTCCTCGGCGGCGAGCCGACGCACCATCTGCACCCGCTGGTCGTCGGCCTGCCGGGGCAGCACCCGGTAGGTGATCTCGTACCGTCCCTGGGCCCGCGCGTTGCAGTCGTCGACGACCTTCTGCAGGTTCTGCTCGGGCGGGTAGTACAGGTTGATCGTCGGTGGGCCACCAGCGTCACCGGAACCGCAGGCGGCCATGGGCGCCACCAGCGTCAGCGCCGCGGCTGCCGCCACCGCGCGTGCCCGTGGTCGCCGTCGACGTCGGGCCTCGTCAGGGTCGCTCATCACCCCTCCCCTCTTGTCGGCCAGCAGCCGGGGGAAGGCACCGTGCCCCGGCGCACGGCGAGACGGCCGGGGCGCTGGGCCAGCGGCGCAACCACCTCGGGCGTTTCGTGGCCTTCACACTGCCCGACCTGGGAAGTCGCGAAACCTGACGCCGGGGGCCGCCGTCGGTTGCGGTCGGGCGTGCGCAAGGTCACTCGACGGTCGCATCCACCGGAGCGCCGGCGCGCGCGACGGCTGGCCGGCCCGGAGCCGCCGACGCTGGTCGCGGCCGGCGCCCGCCTGGTCCGCGAACCGTCCGGCGAGGTGACGCGGTGGGTGCTGGCCGACCCGGAGGGCAACGAATTCCGCACCTTCGCGCCGCGTCCCATCGGGTGAGCGACCGACTACCCAGCGCGGGCGCGGTCGACTAGCGTCTTCCTAGCGCCACAGCCAGCGCGTTCGCCGCCGACGTCGACACGCCTCCGGCCGACCCCAGCCTGTCCGATCGGTTGGTAATCGCGGGAACTCCCACCACCGCTTCCCCGGTTCGGCAGGATCGTCCCAACGAGGAGGTGCCGTCGTGCAGGACACCCGCGCTCTCGCCCTGACGTTCGAGGTGAGCGGCCTGCCACCGGTCAAGACCGAAGCGTTGTCCATCTTCGCCGCCGGGCACCGGCAGGCGACGAGGGTCCGCACCCTGCTCCAGGCCGCCCTCGCCGCGGCCCAACGCACCGGCTGGACGCCGTTGCCCGGGCCGATCGAGGTCGACCTGGTCCTGCGCTGCCCGCCCGGGCACCGTACGGCCGACGCCAGCACCCTGCTCGGCGGCGTCTGCGCGGTGCTGCAGGACAAGAAGCGCGTGGCCAGCATCGGTCTGGCCCACCTCGGCGTCCTGGTGGACGTCGCCCTCTACGACGACGACCGGCAGATCCGCCGGCTGTCGTACCAGGAGGAGCCGGCGGAGGACTTCTCGTACCAGGTGCGGGTCGCCGCCGTACCGGCCGGGGTTTGACCGACGGACGCGGTGGGGTACCGCGGTCGCCGACGAAGGGAGCACCATGTCGGAGCCACACGTCACGCTCGACCCGCGCGGGCTCGACCCCGTGCAGCAGAAGCTGCGCGGCCCGCTGGAGGATCAGCTGACCTCGGCCCTCCAGGCGGCCACCGACCGGGTCCGCGCCGACTACGCCGGCGAGCCGATCGAGCAGGTCTGCCAGCGCCTGCTGGACGAGACACGCTCCGGGCTGCATCCCGACATCGCGGCCGGCTTCAACCCCGACATGGACGAGTTCTGCCGGGTGGCCGTCTCGATCGTGCGGGGCGGCGAGGTCTCCTGAGCCGGAGGCCGGCTGCCGACGGCTAGGCGATGCCCCCCGAGGTGATCGGGGGGCGAAGCACGATGTGCGGCGAGAGCGCCGGGTCCAGCCACCGCAGCACGGAGACGAGGTGCCCGTGGGCGAGGGCGACACAGCCGGCGGTGGCATTGCCGCCGCTGGTGCTGAACTCGTGCAGGAAGATGCCGCTGCCCGCGTACGGCACGGGCGTGCTCACCGTGGGCGGCATGTTGTACGTGATCACCGCGAAGTGCGTGTAGGCGGGCACCTCCGTCCACAACGCCTCACTGTTGCCACCGGGGTTGGTGGAGCTGTGCTGGAAGGAGTTGTAGCGCGACGACGTCGGGTTCTCGTTCCACCAGTCACCACTGACCAGGCGGTGGTACGGGTAGCGCACGCCCGGGTTGGCGGCGATGCCGTACATGGTCGGGCCGATGGCGTACGTCCCGGTGGGCGTCGTCGGCACCCCCTCGACGTGGTTGTCGCTGAATCCCTTGGAGCCGATCCGGGCGGGGAGCACCGCCGAGGCGGGCTGCCACCGGTCATTGACCCGCACGTACGCCTCGAGGCTGGCGTAGCTGATGCCGCGATCGGTGCCGCTGACGACGATGACCTGCCTCGCCTGTGGCGGCAGGGTCTTCAGCCGGGCGGCCAGGTTGTGGTGCGGCACCGTCGGCCGGGTGAGCCCGGGAACCGTCGCGGTGCCCCGGGCCGGCGCCGCCGCCCTGGCCGCACCGAGCGCGGGCGCCGTCGGGGTGAGCACGGCCGGCGCCGCCAGACCCGCGGCGGCGCCCAACAGGAGCGATCTGCGCTTCATGCCGCCATCCTGACAGTCGACCCGACTCGCGGATGTCCCGCTCGCCCGGAGTGGGTGGTCGATTCGTGGCCGGGTCAGGACCGGGTCCGCAACTACCCGGCCCTGACCCCCGGCGGTCCGGCATGGGAGCGGACAGCTGCGGCACCCCGTCACACGCGGACGTGGCACGCCGCCCACGCGGTCGACGGGAGCCGGCCGCCCTGCACTCAGCTCCGCGGTGCCCACCCGCCGGACGCCGGTGCGCCCCCGGCACACCCCGAAGGGCCGTGAGCGCCGGCCCAGGTTAGGCGGGTCGCGACGGGCCGGACAAGCCGCGCCCGGCCGCCGGTGGCGTGAGTGATCTCAAGGTGAAAAAGCGGCATGTCGGCGTAACGGCGCCATGGTCGACGGCGCTGTTCGGACGCGGAGTGGTCAGAAGTGCCGCAGCAGGTCACGGAAGGCGGCCAGCCGCAGCACTCCCCCGTCGGTCGGGTCCAACTCGTCGTCCTCCAGCACCCAGGTGTTCTCGTTCGGAATGAACACCGCGTTCAACCCGGCCGCCCGTGCTGGCAGGATGTCCGACCTCGGGGAGTTGCCGATCATCCAGGCGCCGGCCGGGTCGAAGCCGTGCTCCCCGACCAGCCACCGGTAGGTGTCGACGTTCTTCTCGGCGACGATGTGCGCCGCCCGGAAGTGGTGCAGCAGGCCGCAGGCGTCCAGTTTGCGCTGCTGCTCCACCTGGTCCCCCTTGGTCAGCAGCAGCAGGTCGTGCCGACCGGCAAGCTCGTCGAGCGCGTCGGCCACCCCGGGCATCAACTCCACCCGGTGCTCGACCAGCGCCACCGCGAGCCGGTCGATCTCCTGGCGCTCGGCGGCGGTGGCCGGGCGCTCACGCAGCCGCTCCAGGCAGTCGGCAAGGCTGCGCAAGAAGACCTTGCTGCCGTAGCCGTGCGCCACGGTGTTGGCCCGCTCGATGTCGTCGAGGACGGCCCGCAGTTCCACCCGGTCCAGGGTCGGGTGGTCGAGCCAGGCCAGGAAGTCGTCGATCACCCGCTCGAACACGACGTTGTTCTCCCACAACGTGTCGTCCGCGTCGAAGATCAGCACCTGCGCCTGCCGCCGCGCCGCCTGCTCCACCGTCATGCCGCCCCCTTCGTGATCAACGCCCCTGACGGTCCGGGACCCTAGGGCATGTCGCGCGGCGCGCCCAACGGGTTTCCGTCCGACTCGGCTGCCTGCGGGCAGGGCCACCACAACAACCGCTCCGCGACCATCGTCTCCCGCTCCTCCTGCGCCTCGGGGCGCAGACGACCGCCCCGGGTCAGCATCACCATGCCGTGCAGCAGGCTCCAGCCCACCTCGGCCAGGGTGTCCGGGTCACGCCCCTCGGCCAGCGGGGTCAGGGCCGCCCGCAGCTCGGCGAACACACCCCGGGGCGCGGCCGGCACGCCGTCGACGCCGAGGGCCAGGTCGGGGGTCAGCGCGAGCATCGCGTCGTAGACCTCCGGATTCGCGTACGCGAAGTCGAGGTACGCGCTCGCCACCGCCGGCCAGACCCGTTCCGGACCGCCGGTGGCCTCCGCATGCGCCTCGGCCAGGTCGGCGGCCAGGTCGGCGAAGGCGCACACCGCGACGGCGGCGAGCAGCGCCTCCTGATCGGCGAAGTGCCGGTAGAGGTCACCGACGTCGACCTCGGCCCGCTCGGCCAGCCGGCGAGGGCTCACCCCCGTCCAACCCTCGACCTCGGCCAACTCCCGGGCGACCGTGACGATGAGGTCACGTCGGTCCTCTTCGGTGGCTCCCTCGGCTGGTCCGGACACGCCCACGATCGTAGGTGGCGAACACCGCTGGTAGCGGCGCGGTGACAGATTGGCGACTGGCGTGGCCAGTCTCAACCCGCTCCGGTTCGAACGGCGGGTGGTGTGGAGAGGTTGCCGACCGGCACCGTCATCCTCCGTCGCGGGCTCTGGTCCGCTCCGGGCGGCCGGACGCGGCGGCCCCGGATCCTCGTCTGCGTCTGTACAGCGCCTCGTAGCTGACAAGGACGACGAGGAACGCGGTCAGCAGGCCGAGAGCAACCAGGCCGGGTAGGAAGCGGCCGGCCGGGATCAACAGCAGCGCCGCACCGGGAGCGAGGATCTGTCCCGGCGTCACGGACCGAGTGCTGAGGCTGAGAAAGGTTGCCCTGCCCGCGAGGTACAGCCCGACCCCGCCGAACAGCGCGACGGCCGGGGTCCAGTCCAGGCGCAACTCGGCGGTGTCGTGATGGTGATCGTGTGCCAGGCGGGCGAGCACCTGCTCGACCCCCAGCGCCAGGTAGATGGTCCCGGCGATCAGCGGGAAATGGGCAATGCTGTAGGCGTTGGCGGCGAGCCGGCCGCGTCGAGGGCCAACCTCCATCCTCAGCGCCTCCCCGGCGGTCGCCGCGCTCTCGGAGTACAGGCGGTACAGGCAGACCGTCATGGCGAGCGTGAGCAGCGCGGCCAGCAGGACCGGTCGACGGATCATCTCGGCCCCGACCCCGGCGCCGACCGAGACCAGGGACTCACCGAGCGCGATGATCACCACGAGGCTGTGGCGCTCGGTGAAGTGGCCGGTGCTCCGTATCGGCCACCCGCTCAGCACGGAGGCGATGACCCCGCCGGAGAGGTCGATGGCGAGCGCTCCGGTCCAGAGCAGGATCTGGGCCGTGCCGCCGAGCACGGCGCCGAGCACGAGTGGAATCCAGGACAGGGCCGTGGAGAGGGCGTAGAGGCGGAGCGTCCTGCGCAGGCGCCGGTCACCCCCGGCCGCCCAGGTGTAGAGGGCCAGGTGGATCACCCGCACCACGATGTAGGCCAGCACCAGGATCAGCCGCGATTCCAACGCCCTCGGGGTGGATTCCCAGACGTCGGGGATGACAAGTGCGGCGAGGAAGACGGCGGCCATGGCGACGGTGGTGCCGGCACGGACCAGTCCGACATCGATGCGGACGTAGTTTCCCAACCAGGAGTAGACCAACCAGGAGATCCACGACAGCAGCAGAACGAGCAGTCCCTGCGCCAGGGTCAGCGGCGCGGGCCGCGCGCTCATGAACGAGGTGACCCTGATGAGAGCGAAGACGAACACCAGATCGAAGAAGATCTCGAACAGGGTCGTTCGATGCGTCTCCGCGGTCATCACCGGCCGCGAGCCGAACGTCTTCCCCATCACCTCATCTTCATCGTTGGCCGCGCCACACCAGCGGCGATTCGCGTAAGCCCGAGTGGATGGCGACGGTGCGGCTGACCGTGCCGCAGCCAGTGACGTCGTCACGATTCGCATGATCGTGCTCGATCCGGGATCCAGTGGCCTCCGGGCGTCGGGGATGCCACTACAACGTGGATCGAGCACGATCCTGACGGCGGCCGCGCCGCCCGCCGTCAGCGGCGCAGCGTGAGGATCAGGTCGGCCACCAGCGCCGTCCAGCCCGTCTGGTGCCAGGCGCCCAGTCCGGCGCCGTTGTCACCGTGGAAGTACTCCGGGAAGGCGATCAGGTCCCGCCAGTCCGGGTGGGTCTGGAAGATCCGGCACGCGCCGTAGATCGGCCGCCGACCCCAGTCGTCCTGGGTGAAGAGTGAGATCAGGCGGGCGGACAGGTCGTCGGCGACCTCGTCCAGCGTCCGCTTCACCCCGGAGCGGGTCGGGTACTCCACCTGGAGGTCGTCGCCGAAGAACGACGCGTAGTCGCGCAGCGCGCTGATCAGCAGGAAGTTCGTCGGCATCCAGATCGGACCGCGCCAGTTCGAGTTGCCGCCGAAGAGCCCGCTGGTCGACTCCGCCGGCTCGTACCCGACGGAGAACTCCTGCCCGCCGAGGGTCACCGAGAACGGCTTGTCGAGGTGCGCGCGGGACAGCGTCCGCAGGCCGAAGTCGGAGAGGAACTCGTCGGGGTCCAGCATCCGGGCGAGCAGCCGGACGACCTGCTCCGGGCCGACCATGGACAGCAGCCGCTGCTGGCGGCCGTCCGGGCCCAGCCGGCGGGTGCCGATCACCTCGGCGTACTCGGGGCGGTTGGTGAGGAACCAGCGCAGCCGTGCGCCCAGCTCCGGCAGCCGGTGCAGGGTCTTCGCGGTCAGCCGGGTGGTGGCGGCCAGCGGCAGCAGCCCGACGACCGAGCGGACCTTCAACGGCACCTTCGTGCCGTCGGCGAGCCGCAGCACGTCGTAGAAGAAGGCGTCCTCGTCGTCCCACAGGCCCTGCTCGTACGCGGCGGCGGCGATGTACGCGAAGTGCTCGAAGAACTTGGTGGCGGTGTCCACCCAGGTCCGGTCGTGCTCGGCCAGCACGATCGCCATGTCCAGCAGGTTCAGGGCGTACATGCCCATCCAGCCGGTGCCGTCGGACTGCTCCAGCACACCGGCGACCGGCAGCGCCGCGGACCGGTCGAACGGCCCGACGTTGTCCAGCCCGAGGAAGCCACCCTCGAAGACGTTGTTGCCGCCGGTGTCCTTGCGGTTGACCCACCAGGTGAAGTTGATCAGCAGCTTGTGCATCACCCGGGCCAGGAACTCGTAGTCCCGGCCACCGTCGATCTCGAACACCTTCAGCGCCGCCCACGCGTGCACCGGTGGGTTCACGTCACCGAACGCCCACTCGTACGCCGGGATCTGCCCGTTGGGGTGCAGGTACCACTCGCGCAGCAGGAGCAGCAGCTGGTCCTTGGCGAAGCCCGGGTCGACGCGGGCGATGCTCACGCAGTGGAAGGCCAGGTCCCAGGCCGCGTACCACGGGTACTCCCACGGGTCGGGCATGGAGATGACGTCGAAGCTGGTCATGTGCCACCAGGCGCTGTTGCGCCCGTGCCGGCGGCCGGCCGGCGGCGGCGAGGAGCCCGGATCGCCTTCCAGCCAGCGTTTGACGTCGAAGTGGTAGAACTGCTTCCCCCACATCAGCCCCGCGATCGCCTGTCGGGCCACCAGCGCCTCGTCGGGTGTGGCGGCCTCCGGGATCACGCCGGCGAAGAAGCGGTTGGCCTCGGCCCGCCGCGCCCACACCACCGCGTCGAAGCCGTCGCCCAGATCCGCTCGGGGCGGCGGGGCGGCGGCCGGCGGCGGGGCGGTACGGGTCAGCCGCAGCCGGATCTGACGCTGCCCGCCGGCCGGTACGTCGAGCACGTAGTGCAGCGCGCCCTTGGTGCCCTCCCCCGCCGGGTTGACCGTGGCGGCGCCGTTGACCACGTGGTCGTTGATGCCGTCCTTCGGGTAGGGGGACCGGCCGGGCAGACCCCACAGCCGCTCGGCGTTGGTGTCGTTGTCACAGAGCAGCGGCACCGGGTCGCCGTCGCCCTCCAGCAGCAACTGGCCGAGCACCCGGTGCTCGCCCACCAGCCGGGAGCCCTCGCCGGTCAGCCGGGGAACGCGATCACCGCCGGGCAGCCCCCAGGCCCAGGTGTTGCGGAACCACAGGCTGGGCAGCACGTGCAGGGTGGCCGCCCGGTCGCCGCGGTTGGCCACGGTCACCACCATGCACAGGTCGGTCGGGGATGCCTTGGCGTAGTCGACGGTCACCGCCCAGTACCGGTCGTCGTCGAAGATCCCGGTGTCCACCAGCTCGTACTCGGTGTCGTCCCGGCCGCGCAGCGCGTTCACCGCGACCAGTTCGTCGTACGGGAAGGCTGCCTGCGGGTAGTGGTAGCGCCAGCGCATCCAGGAGTGGGTGGGCGTGGAGTCCTCGTACCACCAGTACTCCTTGACGTCCTCGCCGTGGTTGCCGCCGTCGCCGCCGAGGCCGAACATCCGCTCCTTGAGGATCGGGTCCCTGCCGTTCCACAGCGCGAGGGCGAAGGCGAAGGTCTGCCGGTCGTCGCAGACGCCGGCCATCCCGTCCTCGTTCCACCGGTAGGCTCTGGACCGCGCGTGGTCGTGCGGGAAGTAGTCCCACGCCGTACCGTGCTCGCTGTAGTCCTCACGTACCGTCCCCCACGCCCGTTCGGACAGATAGGGACCCCATGCGCGCCACTCCTGCTCCCCCGAGTCGGCCTGGGCGAGCCGGAGCCGCTCGGCGTCGGGTGGCGAGGCGTCGGAGGACGAACGGTCAGTGATCACGTGCACATCTTCGACGCCGCCGCGGTACTTGACCACAGCGGCCATTCTCGTCGTGGCGTGTTACACCCCGCCGCTGGTGGAGGAAAGTTGATCGACATTCAGTTCGGCCCGCAGGTCTGCGGCGACCTGACCAGCGCGGCCAGCCGGGAGTGGCTGGTGCCCGACGGCGTCGGCGGGTACGCGATGGGCACCGTCGCCGGCCTGCGGACGCGCCGCTACCACGGCCTGCTGGTGGTGCCCGGCGAAACCCCGGCGTCCCGTCGGGTGGGACTGGTCAGCCTCGACCCGGCGGTCACCCTGCCGTCCGGCGCGCGGGTCCGGCTCGGCACGCACGAGTGGTCCTCCGGCGACGTGGACCCGCGCGGCTTCGAGCTGCTGGAGCGCTTCGACCTGGTCGACGGGCTGCCCCGGTGGCGGTGGCGGATCGGCGCGGTCGTGATCGAGCGGGAGCTGGCCATGCTGCCCGGCCGTTCCTGCGTGGCGGTGGTGCACCGGCTGGTGGCCGGCGGGCCGGTCCGGCTGGAGCTGTCCGCCGCCTGCACGTGGCGCGACGCGCACGGCGAACGGCGGGCCGACGGCCCGACGCCGCAGGTCGAGGCGGTGGCCGACGGCGCCGTGGTCGAGGGCGCGTACCGGCTGGCCGGCCCGGGCTGGACGCCGGAGGGGCAGTGGTGGCTGGGCGCCCACCACCGCGAGGAGGCCAACCGGGGCCTGCAACCCGACGAGGACCTCTGGTACGCGGGTCGCTTCACGGGCGAGCTGGAGCGCCCCGGTGACACGGTGTCGGTGCGGGCCTGGGCCGGCCAGCTCGACGAGGAGCCGCCGCCGGCCGCGGAGATCGTGGCGACGGCCCGGCGGCGCAACCGGCAGGTGGTGGAGACGGCGAGGCCGGCGGACCGGGTGGACGCGACGCTCGCGCTGGCCGCGGACGCGTTCGTGGTGCGGACCGGCGGCACGGCGGTCGACGTGGTGGCCGGTTACCCGTGGTTCGGCGCCTGGTCGCGGGACACGATGATCTCGTACGAGGGGCTGTTCCTCTGCACCGGCCGCGCCGACGAGGGTCGGGAGCTGCTGCGGTCGTACGCGGCGACGCTGTCCGAGGGGATGCTGGCCAACACCGCCGACACCGGGCGGGTGGAGTACAACACCGTCGACGGCACGCTGTGGTTCCTGCACGCGGTGAGCCGGCACGTCACCGTCACCGGTGACACCGAGCTCGGCGACGAGCTGCTGCCCGCGCTGCGTACGGTCGTCGACGCCCACGTGGCCGGCACCCGCTACGGCATCGGCGTCGACCCGGCCGACGGGCTGCTCGCCCAGGGCGCCCCCGGCACCGCGCTGACCTGGATGGATGCCCGGGTGTACGGGGTGCCGGTGACGCCGCGTACGGGCAAGCCGGTCGAGGTCAACGCGCTGTGGGTCAACGGGCTGGCCGGGCTCGCCGAGCTGACCGAGCTGGCCGGTCAGGACGCGGCCGAGCTGTGGCGGCGGCACGGGCAGGCCATCGCCTCGTTCCGGGACCGCTACCCGGCGCCGGGCGGCTGGTTGCACGACGTGCTGGACGCGCCCGCGCCGGCGTACCCACTGGGTGGGGCCGCCCTGCACGACGACGACGTGCTGCGCCCCAACCAGCTGCTGGCCTGGTCGCTGCCGTTCGCGCCGCTGGAGCCGGACGAGCCGACGCTGCGCCGGGTCGCGGCCGGGCTGCTCACCCCGCTCGGGCCGCGCAGCCTCTCCCCCGACTCGCCGGAGTTCGTGGGCCGGCACCGGGGCGGCCCGGCGGAACGCGACGGCGGCTACCACCAGGGCACCGTGTGGCCGTGGCTGCTCGGCCCGTACGTCGACGCCTGCCGCCGGGGCAAGATGTCGGTCGATGACGTATTCGTCGGTATTGAGGCTCATCTGACCGAATATGGGCTAGGCTCGGTAAGCGAGACGGCCGATGGCCTCGCGCCGCACACCGCGACCGGCTGCCCGTTCCAGGCGTGGTCGGTGGCCGAGCTGCTGCGCGTACGCCGAAGAGGCCAGTAGCGCTTTACACGACCGCAACGGCGGTGTCTCCGCTGGTTATCTCGACCCCGGCAGGATGGGTCGGAGATCCAGACGCGACGGCGGGCACCGGTTTCCGGTGTGGTCGGCGCGCGCCCGGGGACAACTCAAAGGGGGCCGCAATGTCACCCGACGCCCACGTGATCGACATCCACCCCGCCCGGCAGCTGCGGGTACTGATGCTCTCCTGGGAGTACCCGCCGGTGCTCGTCGGCGGCCTTGGCCGACACGTCCACGCCCTCTCCGTCGCCCTCGCCGCCGCCGGCCACGACGTCACCGTCATCACCCGCCACGCCGACGGCGCACCCCTCGAGGAGTACGCCGACGGCGTGCGCATCCTGCGCGCCCCCGAAGACCCCGTCACCTTCCCCCTCGCCACCAGCTCCCTGCTCGCCTGGACCATGGCCTTCAACCACACCCTCACCCGCACCGCCCTACGCGCCACCGAAGCCGGCACCTACGACGTCATCCACGCCCACGACTGGCTCGTCGCCCACACCGCGATCACCCTCGCCGACCACCTGGACCTGCCCCTGGTCACCACCATCCACGCCACCGAGGCCGGCCGGCACCAGGGCTGGCTGCCCGAGGAGATGAACCGCACCATCCACGGCGTCGAGCACTGGCTCAGCGGCTCCTCCACCCGCGTCATCACCTGTTCGGGGTACATGCGCGAGCAGGTCACCTCGCTGTTCGACCTGCCGGCCGGGCAGGTCGACGTGGTGCCCAACGGCGTCGACGACCGGGCATGGCGGGCCCGCCCCCGCGCGGTCGCCTCGGCCCGCGCCCGCTTCGCCGCGGACGGCCCGCTGGTCGGGTACGCCGGGCGGCTGGTCTACGAGAAGGGCGTGCAGCACCTGGTGCACGCGGTGCCCCGACTGCGCCAGCGGCACCCCGGGCTCCGCGTGGTGATCGCAGGCGACGGCCCGTACCGCGCCGAGCTGGAGGAGGAGGCCCGCCGGCTGGCGCTCTGCCCGACCGTCCGCTTCACCGGTTTCCTCGACGCCACCCAACTGCCGGCGGTGCTCGGCGCCACCGACGCGACGGTGGTGCCCAGCCTTTACGAGCCGTTCGGCATGGTGGCGCTGGAGGCGGCGGCCGCCGGTGCGCCGCTCGCGGTGGCCCGCACCGGAGGGCTCGCCGAGATCGTCGAGTCCGGTGTCACCGGCGTGACATTCCCGCACAGCGACCCCGACGCGCTCGCCGGCGCCGTCGACCAGCTCCTCGGCGACGAGGTCTTCGCCCGGCGGGTGGCCCGCCGTGCCCGCACCATGGTCGGCGAGCGGTACGGCTGGGCCACGATCGCCGCCCGCACCGCCGCCACCTACAGCACCGCCCGACGGGAGTACGGCCCGCTCCAGGCCCGCCGTGCCGCCGCCCGACTGGCGGGCGGACGTACCCGGATCGCCATTCCCGAGGGCAACCTGCTCGCCGCGGCCGACCACGCCGCCTGCTGACCCGACGCGGACGACCGATAGGTGACTTCCGATCCGCTGGCTAGGGTGTAGCCCGGACAGCGGCTGAGGAGGAGCGTGGGCGGGTGCTGATCGCCGGTCGGTACCGGCTGCTCGACCTGGTGGGTCGCGGGGGCATGGGCCGGGTGTGGCGGGCCCACGACGAGATGTTGCACCGCGACGTCGCGGTCAAGGAGGTCGTGCCGCCGAGTTGGCTGGCCGACCACGAGCGGGCCGAGCTGCGCTCGCGCACCCTCCGGGAAGCGCGCGCCGCGGCCCGGCTCAACCACCCCACCGTGGTCCGGCTCTACGACGTCGTCCCGGTCGAGGGCAGCCCGTGGATCGTGATGGAGTACGTCCCGTCCCGCACCCTGCAGGACGTGTTGGACACCGAGGGGCCCCTCGCGCCGCCCGAGGCCGCCCGGGTCGGTCTGGCCCTGCTCGACGCGTTGCACGCCGCGCACACGGCCGGGGTGCTGCACCGCGACGTCAAACCGCAGAACGTGCTCGTGGCGCACGACGGGCGGGTGATGCTCACCGACTTCGGGCTGGCCACGTTCGACGGCGGCGACGGCGCCATGACCCGTCCCGGCATGGTGCTCGGCTCCCCGCAGTACGTCGCCCCGGAGCGCGCCGCCGAGGGGGTGTCCACGGCGGCGGCCGACCTGTGGTCGCTCGGCGCCACCCTGCACACCGCCGTCGAGGGCCGCTCCCCGTACGCCCGCAGCACCGCGATGGCCACCCTGAGCGCGCTGGCGGCCGGGCCTCCGGACCCGGCCCCGCACGCGGGGCCGCTCGCGCCGGTGCTCGCCGGGCTGCTGCGCCGCGACCCGCGCGACCGCCTCGACCACGAGACGGCCCGACGGCTGCTCACCGGCGCCGCGACCGGCGTCACCGGCCCGTCCCCCGACGCCGCAGATCGGGCAATCGCCCCGGACGACCGGCCCGACGCGTCCACCGACCCGTCCGATCAGGACCGGACCATCCCGCTGCCCGAGCCCGGCCGACCCGCTGACCGGGCGGGACCCGGGGTGATTCACCCGCCGGAGACACCGCCGCGGAGCGGGCCGACGCCCCTGGCGAGCAGGCTGCCGACGACGTCGCCC
>NZ_QGKR01000133.1 GCF_003172955.1 Micromonospora acroterricola | reverse complement strand
CCACCACCCCGTCGGCCCCGACGGACCATTCGGTTGTCTGACGCCGCGGGTGGCCGGGTGCGGCTAGCCTGCGCACCATGAGCAACTCCGGGGACCAGCGGTCCGCCCACATCGTCGACGTGTTGACCGAGGAGTTCGGCGCGTCGATGGCGATCGACCCGGCCGCCTTCCGCCGCAAGTTCCGCAAGATGGCCGCGTCGCCCTTCGCCTTCTACCGGGGCAGCGCCGCCCTGTTCTACGCCGACCAGCTCGGCGACTTCGCCGACGACCGGTTCCTGGACGAGCGGACCAGCCGGGTGTGGATTCACGGTGACCTGCACGCGGAGAACTTCGGCACCTACATGAACGCCTCCGGGCAGCTGGTGTTCAACGTCAACGACTTCGACGAGGCGTACGTCGGGCCGTTCACCTGGGACCTGCGGCGGTTCGCGGCCAGCGTGGCGCTGCTCGGCTACGGCAAGGCACTCTCCGACAGGGTGATCGGCGACCTGGTGGCCGGCTTCGCCCGGTCGTACCTGACCGAGCTGCGGGCGATCGCCGCGGGCGGGGACGACGCGATCGGCTCGATCACGCTGGAGAACGCCGACGGGGTGCTGCGCCGGGTGCTCCAGCAGGCCCGGCTCAACACGCGGGTCGACCTGCTCGCCGAGCAGACCACCATCGACAACTACGAGCGGCGGTTCTCCGTCGGCGACGGGGTCTTCGAGATCGACGGGGACACCCGCGCCAAGGTCCTCGCCGCCTTCGAGGTGTACCTGGGCACGCTGCCCACCGCCTCGGCCCGGCTGCGCCCGGTGGCGGCACGCATCAAGGACGTGGTGCTGCGCAAGGGAGTGGGCATCGGCTCGGCCGGGCTGCCGTCGTACAACCTGCTGCTGGAGGGGCACACCCAGGCGCTGGAGAACGACGTCGTCATCTACATGAAGCAGGCGCAGGTGCCAGCGGTGGCCCGGTACGTCTCCGACGAGTCGGTCCGCGGCTACTTCCAGCACCAGGGCCACCGGACCGCCGAGTCGCAGCGGGCGTTGCAGGCGCACGCCGACCCGTGGCTGGGCTTCACCGAGCTGGACGGGGCCGGTCAGCTCGTCGCCGAGGTCTCCCCGTACGCCGCCGACCTGGACTGGTCGGACGTCAACGAGCCGGAGGAGCTGACCGGGGTGCTCGCCGACCTCGGCCGGGCGGTGGCCCGGATGCACTCGGTGGCGGACGACGAGTCCAGCCACGACCTGGTGGACTACTCCACCGAGGAGGCGATCGTGGCCGTGGTGGAGACCGACGAGCCGGGGTTCGTCGGCCACCTCGTGGACTTCGCGCACGCGTACGGGGTGCGGACGCGGCACGACCACCAGCTCTTCGTGGACCTGTTCCGCAACGGGCGGCTGCCCGGCATCTGACCGGGCGGCGGGCCGCTCAGGAGGCGAACTCCAGCACCACCTTGATGTCGCCCGGCCCGGCGGTGTACGCCTCGTCGTACCGCTCGACCGGCACGCGCCGGGTGAGCAGCGACTCGAGCCAGGACTGGTCGGCGCGGGCGAGCGCCTGTTCGGCCATGGTCCAGTGCCGCCGGTTGGCGTTGACCGAGCCGAAGACCACGTTGTTCTCGAGCACCAGCGCCCGGTTGAGCGCGCCGGCGTCGAAGTCGATGCTCCGGCCGCCGCTGGACACCCCGGCCAGGCAGACGATGCCGGTCGGCGCGGCCTTGCACATCACGTCGATGACCACCGTCGGGGCGCCGGTGCACTCGACCACCACGTCCGGCTCGAAGGGCAGGTCGTTGACCGCCACCGTGTGGTACGTGGCGCCGAGCGCGGCGACCAGCTCCGGCTTGGGCCCCGAGGTCGCCCGGTCCAGCACGTGGACGGCGAGCCCGCGCTGGGTGGCGAGCAGCGCGGCCAGCAGCCCGATGGGCCCGGCGCCGGTCACCAGGACCGTCTGCGGCTCCCACTCGGCCCGGTGCCCGATGCGCTCGATGTGGTCCCACGCCTTGGCCACCACGCTGGTCGGCTCCAGCAGCACGCCGACCCGCGCCAGCGCCGGGTCGAGCCCGACCGCGAACTGCGGCTCGATCCGCCAGCGGTCGCGGGCGAACCCGGGCAGCGCCTTGATGCCGTGCTCGGTGTACTGCCCGTTGCGGCACATGTCCCACTCGCCGACCGCGCAGTTGGGGCAGGGCACCGGGTCGGGATGCCGGACGATCCCGGCCACCAGGTCGCCGGGTTGCAGGGTGCCGCTCGGGTCCTCCAGCACCCGGCCCAACGACTCGTGCCCGATGACCAGCCGGTCCGCGCCGGGCGGCGCCTCGCCGTACTCCCCGGCGATGATCTCGTGGTCGGTGCCGCAGATGCCGACGGCCAGCGCCTCGACCAGGATCGCACCCTCCTCGGGCGCCGGCTCGGGCTGATCCTCGATGAGGCTCAGCGAGTTGGCGACTCTCGGGTTCACAGTCACAGCGCGCACGCCCCTCATCTTTCCCCGCCGACCGTCGCGCCGCCGGGCAAAGCCGGCAGATCGGCGGGCGCCGGTGGTGGACCCGCTGCTGGGAAGACCGCCTCCAATCTGTGTCGACATCCCTGGCCGACCAGTGGCAGGCGCGGCCGGGGCCAGTCCGGACTCCCCCTCGGCCCGACCGGCGACTCCGACGCAGGCCCTAGGATCAGCGGCATGACTCCCGAAGAGGTCGGCGCTCGACTGGTCGCGCTGCTCGCGCCCGTCGAGGCCACCCCGTCGGTCTCCGGCGGGCAGCGGTTCGCCCGGGCCACCGTCGACCTGCCGCCGGCGAGCTGGCCGGACGCGCTGCGCGCCGCCCGCGACGACGTCGAGCTGGCCTGCGACTTCTTCGACTGGCTCTCCGCGGTGGACGAGCTGGCCGAGGGCTTCGACGTGGTCGCGCACCTCTGGTCGACCCGGCTGCGGCACGGCGTGCTGCTGCGTACCCGGCTGCCCCGGGGCGCCGCCACGGTGGCCTCCGTGGTCGACATCTACCCGGGCGCCGGTTGGCACGAGCGGGAGACGCACGAGATGTTCGGCATCGACTTCGCCGGCCACGGGGAACTGCGACCGTTGCTACTGCCGCCGGAGTTCGAGGGCCATCCGCTGCGCAAGGAGTTCGTGCTCGCCTCCCGGGTGGCCAAGCCGTGGCCGGGCGCCAAGGAGCCGGGCGAGTCCGAGGCCGGCGGTGGCCGCCGACCGATCCGCCCGCCGGGTGTGCCCGCTCCGGGCGAGTGGGGGACCACACCCACCCCGGCCGGCGCCGGTGGAGTGGGGGAGGGTGCGCGCGGCGGCACCCCGGCCAGGCCGGCCGGTGAACGGCCCGCGCGGCCAGCCCCGGGGGCCCGTCCGGCGCGTACTCCCCGGCCTGACGGCACCGCCGACGGCCCGGACCGGCCCGACCGGCCCGCGCCCGACGCGGGCGGCGCCCAGCCCGCGGCGGACCAGCCGGTCTCTGGCGCGGGGTCGGGCGGTCCGGTCGCGGAGCCGCTGGCGCGCGGCGACCGGAGCGACGACGACGGGAGTACGGCCTGATGCCGCTCTGGGTGGAGCTGGTGCTGCGGGTGGGCGGCGTGCTCGTCGCGTTCCTCACCCTGCCGCTGCTGGTCGGGCAGGCCGAGCACAAGGTGATGGCGCACATGCAGGGCCGGCTCGGCCCGATGTACGCGGGCGGCTTCCACGGCTGGGCGCAGCTCGTGGCGGACGGGGTGAAGTTCGTGCAGAAGGAGGACATCACCCCCCGCGAGGCGGACCGGGCCGTGTTCCGGCTGGCGCCGGCGGTGGCGCTGGTGCCCTACCTGCTGGTGCTGCTGGTCATCCCGCTGGGCCCGAACGACCTGGTGGGGCAGCCACTCGACATCGGCCTGTTCTTCGTGCTGGCCGTGGTCGGCGTCGGGGTGGTGGCGGTGCTCATGTCGGCGTGGGCGTCGGCCAACAAGTACAGCCTGCTCGGTGGGCTGCGCGGCGCTGCCCAGCTGCTCGGCTACGAGCTGCCGCTGGTGCTGGCGGCCGCCTCGGTGGCGATGGCGGCGGGCACGCTCAGCCTCTCCGGCATCGTCGAGGCGTGGCAACCGTGGTGGCTGCTCTGGCAGGCCCCCGCGATGATCATCTTCTTCGTGGCGGGGCTGGCCGAGATCCGCCGGCCGCCGTTCGACATGCCGGTGGCCGACTCGGAGCTGGTCTTCGGGTACATGACCGAGTACACGGGGCTGCGGTTCGCGTTCTTCCTGCTCGCCGAGTACGTCGGCATCGTGGTGATCGCCGCGCTGACCACGGTGCTGTTCCTCGGCGGCTGGCAGGGCCCGTTCGCCGACGACCAGCTGGGCTGGCTCTGGACGCTGCTCAAGGTCTTCGCCGTGTCATTCGTGATCATCTGGCTGCGGGTGTCCTACCCCCGGCTGCGCGAGGACCAGCTCCAGCGCCTCTGCTGGCTGGTGCTGGTGCCGGCCTCCCTCGCACAGCTGGTCCTCACGGCGGCCGTCCGCATCGCGCTCTGACCCGCCTGACCCGCCGCTCTGACCTGCCGCTCTGACCCGCTTGATCGCGCTCGATCCTGGTTTTGGTGGTGTCGGCCGCGTGGGAGGCCACTGCATCCAGGATCGAGCGCGATCAACCGGTGTGTGGTCGACCGCCGCTCAGCGCAGCGGCGTGTGCGCGGGGCCGACCGGCTCGGCCGGGGGCGGTGGCGGCGTGCCGTCGCCGAAGGGGCGACCGCCCAGGGCTTCGCGACCGTGCGGGGTGACCCAGTTGGACAGGTCGGGGCCGAGCGGGACGATCCCGGTCGGGTTGATGTCCCGGTGCACCTCGTAGTAGTGCCGCTTGATGTGGTCGAAGTCGATGGTGTCGCCGAACCCCGGCGTCTGGAACAGGTCCCGGGCGTACGCCCAGAGCACCGGCATCTCGGTCAGCTTCTGCCGGTTGCACTTGAAGTGGCCGTGGTAGACCGGGTCGAAGCGGACCAGCGTCGTGAAGAGCCGCACGTCGGCCTCGGTGATCGTGTCGCCGACCAGGTAGCGCTGGTCGGTCAGCCGCTCGGTCAGCCAGTCCAGCCGGTCGAAGAGCCGGTGGTACGCCTTGTCGTACGCCTCCTGGCTGCCGGCGAAGCCGCACCGGTAGACGCCGTTGTTGACGTCCCGGAACACCGCATCGTTGACCTCGTCGATCTCCGCCCGCAGGTGCTCGGGGTAGAGCTGCGGAGCGCCCTCGCGGTGGTGGGCGCCCCACTGCGTGGACAGGTCGAGGCTCATCCGCGCGTAGTCGTTGGTCACCACCTCGCCGGTCGGCACGTCGACGATCGCCGGCACCGTGATGCCGCGCTCGTAGCCGGGGAAGCGCTTGAAGTACGCCTCCTGGATGCGCTCGATGCCGAGCACCGGGTCCCGGCCGCCCGGGTCGAGGTCGAAGGTCCAGCTCCGCGCGTCGTGGGTGGGGCCGGCCACCGCCATCGAGATGGCGTCCTCCAGGCCGAGCAGCCGCCGCACGATGATCAGACGGTTGGCCCAGGGACAGGCCCGGCTGACCACCAGCCGGTACCGGCCCGGCTCCACCGGGTACCCGTCCCGCCCGTCCGCCGTGATGCGCGTGGCGATGTACCGCTGGTCCCGGGTGAACTCGCCGCCCGGCTCGACGTACTTCCCGCCTGTTTCCTCGCCCACGTCGTCCTCCCGGTCGTTGCCGTCTCGGTCCCATCCTCGCTGATCTCGGGCGCACCGGCTCGCCGCCGCCCAACCTGGCCGCGCGCCCGAGCCGGTCGGCGCCGGACCCGCTCCGGCTACCCTGCCGGGATGACGGATGTGGAGGCCGCGGCCCGGCGGTTCATCGCCGACGTGTGGAACGCCCGCCGGGAGGAGTCGGCGTACGAGCTCATCGCCCAGGAGTGCCCGGGGCTGGGCGGCACCGGGCCGGAGGCGACGCTGGCCTGGCACCGCGAGCGGCGGGCGGCCTTTCCGGACCTGCGCTACAAGATCGTGGACGTGGTGGCGGCGGGCGAGCGGGTGGCCGTGCACTGGCGGGCGGCCGGCACCCAGGCGGGGCAGTTCGGGCCGGTGCCGGCGACCGGGCAGGTGGTCAGTTACTCCGGGGCCACGTTCCTGCGCTTCGACGCGGAGGGCCGGATCGTCGAGGTGTGGAGCTGCAACGAGCTGTTCCAGCTGCTCCAACAGCTCGGCGTCGAGATGCTTCCGCCCACCGGAGGCGTCGACGCGCCCGGGGCGTGATCCGCTGAGCCGCCGTGGACCCACGGGTGGTGGTCGCGCGCGTCGGGGCCACAGGGCAGGATGGTCGACATGAGCGACCCCAGCGAGCACGGCGGCAGCAGCGGGCACGGCCTGCCCGGCGCCGGCCTGGTGAAGGGCCTGGCGGTCACCCTCAAGACGATGACCAGCCGCTCGACCACCCAGCAGTACCCGGACGTCGCCCCCGAGCTGCCGCCGCGCTCGCGCGGCGTGATCGCGCTGTCCGAGGAGAACTGCACGGTCTGCATGCTCTGCGCCCGCGAGTGTCCGGACTGGTGCATCTACATCGACTCGCACAAGGAGGAGGTGGCGGTGCCCGGCGCCGCCCGCCCCCGCCAGCGCAACGTGCTCGACAAGTTCGACATCGACTTCTCGCTCTGCATGTACTGCGGCATCTGCGTCGAGGTCTGCCCGTTCGACGCGCTCTACTGGTCCCCCGAGTTCGAGTACGCCGAGTACGACATCAAGGACCTGCTGCACGACAAGGACCACCTGGGCCAGTGGATGGCCACCGTCCCGCCGCCTCCCGCGCACGACCCGAACGGCGAGCCGGCCAAGGAGGAGACCGCCGCCGCGCGCAAGGCGGCGGCCGCACGTCCGGCGCCATCGGCGGTACGCCCCGAGCCCGGCGCCGACGCGGGTTCCGCCTCGTGACCGCGCCACGTCGGGCGGCCCGAGCCGTGAGGGCGGCCCGGTGACCGGCGCGGATCTGCTGCTGCTCGCCCTCGGCGCGGTGGCGGTCGGTTCCGGCGTGCTGGTGGTGACCACGAAGCACCTGGTCCGGGCCGGCCTCTACCTGGTGGTCTGCCTGGGCGCGCTGGCCGGCGACTATCTCGTGCTCGGCGCCGAGCTGGTGGCCTGGGTGCAGGTGCTGATCTACGTGGGCGCGGTGGTGGTGCTGCTGCTGTTCGCGGTGATGCTGACCCGGGCGCCGATCGGCGCCTCGGACGACCTGGACCGGCCCGGCTGGCCGGCCGCGCTGATCGGCGGCGGCGCCGGGCTGGGGTTGACCGTCCTGCTGGTCGACGCGTACCGGTGGAGCACCGTCGCGGTGCCCGACGCGGGCACCGCGGAACGGCTGGGGGAGCAGATTTTCCGGTCGTGGGTGCTGCCGTTCGAGGTGCTCTCCGTGCTGCTGCTGTCGGCACTGGTGGGCGCGGTGGTGCTGTCCCGCCCGGACATCGGCCGCCGCCCCGGCCCGCCAGCGGACGGCGGGGCAGCGCGCGACAGGGTCGACGTGGATTCCGGGGGGAGCCGGTGAGGCCGGTCATCCCGTACGTCACCGCCGCGCTGCTGTTCGGCCTGGGCGTCTACGGCGTGCTGCGACGGCGCAACGCGGTGCTGGTGCTGATGGCGGTCGAGCTGATGCTCAACGCGATCAACCTGATCCTGGTCACCGCGGACACCACCGTCCGCGCCGTGCTGCCGCACTCCGGTCAGGTGTTCGCGCTCTTCGTCATCGTCCTCGCGGCCGCCGAGATCGGGGTGGGGCTCGCGATCGTCCTCCAGCTCTACCGGCTGCGCGCCAGCGTGGCGGTGGACGAGGTGCCGCTGACCGAACCCACCGATCCGCCGTCGGCCGCCGGCGCGCCGGAGCCGGCCGCCGCCGGCGGGAATCAGGAGGCGGGCCGGTGACCGGGCTGCTGGGGGCGCTGCTGCCCGCCGTACCGCTGGTCGCCGGGCTGCTCGGTCTCCTGCTGCCGCCGGCCCCACGCCACCCCACCACGCGTGCGGCGGGCGGCGACCGGGCCCGGCGGGCCGCCGTCGCTCTCGGGGTCACCGGCGCGGCGGGCGCGCTGGCGCTGGCCGTCGCGCTGCTGGTCACGGTCGACCGGCCGCGGGAGACGTCGACGACCTGGGTCGATCTCGGCGGGCTGACGGTGACCCTCGGTGTCCGGCTGGACGGGGCCGCCGCGCTGGTCGCGGTGGCGGTCGCCGCGGTCGCCCTGGCCGTGCAGGTCTACTCGATCGGCTACCTGCGACGCGGCCCGCACGACGACGTCGACGTCGACCACCGCTACCCGCCGTACGCCGCGCAGATCAGCCTCTTCACCGCCGCGATGCTGCTGGTGGTGGTCGCCGGCGACCTGGTCATGCTGCTGGTCGGCTGGGAGGTGATGGGCCTCTGCTCGTACCTGCTCATCGCCCACGACCGGCGGCTGCCGGGCGCGCCCGCCGCCGCGATGAAGGCGTTCCTGGTCACCCGGGTCGGTGACGTCGGTTTCCTGCTCGGCATCGCGCTGCTCGGGGTGTCGGCGGGCAGTTTCCGGATCGCCGACGTGCTCGCCCACGACCACTCCGGGGCCACCCTGACCGCCGCCGGTCTGCTGCTGCTGGCCGGGGTGGCCGGCAAGAGCGCCCAGTTCCCGCTGCACACCTGGCTGCCGGACGCGATGGCCGGCCCGACGCCCATCTCCGCGCTGATCCACGCCGCGACGATGGTCGCCGCCGGCGTGTACGCGGTGACCCGCCTCTACCCGCTGTTCACCGCCGCGCCGGTGACGCTGACCGTGCTGGGGGTGATCGGCTCGATCACCCTGCTGCTCGGCGCGCTCGCCGCCACCGCGCAGGACGACATCAAGCGGGTGCTGGCCTGGTCGACGGTCTCCCAGCTCGGCTACATGACGGGTGCGCTGGCGGTCGGGTCGCCGTCGGCGGCGCTGTTCCACCTGCTCACCCACGCCGCGTTCAAGGCGCTGCTGTTCCTCGCCGCCGGCGCGGTGATCCACGCGGTGGGCAGCACGCTGATGTCGGAGATGGGCGGGCTGCGCCGGAGCATGCCGGTGACCTTCTGGTGCACGGTGGTGGGGCTGGGCGCGCTGGCCGGGGTGCCGCCGCTGGCCGGCTTCTGGAGCAAGGACGGCGTGCTGACGGTCGCCGAGGCGGCCGCCCGGGAGGGCGCCGGCCCGGTCCCGTCGTGGGTCGGCTGGATGGTCTGGCTGGCGGGGCTGGCCGGCGTCGCGATCACCGCCTGGTACGCCGGCCGGCTGCTGCTGCGGGCCTTCTTCGGCGATGCCCGGCTGCCGCTGGTCCGGCCGCACGACCCGCCGGCGGTGCTGCGCTGGCCGGTGCTGCTGCTGGCGGTGCCGGCCGCGCTGCTCGGCCTGGCCGGGTTCCTGGGGGCGTTCGCCGACCGCCTGCGGTTCGCCACCGTGCCGGTGGCGGGCTCGGAGGATGGTCTGGTCCACCTCGGGCCGGGGCTGCTGCTGCCGCTGGCGCTGCTGCTGGTCGGCGCGGGGCTGGTGCTGCTGCGCTGGCGCCGGGACCGGGCCGCCGACCCGGCGGCCGCGCTGGGTCCGCTGCGGCCGGTCTTCGCCCGCGCGTTCCGGCTCGACGACGTCCAGCACGCCCTCGTGGTACGCCCCGTCCGGGCGCTGGCCCGCGCCACGCGGACCGGTGACGAGGTGGTGGTGGACGGCGCGGTGGAGGGCAGCGGGCGGGCCGCGTCCGGCCTGGGTGCGGGGCTGGCCGCGCTGCACCGGGCGGCGCTGCCCCGCGCCGCCGCCGGGGTGCTGGCCGGCGCGCTGCTGATCGGGCTGGCGGCCGCCCTGATCGGAGGAATCAGGTGAGTGCGAGGAGTGAGCCGGTGTTGCGAGCCCCGCAGTCGCGAACAGAGGCGTTCCGGTGAGTGCGAGGAGTGAGCCGGTGTTGCGAGCCCCGCAGTCGCGAACGGTGGTGATCAGATGAGTTTCGGGCAGGTGCTGCTGGTCGCCGTCCTGGCGCTGCCGACGCTGGGTGCGGTCGCGGTGGTCGCGACACCTCGGGACCGCGCCGCCCGGCTGGTCGGCACGGTCGCTGCGGCGTTGACCCTGCTGGCGGCGGTGCCGCTGGTGTTCGGCGACCGGAGCTGGTTCGCCTGGTCCGCCGGCGCGCCGGCGGTGCGTCCCTGGCACGAGCTGGACCTGCCCTGGGTGCCCGGCCTGGACCTGCGCTTCCACCTCGGCGTCGACGGCATCTCGTGGCCACTGGTGGTGCTGACCGCGCTGCTCACCCTGCTCTGCTGCGCGTACACGCTGTGGCGGGTGCCGGCCGGCGGCAGCGGCCGTGCCCTGGTCGCGTTGCTGCTGGTGGTCGAGGTGGGCATCCTGGGCACCTTCCTCGCCCTGGACCTGGTGCTGTTCTTCCTCTTCTTCGAGGTCGTCCTGCTGCCGATGTACGCGATCATCGCCGGCTGGGGTGGCGCGGAGCGGCGTCGGGCGGCCCGCAAGTTCGCGCTGTACACCCTGTTCGGCTCGGTGCTGCTGCTGGTCGGCGTGTACGTGGTGGTCGCCGCCGCTGGTACGGCCGACGTGGTGGCGCTGACCGGTGGCGGCGGGCTGTCCCGGGGCACTCAACTGGCCGCGTTCACCCTGCTCGCGCTCGCGTTCGCGGTGAAGAGCCCACTCTGGCCGCTGCACTCCTGGCTGCCCGACGCGCACACCCAGGCGCCCACGGTGGGCAGTGTCGTGCTGGCCGGGGTGCTGCTCAAGATGGGTACGTACGGCCTGATCCGGGTGGCGGTGGGCGTGGCGCCGGAGGGTGCCCGCTGGGCGGCGCCGGTGCTCGGCGTGCTGGCCGTCGCCGCCATTCTGGTCGGCTCGCTGGTCTGCCTGGCGCAGGACGAGGTCAAGCGGCTGATCGCGTACTCCAGCGTCGGGCACATGGGCTTCGTGCTGCTGGGCGTCGCCACGCTGACCGCCACCGGCATCCAGGCGGCGCTGATCGGCAACATCGCGCACGGCGTGATCACGGGGCTGCTGTTCTTCCTGGCCGGCGCCGTGAAGGACCGTACCGGCACGGGCAGCCTGTCCGAGCTGTCCGGGCTGCGGGAGACCGCGCCCCGGTTGGCCGGTCTGCTCGCGTTCGCGGCGATCGCGTCGCTCGGCCTGCCCGGTCTGGCCGGCTTCTGGGGGGAAGCGTTCGCGGTGATCGCGGCGATCCAGGTGGGCGGCCCGCTCTGGACCACCCTCGGGGTGCTGGCGGCGATCGGCGGGGCGCTCACCGCCGCGTACTTCCTGCGGTTGCTGCGCCGCGTCACCCACGGTCGGCCGAATCCGGCGGTCGGCCGGGTCGGTCCCGGCCTGGCCGGGGCAGAGCTGGGCGCGTGGGCGCCGCTGGTGCTGCTCGCGCTGGCCATCGGGTTGGTCCCGGCGCTGGTCCTCGGCGTCGCCGAGGCCCCGGTCGACGCCCTCGTGGGGGTGGTCTCCCCGTGAGCGCGAGGAGTGAGCCGGTTCTGCGAGCCCCGCAGTCGCGAACGAAGGTGGCTCCGTGAACGCGGTGCAGAGCGTGGACAGCGTGGCGCTGCTGCCGGCCTACCTGGCCGCCGGTACCGCCGTGCTCGTGCTGGTCACCGACCTGCTGCTGGCCCGGCCGCGTGCCACGATCGTGGTCGCGGCGCTCGGCGCGCTCGGCACCGCCGTCGGCGCCGCCGTGGTCGGCGCGGGTGGGGAACGGCGGACGTTCTGCGTCGGCCCCGACTGTTCGTGGATCTTCGGCGGTCGGGCGGCCCTGGTCGGCGCGGTGGTGGCGCTGCTCACCCTGGGCGTGCTCGGGCTGTCCGTGCCCGCGCTGCGCGCCGGGCGGTCACCGGTCGGGGAGTACTGCTTCCTGCTCGCCTGCTCGATGACCGGCGGTGTGGTGCTCGGCGCGGCCGGCGACCTGATCACCCTGATCGTCGCCCTGGAGACGCTGACCCTGCCGCTGTACGTGCTGGTGGGCCTGCGCCGGGGAAGCCTGGCCAGCGCCGAGGCGGCGGTCACCTTCTTCGTGGTGAGCGTGGTGGCCACCACGGTGACCCTGCTCGGTGCCGCGCTGCTGTACGCGGTGACCGGCACGCTGCACCTGGACCGTCTCGGCTCGTCGCTCGCCGAGCGGCCGGAGCTGCGGGACCTGCCGCTGACCACCGCCGCGGTGGCGTTGCTGCTGCTGGGGCTCGCCTTCAAGGTGGCGGCGGTGCCGTTCCACGCCTGGGCGCCGGCCACCTACGACGGCGCGCCGCTGCCGGTGGCCGCGTACCTGTCCACGGCGTCGAAGCTGGGCGGCGTCGTCGCGCTGCTCGCCGTGGTGCAGCGGGCACTGCCGGCCGACCAGACCGGCCCGGTGCTCGCCCTGCTCGCGGTGCTCACCATGACCGTCGGCAACCTGGTCGCCCTGCGCCAGCGGCGTACGGTCCGGCTACTCGCCTGGTCCTCGGTCGCGCAGGCCGGCTACATCCTCGCCCCGCTGGGCGCGTTGGCGCTGGCCGCCGGCCGCACGGGCGAGGCACGCGACGCCGCGTACGCCGCCGCCGTGGCGTACGCCGTCTTCTTCGTGGTCCTGGAGCTGGCCGCGTTCGCCGGGGTGACCGCGCTGCGGCCGGCGGGTGCCGACGGCGGCACCCTGGACGACCTGCGCGGCGCGGCCCGCCGGCACCCGTGGCGTGGCGCGGCGTTCGGTCTCGCGCTGGTCGGTCTGGCCGGTCTGCCGCCCGGGCTGGCCGGGCTGTTCGCGAAGGTGACCGTGGTCCGCGCGCTGCTGGACGGCGGCGCCGCCTGGCTGGCGCTGGTGGTGGCGGTGAACGCGGTGATCGGTCTCGCGTACTACCTGCGTGTGACCGCCGCCCTCTGGGCGCCGACGGCCGAACCGGCGGCGCCGGCAGCGGCGCTTCCGGGTGGCGCGGCGGCCGTACCACTGGTGGGTGTGGTGGGCGTGGTGCTGGCGGTGGCGACGGTGGCTGCCGTGGTGCTCGGTGTCGCCCCGCAGATGGTGCTCGACCTGGCCGGTCGCTGACCGACCTGCGTTCCGGCCGACGGGGCCCGTCTCAGGCAACTCTCAGCGTTGAGACGGATGGTTGGCGGGTACCGGGTTGTTACACCGGTCAGCGGATCCCGGCGATCCGTGCACCGAAGGAGTGATCGTGCACCACAACCGTCTGAAGACCGCCGCGCTGCTCGGCCTTCTCACCGCTCTGATCCTCGCGGTGGGCTACGGGTTCGGCGGCAGTGGCGGACTGGTCATCGCCGTCCTCGTGTCACTGGTCATGAACGGCATTTCCTACTTCTTCTCCGACAAGCTCGCGCTGCGCTCGATGCGGGCGCAACCGGTCAGCGAGGCGGAGTTCCCCGAGCTGTACCGGATGGTACGGGAGTTGGCGGCCGAGGCCCGGCAGCCGATGCCGCGTCTCTACGTCAGCCCGACCTCGCAGCCCAACGCGTTCGCCACGGGCCGTAACCCGCAGCACGCGGCGGTCTGCGTGACCCAGGGCATCACCGAGATCCTCGACTACCGCGAGCTGCGCGGTGTGATCGGGCACGAGCTGTCGCACGTCTACAACCGCGACATCCTGATCTCCAGCGTGGCGGCCGGCCTGGCCGGCATCATCACCTTCCTGGCGAACATCGCCTTCTTCATCCCGCTGGGCGGTGGCGACGACGAGGACCGGCCGAACCCGGCCGTGCTGCTGCTGACCCTGATCCTGGGGCCGATCGCGGCCACCGTCATCCAGTTGGCGATCAGCCGGAGCCGCGAGTTCCAGGCCGACGCCTCGGGCGCCGAGTTGAGTCGTGACCCGCTGGCTCTCGCGAGCGCACTTCGCAAGATCGACGCGGTGGCCCGACGCCGGCCGTTGCCGGCACAGGGCCAGCTCACCAGCACCGCCCACCTCATGATCGCCAACCCGTTCCGGGGCGGCGGCGTGGCGGCGCTCTTCTCCACCCACCCGAAGATGGAGGACCGGGTCGCCCGGCTGGAGCAGATCGCCGCCAACGCGGGGCCCGTGCAGTTCCAGCGCTGACCCGCTGATCACCACCTCCGCCCGCACCCGGTCCCCATCGGGTGCGGGCGGAGTGCTGTGTCCACCGCGATATCCGGTATCCCCGGCCCACTGCCGGCGTTAGGGTCGTAACGGCTCACACTCATTACATTCCTCGGGAGGTTCACGGTGGCCGCACTGCGCCAGTACCTGGGTGTCTGGCGGATCCCCGGAGCCCCGATGCTGCTGGTCACCGGCATCATCGGGCGGCTCGGGATCGGCATGACGCCGCTGGCGCTGCTGCTGGTGGTCGAGCAGGTGACCGGGCGGTACGCGCTCGCCGCGGTGGCGGGAGGGATCTACGCGGTCGCCGGCGCCGTGCTCAGCCCGGTCGCCGGGCGGATCGCCGACCGCGTCGGCCCGAGCCCCATCCTGCTGGTCACCGCCGTGGCCCACCCGCTGGCACTCATCGGGCTGCTGATGGCCAGCCGGTCGGGCGACGACGCCCTTCCCGCCATCTACCTGGCCGCAGGCGTCGCCGGGGCGACCTACCCGCCGCTCACCGCCGCCATCCGTGGCGCGTGGAACGACCTGACCGGCCCCGGCTCCGACCGGTACCACCTGCGCAACACCGCCCTGGCCGCCGAGACCTCGCTGTTCGAGATCGTCTTCGTGCTCGGCCCGCTGCTCGTCGCCGGCTTCGTGCTGGTCGCCGACGCCGCGGCCGCCCTGATCGGCGCGGCGGTCGTCACCCTGGTCGGCACCACCGCCGTGGCCCTCGGCCGGGTGATGCGCGGCTGGCGTCCGCACCCCCGCGAGCACCACGCCCGGGGGCTCGGGCCGCTGCGGGTCGGCGGCTTCCCGGCCCTCCTGGTCTGCGTGTCCAGCCTCGGCATCGCGTTCGGCGCCGCGGGCGTGATCGTGCCCGCGTACGCCGGCAACCACACCGCCGACGACCCCGAGAGCCTGGCCGGCATCCTGCTCGCGGTCTGGGGGATCGGCAGCGCCGCTGGCGGGTTCTGGTTCGGTGTTCGCCGCCCGTCACCGAACATGACCCGGCAGTTCGCCATGCTGCTCGCCGCGCTCGCCGGCACCTTCGCGGTGTTCGCCGTCATGCCCACCCCGCTGGCGCTCGGCGTCGCGTTGGTCGTCGGTGGGGCCACCATCGCTCCCGCGCTCACCCTGGAGAACACCCTGGTCGGCCGGATCGCGCCGGCCGGCATGCTGAACGAGGCGTACACCTGGGTGGTCACCATGTCGGTGGCGGCGAGCGCCGCGGGCGGCGCCGTGGCCGGCCTGATCGTCGACCACGCCGGCGGGGTGCCATGGGCGTTCCTGTTCGCCGGGGCGGCGGTCGCCGTCGGGGCCGCGGTCGCGGGCCTGCCCGCCGGGCCCATCGCCAGGGCGGAAACCTCGACGGTACGCACCGAGGAGCCCGTCGCCGCCTGACCCGTCGCTGCCGCGCTGTCGGCGCCGGGGCCTGCCTTGATCGACTCGGCTTCCGTGCCCATCGGGATGGCGAGTTGGCGCGGAGCGCAGTTCTAGGGTCCTCGCCTGGGGCCTCTGCCCGGTGCGTGGCGTGTCAGGATTCCTCACGTGAAGCTTGATGATCTCGCGGGCCAGGTCAATGCCAAGTCTCGCCTTACTGGGAAATTCGTACTGCGTTCTGGGCGGGTAGCGAACGAGTATTTCGACAAGTATCAGTTCGAGGCAGACCCGAATCTGCTGGATGGCCTCGCGGCGCAGATGGTCGCCTTGGTGCCCGCCGAGACTGAGGTGCTAGCTGGCTTGGAGATGGGGGGCATCGCCGTCGTAACGGCACTCGGTCGCCACACCGGTCTGCCATGCGCGTTCGTGCGCAAGACCGCGAAACCTTACGGCACAGCTCGACTGGCCGAAGGGGCAGAGGTGGCCGGGCGGAGGGTGCTCGTTGTCGAAGACGTGGTGACCTCTGGCGGGCAGGTTGTGCTTTCGACTAGGGATCTACGAAGCCTGGGAGCACGCATCGATGCCGCCGTCTGTGTAATCGACCGCCAGGAGGGCGGAAGCGAGGCGCTGGCGGCCGAGGGAATCGCGCTGCGAGCACTCCTCACTCGCGCTGACCTCGGGGCACCCAGGGGGCACAAGACACCGTGAAACGTCGTCAAGCAGCTAGCACTCATGGCAGCCCGAGACGCCGCTTGAGCAGGTGTCCTGAGCCGTTCCCGCTGGCGACGGGACGGCAGCTCTGAGTTCCGCTTCAACGTCTGAAACCGGCCTATCCCCGGGAGTTGTTAGGGGTTGCCAGGGACCAGAACTACGCCCAAGGTGGGGTGTATCGGCTCACGTAGTCGTGAGCACGGGGGAGCGGGTCCTGCCAGTACTGGTGCGGCATGCGGGAGTGGTGCGTCTCGCAGAATTCGGCGAGACTGTCCGTGATCTTGACGCTCTCCAGCGGGCGGCCTTCGAAGGTTGTGTTGGCCGCCAGCAACTCCGGCTCGGAGTTCCAGCCTGAGTGATCGAACGCCCAGCTATTCCAGAGCGCGTAGGCGTGGAAGACCTGCCGGCCGCCTGCCAGGCGCACACCTGCGATCTCGATCGCCCGATCTGGGTAGGAGTCCCGGCACACCCAGGCCAGGATGTGACACGCTCCGGCAGCGAAGAAGGCCTGGTCCGTCCGGTCCCAGGCTATGCGCTGGTCCGATCGCTCAATTGCTGTCCGACGAAATGCACCCGCTGCTTCGGCCGCCACCGGCCAGACATTAGCGGGTTGTCCGACCGGTCGTGCATGCGCGACGCACCCCCCGATTGCAGCCGTAGGGGCCCGTTGGCAGGGGGCACGCCGGCTCCGGGCCGACGAGGACCCGGTCCAGGCCGTCGGAGGCCGATCGTGAGCCACCAACGACGACCATTGGTGACGACGCCTGCCCAGGTGACAAGCTGTGGTCGGCCCGATGACCAAGCCGCCCGCAGCCTTCTTACCTGTAGTTGGTGAACTGCAGCGCGACGCCGAAGTCTTCGCCCTTGAGCAGCGAGATGACGGCCTGGAGGTCGTCCTTCTTCTTCCCGGTGACCCGCAGCTGGTCGCCCTGGATCTGCGCCTGGACGCCCTTCGGGCCCTCGTCGCGGATCTTCTTGCCGATCGCCTTGGCCTTGTCCGAGTCGATGCCCTGGATGACCTTGCAGTCGATCTTGAACACCTTGCCGGACGGGCGCGCCTCGCCCGCGTCCAGAGACTTGAGCGAGATGTTCCGCTTGACCAGCTTCTCCTTGAACACGTCCAGGGCGGCACGGACCCGCTCCTCGGTCTCCGCCTGGAGGCCGATCGCCTCCTCGCCGGACCAGGAGATCTCCGCGCCGGTGCCGCGGAAGTCGAACCGCGTCGAGAGCTCCTTCTCCGCCTGGCGGAGGGCGTTGTCGACCTCCTGGCGGTCGACCTTGCTCACGATGTCGAAGGACGGGTTCGCTGGCATGCTTCTGCTCCTGCTGTCCGGCGGTCTGGGCCTGCAGTCGGCCGCCGACCAGCGGCACGACCCCCTGACCGTACCCGGTTGCGCCGATCCCGGGGTGAGCCGCTATCCTTGCTTCCGCCGCCGCGTTGCGACGCGGTGGGGTGCCCTGGCGGGTTGCCCGAGCGGCCAATGGGAGCGGACTGTAAATCCGTCGCGAAAGCTACAGAGGTTCGAATCCTCTACCCGCCACCAGGTGCACATGCGGCCCCTGAGCAGCAGAGATGCTGATCGGGGGCCGCTGTCGTTTGTCCGGCCGAGTCCGGCTCATTCCAGCCGGTGACGACTATTTGTGGGCAGATGGTGGGCGGGTCGATCTTGCCGCTGAGGGCTCCTTTGGGGCGGCAAAGGTTCGTGCTCGGCGGGATTTGCCAGGGATGGCGTGGGCCACCCGTGAGCGACCGGCTGAGGGTCACATGTTGGTCTAGCCGGCTGCAGCAGCTACGCCGGGGGCAAGCCCGTCCTCGGGTTGGACTGGCGCTGCAGTCGGAAGCCCTGCCCCTCGATCAGGTCGGCGCCTCCGGCTTCCGTACCGCCTGGCCGTGATCGTGCTGCTTCTCGATCGGCTGAATGGGGTGGCGGTCCAGCGCCTTGATCCAGAACAGAGCGAATCGGCAGTAAGGCGTCTAGATGGAATGCCAGCAAGGCGGTTGCTGACTAGTGAGTGCGCAGGTCAAGAGGCCTCATTGATCGAAGCCCGGCTCAGGCGATTGCCGCGGCGCTGTAACCGGTGCTGTCTAGCACTGGCGACCGTCTCGCCACAACTGTGTGCGGCTCGTCCGGCGTCGTCTGCCCGCGTACGGGAATCCGAGCGATCGTTCACGGCGTTCCCGGGCAGACTTCCTCGTTTGGGCTGGCTGCTGTCACCGGTGCAGTCGACTATCGCGCGCCGGCTGCTGTGCTCTCGCCGTTGCGTTTGTTGCCTAATGATTGTCTTTGCCCCTGGGCCCGTCGCGGCTACCGACGGCCTACGGCTGCTGTTCAGCGCCCGAGCGGTGGCATCATGAGCCATCAGTCTGAGGCGGGCGTCGGCCGCGTACGCGATGCTTTGGAGTGTGGATACGCAATCGGCTAAATCGATGTCGGACGCCTCGTTGGACGCGAGTGCAGCGCGAGTGCATGAGGTTGACAATGACCATATTTTGGCAGAGGTCGCCGAGTTGGTCGGCAAGGACGAACTCGCCGAAGCCGCCGAACTGTTGGTGAAGGCCCTGGCGCAACAGGGAGCGAGCGTGCTCCTGCTGAGGAGGCTGGCAACGGTCGAAAGTTTGCTGGGTCACTCCGACATGAGCCTTGCGCTGCTCAATCTCGCCGGCAGCATCGATGATTCCGATCTTGCAACGAAGGTTGATCAAGCGCAGCAGCTGTTGGAGCTCCGCTACTTTCACGGCGCTGTTGAGCTGCTGACGAACGTGGCGGAGGACGAACAGGATTTCCAGGCTCGCGAGGGGCTGGCCGAGGTGTATCAGGCAATGGGCATGTCAGCCCTTGCCTTGGACGCCTACGGCGAGGGGTGGCCGCCCTGGTCACGACAGCGGTGGGCTCGGTGGAGACTCTGGTGGCGTAGCGGCGGACCCTTTCGGCTGATCCGACGGCGACGGCGCAAGCAGGAGGAAGCGATGCTGCGGGACTGGCCGGCCGATGAGCCGGTGCCGCCGAGTCCGCCAGCCGACATAGAGAAACTCCTCAGCAGCGTGGCAGTGCTGGTCAACGAGGATCGGCGCGTGTTTGCCCTCCTGGAACACACTCACCGCCTGATCGAGACGGAAGAATTGGCGGTGGCTGCCGCTCTGCTCCGTGATGATCTGGAGGCGAACGGACCGAGCGCGGCCCTTCTCTGCAGGTTGGCATGGGTCATGCATCTGCAAGGCCAGGATTCTGCCGCCCTGTCACATCTCGACGAGGCAAGAAGGCTCAACCCCAGGGATTTAGAGACGGTACAGAACCTGGTGGGGATCCTGATCAGCCTCAAACGTTTCCGGGATGCGCTCGCCGTGGTCGACGGGATGCCACCACCCGACCGAAAGCACCCGGACGTTCGCGTCGCTGTCGGGGAGATCTACCGGGCCATGGGCCTCCCCGCTCTCTCGTTGCACGCATACGGCGATCCCTGGACGCTGCCCTCGTGGCACCGGAAGGGGCGACACCGCTACTGGTGGCGGTCGGGTGGGCCGCTTCGGCTGCTGTTATGGCGGCCACGCCGGCTTGAGGAAGGCGTGTTACGCAAGTGGAGGGGCTATACCCAGCATCTCCGGGTGCTCGACACTCTCCCTTGGCCGGCGCAGTTCGACCCAACAGAGATCGGCGCCAGGCTTGACTGGCACATCCAGCGGTCAGTCCTAATAGTGGAGCGATCTGAGGCGATCAAGCGGTGGGCGGGGCGCGCGGCGCTTTTGGGCGGTGGCCTCGTCGCCTGGCTCTCTTTATCCTTGGTCGCCCGCCGTGCCTGGCCGCACTCCCTCGCTTGGGCCGCTGTGATGGGCTTCATCGGCACGCTCGTCTCCTTCGGAGCCCTCCTCATCGTCTTTTTCCGTTTCGCCAACGCCACAACGTGGTACGGCGTACTGATGCGAGGTGCGCCCACCGGTCTGGTCATCTTGAGTAGCGGTTACGCGGTTACGCGGCTTCCGCCGCCGGCACCGGCCTGGTTTGACGTGGTTGGCGGCCTGCTCGCAGCAACCGCGGGCCTGGCTCTGTGCTATTTCGTGGCAGTCACTCCGTCTGCCATTTGGCAGACGGTGGGGCTGCGCCGGCTGTGGCGGCGCGGCCCCCGCGAGGACATTCTTGACGAACTTCTCGACATTCTTGATGGCCTGGCCCACCCGACTAGGCGGAACGAGTTGGATTGGCGCTCCGCATGGATGTCACGGCTGGAGCGGGCCGCCGTGACACTGGAACGACGACTGCCGGCTGCGCTCCGTCCGTCCGACCCAGTTACGGCCGCATGGTCCGCCGAACGAGCGCGCGGAGCCGCGGCAGCAGTTCGCCTCCTCAAGCGCCAGATCACAGCGCCCGTCGAGGGAAGTTGGGACCGCCTCACCGCAATCCTCCGGGATGAAGTTGTCGTCATTGCAACCGGAGATCTCGGCAAGCTGCGTTGGACGGCGCCGCCCAGCCCGGCCGCAGTCCGACGATCACGCTGGCGGACAGCCGTCGTCGTGCTTAGGAGCATCGCACTCGCGGCGGCACCGCTTGCCGTCGTCTTCGCCATTCAGCCCGTGCTTGGCCTTGAGGCGCAGATGCTTCAGTGGGCGAAAGTGACCGGTCTTGCCTGGGCTGTTCTATACCTCCTGCTCGCTGTTGACCCGACCGTCCGGGAAAAGATCGAAGCCGCCCAAGCGGTCGGTAGTCTGTTCGGCGCCACCGGCCCCGACCCCGGCCGTCCGGAGCGCAGGGAGCCGCACCAGGCTCGGTGATTCCTCCAGCCAAAGGAGAATTCGGGCAGTGCCGGTGGATGCAGGCGACCCTCCCTCCCTGGGCCTCATCCGCACGTGTCCGTTCGGGCTCGTTGCGCAGCCGCGACGTTCGGTGCCGGGAGGGTGTCCTTCGACGAGGCGACGTTCAACGGGGGGCAGGTGTTCTTCGGTGGGGCGACGTTCGGCGGCGGCGAGGTGTCCTTCGACGGCGCGGTCTTTGGTGGCGGGCAGGTGTCGTTCCGCCGGGCGACCTTCAGTGGTGGGCAGGTGCTCCTGGGTGCGGCGCTCATCCACGTGCCACCAGTGTTCGATGCCTGGCCGGGCGGGGCTCCGCCGGAGGGTCTGGTCCTGCCGGAAGCAAGCGCTTGAGCGCGGGGCGGCGCCAACCTCGTCAACCACTGGTCGTGCCGGCCCGGGAGGGACACGAGGCTAGCGGTGCTGGTCGAGCAGGGAAACGGCCAGGAGTCGGGAGGCGGTCCATCGATATCATTAACAGCGGGCGGATCGGTGAATCCGTCGCGAAGGCTACAGACGTTCGAATCTTCCATCCGTCAGCATGAATAATCGAAGGCGTCCGATCCTATGGATCGGAGGCCGCTGTTGTGTTCAACTGGTCACCGGCCGCGAGTCCGCCGAACCGGTGGCTCTCGTCACGACCTGACGCGCAGGCGCAAGGAGCTCGGAACGCCTGACGGACCCGCCGGCTTTGCGTCGGAGGCGGGCTTTGCCCCTGGTCGGGGCATCCGTGACGTTGATGCAATTTGCGGCTATAACTTGAACACGCATCATCTGAGCGGCGTCCAGGACGAGCCGACGACCTTGCTGGGCATCCGTCCGAGACGGGTCCAGGGGCGGCTGGTCGGGCCCGTCGCGCTCAGCCGTCCGACCGCTTTGCGGGTTGCTCGGGGTGTGGCACCATCGTGGAATCTTGCCTTCCCGACACCCTGCCAATAGGAGTACGTGATGTCTGGTCAAAGGCTGGCCCGGCGGGCCGGCATGGTGTTCGCAGTCCTGGTTCTCGCAGTGATGGCCGGCGGCACCTCCGGTTTCGGGGAGTTCCAAGCATTCGACTTCGTCTGGACGGCACCGCTCCACTAGTTCGAGGCAGGCGGCACTGAGGCTGAGGTCGACGGTGCCCCCAGCTTCGCGCACCGGCCGTGTGCGGTTCTGTGGCAGTGACCGGTAAGGAGTGGTATGGCCGACCGCCGGTCCGTGTCGGGTGGCTCGGGGTCTCCTCGACGCTCGGCCCAGAACGCATGGTTCATCACCGGCCCCCTGGCCTTCGCGGCCGCCATCTTCTCGATGACGATCGGGCTGGTCAGCCAGGAGCCCTTCGGGTCCTGGGGGCTCGCCGCGGTCCTGCTGGCCGTGATGGTGGTCGCCGGCCTGCCGATGCTCAACTTCGTCATCGGGCGCCAGTCCTTCGGTTCGCGGCTCACCGAGATCCCCCTCGTCCTGGCGTTCTTCTTCCTGCCGCCACTCATGGTGGTGATGGCGTACACGCTGTCGACGCTGATCAGCCACCTGCGTTACCGCTTCGGCGTGGCCAAGCTGGCGTTCAACGTCGCCAACGCCTCCGCCGCCGCGTCGCTGGCCGGCCTCGTGCTGCTGGCGCTCCCGCCGGTGGACGGCGTCGGCCCACGGACGTGGGGCGTGCTGTTCGTGTCCGTCAGCACCATCCTCGTGTCGACGCTCGCCGGCGTGGCCGGCGTGATCGCGATCATGCACGGCTGGCAGGCGGCCGTGGGCGTGCTGCGCAACGCGTTGCCGCCGCTGCTGACCTCCGGTGTCAACATCGTGGTCGGGCTGGTCGTTCTGATCGCGGTGCGCAGCACCTGGTGGTCGGCTGTGCTGATCGTCGTGCTCGCGGTCGCGCTCGCGAAGGTCTACCGGTCGTACGAGCAGTTCTTCCGTCAGCACCGCACCCTCGGCGACATGTACGAGCTCACCAAGGCGATGACCGCCAACGGGCAGAGCGGCAACCTGGCCGACGTCCTGCTCGGCCGGATCCGCGCGCTGATGCAGGCCGAGTACGCCACGCTGTGGCTGCCGGCCCAGGGGCGCCACCCCGAGGTGATGCTGACGGCGCGGGTCGACGACGCGGGCCTGCTGGACACGTCGCCCACTCCGGTCGTCGTGCGTGAGGAGGCCCGGCGTCAGCGGCGCAGTCTGGCGATGGGGGTTCGCCTCGGTGACGAGGAGAGCCTGCGACCGTCGCTGCGCAGCACCGGGGTGAAGGACATCATCGTGGTGCCGCTCTACTCCGGCCAGGCGGTGATCGGCACCCTCGAGGTCGTCAACCGGCTCAGCGACGTCGGTCACTTCACGCCCGGCGACATCCCCGTCTTCGAGACGGTGGCCGCGCACGCGGCGGTGGCCCTGGAAAACTCCCGGCTCGTCGACCGGCTTCGGCACGACGCGTACCACGACGCCCTGACCACGCTCCCCAACCGCCGGCGCATCGCGGCCGCGTTGGACGAGTCGGTCAAGATCCGTACCCCGGGTGAGGTGGTCGCCGCGCTGCTCTTCGACGTGGACGGGTTGCGGCAGGTCAACGAATCGCTCGGTCACGCGGCGGGGGACAAGGTCCTCGCCGAGGTCGCGAAGCGGTTGCGGGCCAGCGCGCCCTCGTCGGCCCTGGTCGGTCGCGTCGGTGGGGACGAGTTCCTGGTGACGCTGCGGTTGGAGAGCGCCGACGCGGCGCTGCAGCTGGCGGGTCAACTGCGCGACCAGATCCGTGACGAGATGGTCTTCGACGCGCTCACCCTTGACGTGAACACCGCGGTCGGGGTGGCCGTCCATCCGGACCACGGCAGCGATGCCGCGACCCTGCTGCTCCGGGTCGACCTCGCCGCCACGGCCGCCAAGTCGGTGCCGGGCAGCGTGCAGCTGTTCAACCCGGCCCTGGAGTCCCGGTCGCTGCGCCGGCTCGGCCTCGCCGGCGACCTGCGGCGAGCGTTGGACCAGGACGAGCTGGAGGTCTACTTCCAGCCCAAGGTGACTCTGCGGGACCGCCACCTCGTGGGTGTCGAGTGTCTGGCCCGGTGGGAGCACCCGACCCACGGCACCGTCGCCCCCGAGGACTTCGTGGCGGTGGCCGAGCACACCGGTCAGTTGAGCCGGCTCACCGAGGTGGTGCTCCGCGAGGGGCTGCGGCGCAGCCGGGACTGGGCCCAGGCGGACCAGCCGCTGTCCATCGCGGTCAACCTCGCCGCCCGTACGCTGACCGACGAGCACTTCCCGGACCGGGTGCACGAGCTGCTGACCGAGTACGGGGTGCCGGCGCAGCGCCTCACCCTGGAGATCACCGAGGCGGGGGTGCTGGACGGCACGGACCGGCCCATCCCGACCCTGCGCCGGCTGCGCGATCTCGGCGTCCGGCTGTCGGTGGACGACTTCGGCACCGGCGACTCGTCCCTGGCCCACCTCCGCCGGCTGCCGGTGCACGAGGTCAAGGTGGACCGCTCCTTCGTGCAGGGCATGGCGACCGACCCGGGGGACCTGGCCATCGTCAACGCGGTGGTGACCCTGTCCCAGCAGTTCGGCCTGGCCGTGGTCGCCGAGGGCGTGGAGAGCGAGCTGACCCTGGAGCTGCTCCAGGACATCGGCTGCGAGATCGGTCAGGGCTTCCTGTTCAGCCGGCCGCTGCCGTACGAGCGGCTGGCCGCCTGGTTCGGGGCCCAGGCCGACCCCGAGTCGATCTCCAGCGGGGAGCTCCCACGCCTGCGTGTCGTGCCCTGAGCTGGGTGTAAACGATCACGGGGGATCCGATTTCACCTGCCGGGCCGGGCCGTGTACTCTTACCTCTGCGCGCCCCACGGGGAGATCGCGCAGGCCCCCTTAGCTCAGTCGGCAGAGCGTCTCCATGGTAAGGAGAAGGTCTACGGTTCGATTCCGTAAGGGGGCTCGAGGGTTCAGCTGGACCCACCGCGGCGGTGTAGCTCAGATGGCAGAGCAAGCGGCTCATAATCGCTGTGTCGCCGGTTCAAGTCCGGCCACCGCTACTCTCGTCTTCCGGGCTCGGTCCCGGTGGTCGTGGGGATGGGCGCCACTGGCGCCCACTTTGCATGTCCGCGCAGTCAGCGACTAGGCTGGCGCGTCGTAGTTTGTTTCCGTTAGCGAGGAAGGCACTCCGCCGTGGCGAAGGCTACCGATGTCCGGCCGAAGATCACTTTGGCGTGTGTGGAGTGCAAGGAGCGCAACTACATCACGCGCAAGAACCGTCGTAACGACCCCGACCGCATCGAGCTGAAGAAGTTCTGCCCGCGCGACGGTCGGCACACGGTCCACCGCGAGACCCGCTGACCTGCGGCCGGCTTCCGCGCCGGCCATTGTTGACGCTTTCCCGATCGCCGATCTGACCGGGCCGGCGCGGCTCCGCCGCCGCCGACCGAGCAGATCGGCGATTGTGTTTCCGTGTAGGTTCGCGGCATGTCTCTGGACCCTTCCTTCGTCGGCCGGACCTATCCGCCGACCGCCCCCTACCAGGTGGGCCGAGAAAAGATCCGTGAGTTCGCCACCGCCATCGGCGCCACCGACCCGGTCCACCACGACCCGGCGGCGGCCCAGGCGCTGGGCCACCCCGACGTGGTCGCCCCGCCGACCTTTCCGGTGGTCGTCACGATGGCGGCGAGCCGCCAGATCGTCGAGGACCCGGCGCTCGGCGTCGACTACAGCCGCGTGGTGCACGGCGACCAGCGGTTCGCGTACACCCGGCCGGTCGTGGCCGGTGACGAGCTGGTCTGCGCCAGCACCATCGAGGATGTCAGCACCCGGGGCGGGCACGGCTTCCTGACCACCCGCACCGACGTGAGCACCGTCGCCGGCGAGCCGGTGGTCGCCGTCTGGTCCAAGATCGTCGTACGTGGGGAGGCGTGAGATGGAGCTGCCAGCCAAGACGTTCCAGGTGACCCGCGCGGACCTGGTCCGCTACGCCGGCGCCTCGGGTGACTTCAACCCGATCCACTGGAGCGACCGGTTCGCCACCAAGGTGGGTCTGCCCGGGGTGATCGCGCACGGCATGTTCACGATGGCGCTGGTCGGCCGGGCGATCACCGAGTGGGCCGGGGCGCCCGACGCGGTGGTCGACTACAACGTCCGGTTCACCCGGCCGGTGGTGGTGCCCGACGACGACCAGGGGACCGAGATCGAGGTCACCGCGGTGGTCCGCGAGGTGACGGAGGACGGCCTCACCCGGCTCGAGGTGACCGCCACCTGTCTCGGCGAGAAGGTGCTCTCGCAGGCCCGGGCCACCATCCGGACGGCACGCTGAGTCTCCCCGCCACGCGTGGCGGGGAGACCGGTTGGGAAAGTCGGGCGGCTACCCGTACACTGGTCCGCCGTGGGGCAAGTGACCCCTGCTCGGTCGTCTGTGGCCGCGTGGGGCGAGTGTTGCCGCACAGGGGTGTAGCTCAATTGGCAGAGCAGCGGTCTCCAAAACCGCAGGCTGCAGGTTCAAGTCCTGTCACCCCTGCGCCTCAGGCCTGACCGTTCCCGTGGGTCGCGCCGCCGACTGGCGGCGTCCGGCCCGTGGTGGTGGCATTGGCGGGGTGGTCCCGAGGCATCGGGCCCCCCGGTTGATCCACCGGCCGCGGCCCGTCGCGGGACGGTTGGTCCGGCCGGCGTGACCAGCGCCGCGCACGCCGCCCGGCGTGCGACCCGAGATTCCGCGACGGAGGGCGAAGTGGCCGACAACAAGCGGCGCGGCGAGGACGCCGGCGACGATCGTCTGGACGACGAGGTCGTCGACGACGTAGCCGACGACGATGCCACCAGCGCGGACGAGCCGGTTTCCCGGGGAGGCACCGCCACGCGGTCCCGTGCCCGGGCGGAGTCGGCGGACAGCCGGCCCACGACCCGGTCGGAGACCGGTCGGGTGGGCGTCTTCGGCCGCATCGCCCGGTTTTTCCGCGAGGTGGTGGCCGAACTGCGTAAGGTCATCTGGCCGACGCGCAAGGAGTTGCTGACCTACACGGCCGTGGTGGTGACGTTCGTCGCGGTGATGCTGACGATCGTGGGTGTGCTGGACTACGGCTTCGCCAAGGTCGTGCTGTTTGTCTTCGGCAACTCGAGCTGACCGGCTGCCTCCAGAGCCGATAGTGACGGAAGTGAGCGAGCGTGCCTGAGTACGACGAGACCGCCGGACCGGTGGACGAGCAGTCCACGGTCGCGACGGCGGCTGGTGACGAGTCGGTTGAGGCCGCCAGCGAGCCGGAGTTCCCAACCACTGAGCCCGCGCCCGACGAGGACTATGACGCGGTCGCCGAGCTGAGGCAGAAGCTGCGCTACGCGCCGGGTGACTGGTACGTGGTGCACTCGTACGCCGGCTATGAGAACAAGGTCAAGACCAACCTCGAGACCCGGATCACGAGCCTCGACATGGAGGACTTCATCTACCAGGTCGAGGTGCCGACCCGGGAAGAGGTCGAGGTCAAGAACGGCAAGCGTTCTCAGATCCAGGCCAAGGTCTTCCCGGGTTACATCCTGGTCCGGATGGAGTTGACCGCCGAGTCCTACTCCTGCGTCCGGAACACCCCGGGCGTGACCGGCTTCGTCGGTGCGACCGACCGGGCCGACCGGCCCGCGCCGCTCTCGCTCGACGAGGTGCTGAAGTGGCTGGCACCGGCGATCGAGACCGAGCAGAAGAAGGCGAAGCCCGAGATCAAGGTTCTCGACTTCGAGGTGGGCGACTCGGTCACGGTCACCGACGGCGCGTTCGCGTCGCTGCCGGCCACGATCAGCGAGATCAACGCCGACCAGCAGAAGCTCAAGGTGCTGGTGTCGATCTTCGGCCGGGAGACCCCGGTGGAGCTCAACTTCAACCAGGTCGCCAAGATCTGACCGGTCGTCGGCGGCGGGCGCGGCCCGCCGCCGACGTCTGCGTACGCCCTCCCGCTCGACCTCGGCGGACGAGCGGACTGCGGCCTGCGCTACTCTTGAACGTCGCCGCTGTCGCACCGCGCTGACCGTGCGCGCCCCGAGAGCGGTGTCAAGCCGCATTTTCCCAGCTCCAAGCCCCAGGAAGTGACATGCCTCCGAAGAAGAAGCTCGTCAAGACGTTCACGCTTCAGTTGCCGGCGGGCCAGGCCACGCCGGCGCCGCCGGTCGGCCCCGCGCTCGGCCAGCACGGCGTGAACATCATGGAGTTCTGCAAGTCCTACAACGCGCAGACCGAGTCCCAGCGGGGCGACATCGTCCCCGCCGAGATCAGCGTGTACGAGGACCGGTCCTTCACCTTCGTGCTGAAGACCCCGCCCGCCGCCCGGCTGCTGATCAAGGCTGCCGGTGTGCAGAAGGGCTCGGGCGTTCCGCAGAGCGAGAAGGTCGGTTCGGTCAGCCGGGCCCAGCTGCGTGAGATCGCCGAGAAGAAGATGGCCGACCTCAACGCCAACGACCTGGACCAGGCCGAGAAGATCATCGCCGGCACCGCCCGGTCGATGGGCATCACCGTCAACGACTGACCTCGGCCCCGGCCGACGACCCATCGTGGGAGGGCCCGCGCCGAGCGGCCCGCCAGAGACCACAGGAGTAATCAGCAATGCAGCGCAGCAAGAGCTACCGCAAGGCCGCCGACGTCATCGACCGGTCCAAGCTCTACACCCCCGCCGAGGCCGTGAAGCTGGCCAAGGAGACCACCAACGTCAAGTTCGACGCCACGGTCGAGGTCGCCATGCGCCTCGGCGTCGACCCCCGCAAGGCGGACCAGATGGTCCGCGGCACGGTCAACCTGCCGCACGGCACCGGTAAGACCGCCCGCGTGATCGTGTTCGCCGGCGGTGCGAAGGCCGATGAGGCCGTCGCCGCGGGTGCGGACGAGGTGGGCACCGACGAGCTGGTCGCCCGGATCCAGGGTGGTTGGCTCGACTTCGACGCGGCGATCGCCACGCCGGACCAGATGGCCAAGATCGGCCGGATCGCGCGGATCCTGGGCCCGCGCGGTCTCATGCCGAACCCGAAGACCGGCACGGTGACCATGGACGTCACCAAGGCGGTGCAGGACATCAAGGGCGGCAAGATCACCTTCCGGGTGGACAAGCACTCCAACCTGCACCTGATCATCGGCAAGGCCTCCTTCTCGGAGAGCCAGCTGGTGGACAACTACGCCGCGGTGCTCGACGAGGTGCTGCGCGCCAAGCCGTCCGCGGCGAAGGGCAAGTACCTCCGCAAGGTCATCCTGACCACCACGATGGGCCCCGGCGTGCCGGTCGACCCGAACCTGGTGAAGAACCTCACTGAGGAGTCGGCCGAGGCCTGAGCCGACACTCCGCTCCACCGGGGCGCCGCCACGACTGTGGCGGCGCCCCGGCGCGTCTGAGGTGTGGCACTCTCGACCGCATGCGGCTGGAGAACGTCTGGTTGCGGTACCACCGGCGCGGTCCGTGGGTGCTGCGGGGCGTGGACGTGCGGATCGGTCCCGGTGAGGTGGCGGTCGTGCTGGGCCGCAACGGGGTGGGCAAGTCGACCCTGCTCCAGGTGGCCGCCGGGGTGCTCCGGCCGGGCCGGGGCCGGGTCACCGACCGGCCCGGGCG
>NZ_QGKR01000116.1 GCF_003172955.1 Micromonospora acroterricola | reverse complement strand
TCATCGTCGGCAGCGTCAGATGGGTATACGAGCCAGGCCCTGCCCACCGCGTCGGCCACGCCCACCGCTCCGGCCCCGCCCAGTCCAACCCCGTCGCGGGACGCCGCCCTGATCACGCTCTGCCTGGATCCCCTACAGCTACCGCTGCTGGATCGGCTGCTCTGCCCGCCGACCGAACCCTGACGCAATCAGGTGCCGACCGTCGTGGCGTGGCTCGGCCGGCCCTTCGCAGCCCGACTCAGCCCGTTGCGCCGAAGTCGGGGACGGTGATCGTGCCGTCCTCGGCGAGCGGGAAGCCGGGGTTCCAGGCGATCTCCCACACGTGACCGTCGGGGTCGGTGAAGTAGCCGGCGTAGCCGCCGTAGAACGTCTCCCGGGCAGGTTTCGTCACCTCGGCGCCGGCGGCCACCGCCGCGGTGATCACCTCGTCGACCTCGGCCCGCGACCGGACGTTCTGCGCCAGGGTCACGCCGCCGAAGCCGTCGGCGCCCTGATCATCGATGCCGGCGTCGGCGGCCAGCTTGTCCCGGCCCCACAGCACCACCGCCAGGCCGCCGGCCTGGAAGAAGACCGTCTCCTCGACCTCCTGGCCGCGCCAGCCGAGCTGCTCGTAGAACGCTCGTGCGCGCGCCACGTCGGTGACGCCGAGGGTGACGAGGCTGATCCGCTGCTCCATGTCGCCAACCTAACGCGTGATCACTCGGGGGTGTGGCAGACGGCTTCGACGTTGTTGCGGGTGGTACTCCGGCCAGACCCGGGTGCCGACCGAGCCGCGCCTCAACCGGCGGATGCGCTGGATCGGCGGACGTTCACCTCCCCGGAGGCTGGTACTCGGCCTTCCGCTGGGTCGCCTCGTCCACCTCCCCCGGGGTCAGCACCGGCGTGATCTTCGTGTCCACGCCGCCCGCCGCCCGGATCGCGATGGCCAGTCCGGCCGCCGCGGCGTTGTCGGGGAGGTCGCACAACACGTAGGTGTCGTGATCACCGAACCCGAAGTACAGCGACTCCATCTGCCCGCCGGCCGCCTCGATCGACTTGCGGACGGCCTCGGCGCGCTTCGTGCCGCCGTCGTTGGCCAACCCCTTGACCCCGTCGAGGGTGTAGGTCGACCTCAACAGGAACTTCGCCATCCGGATCTCTCCTCCCAAGAGGGATCGGCGCCTGCCCGGCCGCCACCACGCATGCGCGTACCCGGCGGCGGAGTGGCTAGTCATGAGCCCAGGGCCGGATCCGCGACGGCGGGCGGAGCAGGTCGGCAGCCAGGCCCAGCGCGCGATCTGGCCGGGCTGCCGACTCCCGCGGGATTCCTACGACGCCGCCGGTGCCCGCTCGGTCGGCGGCGCCGCGACCGGCCGGATCCTTGGCCGCGCCAGGGCGCTCGGCCACCAGGTACGAGGGCCGATGTGCAGCGCCAGCGCCGGGACGAGCAGGCTGCGGATCAGGAACGTGTCGAGCAGCACCCCGACGCCGATGATGACCGCCGTCTGCACGGACGGCACCAGCGGCAGCACGCTGAGCGCGCCGAACGTGGCGGCCAGCACCACGCCCGCGCTGGTGATCACCCCGCCGGTGACCGTCAGTGCGTGCAGCACGCCGTTGCGGTGCCCGAGCAGCGCCGCCTCCTCCCGCGCCCGTGTGCTGAGGAAGATCGTGTAGTCCACGCCGAGGGCGACGAGGAACAGGAACGTCTGCAGCGGGATCCCGACGAACAGGTTCGGGTAGCCCATCGCGTCGAGGATCAAGCCGGCCGCGCCCATCGCGGCGACGTAGGAGAGGATCACGCTCGCGAGCAACAGCAGCGGCGCGACCAGCGCGCGCAACAGCAGCACCAGGATGACGAAGACGACCGTCAGCACCAGCGGCACCACGACCCGGTTGTCCCGGCTGACGGTCCGCTCCTCGTCGATCAGGTACGCGGTATCCCCGCCGACCAGCGCCTGCGCACCCGGCACGGCATGCACCGCCGCGCGGAGCCGCTCGACCGTGTCCAGCGCCGCGTCGCTGTCCGGTGTGTCGGCCAGGACCGCCGCGATGCGTACCCAACGGCCGTCCGGCGAGCGTTCCGGCTCGCCCACCTCGGCGACCCCCGGCACGGTACGGGCGGCAGCCACGACCTCCTCGGCCGGGCTGGCGGCGGCCAGGATCTCGGCGGGCGCGACCGATCCCCGGGGGTAGTGCGCCTCGATCATCCGCTGGCCGGTGACGGAGCCGACCCCCTTGGTGAACGACTCGTCGTGCGGCATGCCGATGCTGAGGTTCAGCATGCCGAAGCTCAGCGCGACCAGCACCGCCGCCGTGCCAAGCCACACCGCGCGGGGTCGCCGGCCGACGAACCCGGCGATGCGGCGCCACAGCCCGTGCTCGGCCGCCACGTCGAGCCCAACCGCGTCGGGCGAGTACCGGGGCACGAACGGCCAGAACAGCCACCGCCCGAAGATGACCAGCACGGCCGGCAGCAGTGTGGTCATGGCCAGCAGCGCCGCGACGATCCCGACCGCGCCGACCGGCCCGAGCCCCCGGGTGGACGGCAACTGCGCGGCGAGCAGGCACAGCAGACCGAGCGCGACGGTCGCCGCCGACGCCGCGATCGCACCGATCGACCGGCGCAGCGCGACGGCCATCGCCGTGTGACGGTCGGCGTGCCGGCGCAGCTCCTCCCGGTAGCGGGCGATGAGCAGCAGGGCGTAGTCCACGCCGACGCCGAAGACCAGCACCGTCAGGATGCTCTGGCTCTGGAAGTCCACGGCCAGGCCGGCGTGTCGGGCCAGTAGGTACACCACCGCGCTGGCGAGCTGGTTGGCCAGCGCCACGGTGATGAGCGGGATCAACCACAGGATTGGGCTGCGGTAGGTGATGAGCAGCAGCAACGCGACGGTGGCCGCGGTCGCCAGCAGCAGCGCGGTGTCCATGCCGGCGAACGCGTCGAAGACGTCGTCCTCCCCGCCGGCGGGGCCGGTGAGCGCGGTCCGCAACCCATCCGGTACGTCCGCGGTCAGGCGGTCCTTGATGGCGGCCACGGCGTCGGCGCGCTGGTCGGCGTCCCCGGCGACGGGAAAGGAGAGCAGCAGCGCCTGCCCGTCGTCGCTGGGCACCGGCGGGGACACCTGAGCGCCATCGGCGTGCGGGGTGAACGCCGCCCGGTCGCCGTCCACCTTGGCGCGGTCGGCGTCGGTGAGCCCACCCTCGCGGGCGTAGACGGCGACAGCGAGGGGCTTCTGCGAGTCCGGGAACGCCTCCTCTGCGCGCTGGGTCGCCCGGCTTACCTCGGCGGTGGCGGGCAGTGCGCCGAGGCTGTCGTTGTCCTGCACCTCGGTCAGCTTGATCGCCAGCGGCCCGGCCGCCGCGACGAGGACGAGCCAGAAGACGAGCATCATGTACTTGCTGCGTCGGCCGGACGGCATTGCGGCCAGTCGGTGCCGCGCGGTTTCCTTTTGCCTGGTCATGCCTTTGATCCTTCGGCCGTCGCAGGTGGAAGGCAGGGGTGGCAGGTCCCGAAGGCAGGTGGTGGTAGCACCACCGATTCCGGTGGCGCATCGGGCGGAGAATGACGCCGTGGACAGCTCCGTACGCTCGACGATCTGGCAGCAGCTCCGGTCCGGCGCCCTCGCCGCCGTGCAGGGCCTGGCCGTGGCCCTGCTCAGCCTGGGCACCAACGTGGCGCTGTTCGCACTGTCGGTGGTCTCCCTCGCGCTCATCCCCGCACTCGGCATCGGGTTCGCGCTCTTTCCCGCGGTGACCGTGCTCGTACGGCTGTCGCTGACGGCGCAACGCCGGCTGAGCCGGTGGGCCGGCGCGCCGATCGCGTCGCCGTACGCGCCGGTGCCCGCTGGCGCCCGGCTCGGCACCTGGCAGCGGTTCCGGTGGGTGGTCTCGGATCCGGCGACCTGGCGTGACTTCGCCTGGCTGATCCCCGGCACCATCACCGGCGGCGTCTGCCTGCTCGCGTTCGCGCTGCCCGCATACGGGCTGGAGGGCGCCCTGTTCGTGCCGCTGGTGCTCTACCTGACCATCGACTGGTACGGCTACGGCGTGTTCTGGCCGATGGACAACTTCGCGAAGGCGTGGCTGTCCGCGCCGCAGGGCTGGCTGCTCCTCGCCGGCGGGCTGGCCGTCGCGCACTGGCTGGTGTGGCTGCACTTCCGCTTCGCCGGCTTCTTCCTCGCCCCTACCCGGGCGCAGGAGCTGGCCCTGCGGGTCCGGCACCTCGCCGCCACCCGCGCCGACACCGTCGACACCCAGGCCGCCGAGCTGCGCCGCATCGAACGCGACCTGCACGACGGAGCGCAGGCCCGGCTGGTCGCGCTGCGGATGAGCATCGGTCTGGCCGAGAAGCTCATGGCCGACGACCCGGCGCGGGCGGCGCGACTGCTCGGCGAGGCGCAGGAGACCAGCGGTCACGCCCTCGCCGACCTGCGCAACCTCGTCCGCGGCATCTACCCGCCGGTGCTCGCCGAACGTGGCCTCCCCGGAGCGGTGGAAGCCCTCGCCCTGACCACTACGCTGCCCGTGGACGTCGACGTGCAGCTACCCGGCAGCCCACCCGCGGCGGTCGAATCCGCGGCCTACTTCGCCGTGGCCGAGGCACTGACCAACATCGCCAAACACAGCGGCGCTCGGCGTGCCTGGATTCACGTCGCGCACAGCGATGGCCTGCTGAGTCTGGTGGTCGGCGACGACGGCCGGGGCGGTGCGTCGCCGGACGCGGGGACCGGCCTGGCGGGTGTACGACGCCGACTGGCAGCCTTCGATGGCACGATGACCGTGCAGAGTCCGCCCGGCGGACCCACCGTCGTGACCATGGAGCTGCCGTGCGAGTTGTCATCGCCGAGGACCTCGCCCTCCTCCGGGACGGGCTGACGCACATCCTCGACGCGTACGGACACCAGGTGGTCGAGGCGGTCGCCGACGGGCCGTCCGTCCTGCCGGCGCTCACCCGCCACCGCCCCGACATCGCCGTCGTCGACGTGCGCCTCCCACCCACCTTCACCGACGAGGGCCTGCAAGCCGCCCTCGCGGCCCGGGTGGAGATGCCCGGGCTGCCGGTCCTCGTGCTGTCCCAACACGTCGAGCAGTTGTACGCGCGGGAGTTGCTCGCCGACCGGAGCGGGGGAGTCGGCTACCTGCTCAAGGACCGGGTGTCCAACGTCGGCCAGTTCATCGACGCGCTTCGTCGAGTCGCCGACGGCGGCATGGTGATGGACCCCGAGGTGGTGTCCCAGCTCCTGGCCCGCAACAGCGGCGTTCAGCCGCTGCAGGACCTGACCGCCCGGGAGCGGGAGGTGCTGGGGCTGATGGCCGAGGGACGGTCGAACGCGGCGATCGCGGGGCGGCTGTTCGTCACCGAGAAGGCGGTCAGCAAGCACATCAACAACATCTTCAGCAAGCTGGGCATGCCGCCGTCCGATGACGACAACCGGCGGGTGCTGGCGGTGCTCGCGTACCTGAACAGGTGAAACTCGTGCAGCCCCCGGAGCCCAAGCATCCGAAAAGGAGTACCGGGCGACGGTAGTCTGCACAGCGGGTAGCGAAGACTGCCGGCAGAGTGACGGGCGGATGCCCTGGGCGCTCCAGGCCCCAGACGTCGGTGGTGCCGAACACACGGGGGAAACCATGTTCGAGCGGCTGGGCAGATTCGTTGTGGGCAGAGCCTGGTGGGTGATTGCCGGGTGGGTGGTCGCGGCAGCCGCCATCATCGCCACCACACCGTCGCTGAGCGACATCACCTCCGCCGACCAGGAAAGCTTCCTGCCCCGCTCGTACGAGTCCGTGCAGGCCACCGAGCTTGGGCAGAAGGCGTTTCCGCAGCAGGCCACCGCGACGGCGATCATCGTGGTCAAGCGCGCCGACGGGCAGAAACTCACACCGGCGGACGAGGCGAAGGTCGGCCAGCTCGCCCAGGCGCTCAAGGCCAAGAACATCCCGCACACGTCCGGCTACCTCACCGGTCCGCCCGCGGTCGCGCCGGACAGGTCGGTGCAGATCATCAACGTCGGGCTCGACGCCCCCACCCCCGACGACCCGGCGCTGCTCGACGCCGTACGCGACCTGCGGGCGGACATCGGCCCGGAGCTGGCGAACAGTGGGCTGACCGCGGGCGTGGCCGGCGACGTGGCGAGCTTCGTCGACAACGAGGACACCTTCAACAACGCCTTCGCCGTGGTCGGCATCGCGACGATCATCCTGATCATCGGCCTGATCCTGATCATCTTCCGCAGCCCCATCGCCGCGCTGCTGCCCGTGGTGGTCGTCGGCGTCGTTCTGAGCATCACGACGGGTCTCGTCGCCGCCGCGGGCAAGGCATTCGATCTCAGTGTCAGTCAGGATCTGCAGACGATCCTGCTGATCGTGCTGTTCGGCATCGGCACCGACTACATCCTGTTCCTGCTCTTCCGCTACCGGGAGCGGCTGCGCGCCGGTGACGACAAGCGCACCGCGATGGTCGTCTCCGTCCAGCGGGTCGGCGAGGTCATCACGTCGGCCGCCGGAGCGGTCATCGTCGCGTTCCTCGTGCTGCTCCTCGCCTCCCTGGGCTTCTTCGGCTCGCTCGGCCCGGCGCTCGCGATCGCGGTCGGCGTCATGCTGATCACCTCGCTCACTCTCGTCCCGGCGGTCGTCTCGCTGCTCGGTCGCTACGTCTTCTGGCCGTCGAAGGCGTGGCAGCGTGCGCCCAAGGCCACCATCTCGCACCGGCTCGGCACGGTCGTCGGGCGCAGGCCGGCACTCGTCGCGGCGGCATCCGGCGTCCTCCTGGTCGCGCTCGCCGCAGGCGTGCTGGGCTACAAGGCCGACTACGACTTCAGCGCCGGCTTCCCGCAGGACACCGAGTCGGCGAAGGCCGCGCAGGACCTGCAGCGCGGGTTCGCCGCCGGCGCGCTCGCCCCCACCGAGGTCTACCTGACCACCAGTAACGGGTCGCAGCTGACCGAGCAACAGGTCAACGAATTCGCGGCGGCCGTAGCGAAAGCCCCGGGAGTGGGCCAGGCGCAGCCCCCGGAGCGCAGCACCGACCCGAGTGTGGCCCGGGTCAACCTGCTGCTCAACGAGAACCCGGTCTCCAACGAGGCGATCAATCTCGTCCGCGAGGACCTGCGCGGTGCCGTGCACACGGCGGCCCCGCCCGGCACCCGGGCGCTGGTCGGCGGAACCACCGCGATCTTCGCGGACATCAACTCGGCGAACAACCGCGACCTGTCGGTCATCCTGCCGGTCGCGGCCGGCCTGATCGCGCTCATCCTCGCGCTGCTGCTGCGCAGCCTGGTCGCGCCGATCTACCTCGTGATCGCGGTGCTGCTCAACTTCGCCGCCACGCTGGGCGCCACGGTCTACCTCTTCCAAGGGCTGCAAGGCGAGCCCGGAGTCACCTTCCAGCTACCGATCATCCTCTACCTCTTCGTCGTGGCGATCGGGACCGACTACAACATCCTGATGATCGCCCGACTACGCGAGGAAGCGCGGGAGGGCAACGAGCCACACGAGGCCGCCGCCATCGGCGTGGAACACGCCGGACCGACCGTCGCGGCAGCAGGACTGATCCTGGCCGGCACGTTCGCGGTGCTGCTGCTCGCGCCGATCTCGTTCCTGCAGCAGATGGGCTTCGCGGTGGCGATCGGCATTGTGCTGTCGGCGTTCGTCATGTCGATGTTCTTCGTTCCGGCGCTGACCGCGCTGATCGGGCACAAGGCGTGGTGGCCGGGGCACGGCGACGAGCGGCGGGCCAGCGGGCGGCACGCCAGTACCGTCGACCAGCCGGGTTAGCCCGACAGGCGGTGGGTGATGGTGCGCCCGGTTCGCGGTACGCCGACCATTGGCATTGCGCCGTGGTTGGGGCCTGACCCAGCTGCAAGGCCCGGTCGGCGGCTCGGTGACGCTTGACCGGTGGCTGGACTGGTCTGTAGTTGGAGCCACGACCTGAACGATGCCGGGGACCTGCAGCTGGTATCAAACAGTGCTGCCCCAGGCGACGACCGTGGGCGACCTGAACCGATGGCTCGATGGTGACATTGTTGGGCCGGTTGTGGCAGAGTTTGTGGCCTCCTAGACGGTTGCGGACACTGTGGCATGCACGTTTCCTAGAGCTGGCCGCGCCGCTGCGGGCGCTGGCTGGCTGAGCGTGGAACCGGGTCTTCTCAAGCTGGCGAAGATCCGACATATGCTGTGGCTCGGTTCGCAGCCGAGCGAATGCTGGAGGCGTAGTGAGCGACTGGATCCCGGATGTTCCAACTGACGGCAGTATCGATCTGCCACCGGATCCGAGAGCGCTCGACGCGATCGGGCGGAACCACTCGCTCGAGACGGCGCTCGCTGACCTGGTTGACAATTCGGTCGACGCCGGCGCCACGAATGTCGTGATCAGGCTCGTAGTCGCGGGCGGTCTTCCGCGCGTGCTCTATGTGGCCGACAATGGCCGAGGCATGGCTCCCGACAAGATAGATACGGCCATGACAGTAGGCGGGCGGCGTGACTACGAGAATTCCGACCTCGGACACTTCGGGCTCGGACTCAAGGCTGCGTCGTTCAGTCAGGCACGCAGCCTTACCGTCATGTCCCGCGCCGCCGGCCAGGACCCGGTCGGCCGCAGGTGGCGGGTGAACACCACGACGAAGCGCGACTTCTCGTGCGACGTGATTCCCGCTCCGTTCGTCACCGCGGAGTTCGACCAGGACTGGCGAATCTCGCTCGGCGAGTCCGGAACCATCATCCGGTGGGATGATGTGGTCACTTTCCCGGCCGGGTCGGAGGCACATCGCGTTGAGATCTTCATCGATCGCCTGATCACCGGCGCGTGCCAGCATCTCGGGATCGTGTTCCATCGCTTCCTCGAACAGGAGCGGCTCAGCGTCGACTTCGAGGTCTACGACGTCGATGAGGCCTATCTCGGGCCTCCGATCCCAGTCACCCCGCTGAATCCGTTCGCATACTCACGGCCGGGTGCTGAGGGCTACCCCAAGACCCTGACCGCCACTGTCGACGGTGTCGACATCTTCTTCAAGTGCCACATCTGGCCGGGCAAGAGCAGTACCCCGTCCTACCGGCTGCGGGGAACGCCGGTTGAATACCAGGGGCTTTACTTCTACCGCCGGGACCGGCTGCTGCAGTTCGGCGGCTGGGAAGGCATCCACGTGTCGCACGCGAAGCTGCAGCTGGCGCGAGTCGAGGTGGACATCGACGGGGACATCGCCGGTATGTTTCACATGAACGCGGAGAAGTCCCGGGTGCTCGTCGGACTGGAGTTCTCCCGCCTTGCCGCAGCGGCTCGATCGTCCGACGGCATTAGCTTCAATGATTACTTCGACATGGCCGAGCAGGTCTATCGAACGGCGAACGCCCGCTCGATGAAGCGCACACCGATGATCTATCCCGGGGCCGGCTTGCCGTCCACAGTCAAGGACGTGATCCGTAAGGAGGTGCCGCCGTTCCTCGGCCGTGATCCTATCGAAATCCGCTGGATGACCTTTGTGGACGACTCTTTCTTCCGTGTGGACCGAGAACAAAGTACGTTGTGGCTGAACAAGCGCTACCGGAAGATGCTGCTCGGCGGCAAGCACGGTGGCCTGAACGATCTCCCCCTGGTCAAAGCATTGTTGTACCTGTTGGTGGCGGATTCGTTCGAGGGTAACTATCACGGCGCGCGCGACAAGGACAATATCGAACTGTGGCAGTCCGTTCTCACCACGGCCGTGCAAGCGGAGCGCCGATGACGTCGGCGGCGAGCGTGGATAGACGCCACGTCTCGGTCGATAGCTTCGTTCGGTATCTCGCAAGCGAAGTTCCGGTCGTCCTGCCGATCCGCGGGACACCGGCGGTGTCCGTGTTCGTTCGCCCGGCAAAGCCCGAGCTCGGTTTGCGGATTGAGGTCGACCCGGACACCCAGGCTCCGGTCACCGGGCTAACCAACATCGTCGCTCGTGTGGCGGATCACGAGGGACAGCACTACCTGGAGGTGGTCGTCGTGGCGACGGCCCTGTTCCGGGACGCCTACGCCGTGCTCTGCTCGATGGCCGACCGAATCCAGATCGCCGGGATGACGCCCACTCACGCGCTACGGGAGACGCTGGGACAGTTGGCCTCCCTCCTCCGCGAGCCTGAGTCGATCTCTCAAGAGCGAGAGATCGGCCTGTTCGGCGAGTTGTTGACGCTCGGTGGTCTGGCGGCGAGAGTCGGCGGTTCGGCGGCAGTGGGTGCCTGGCGAGGTCCCCAGGGCGAGGAACACGACTTCGGGCTGCCTGCTGTGGACGTCGAGGTCAAGACGACGATCAGCGAGCGCCGCGCTCATTGGATCGATTCGCTAACTCAGCTGCAGCCCACAACGGACCGGCCGCTGTGGCTCGTGTCGCACCAATTAACAGGTGCTGGTGTGGGCTTCGGGAAGACGTTGCCGGAACTAATCGACAAGGTGGGATCAACTCTTCCCAGCACGACTCGCGACGACTTCGAGGCGAAGCTGAGCGCGGCTGGGTGGTCCGCCGCCTACGCCACTCAGATGACGTCGCGCTGGGAGCGTCGGACGGGAAGTGCGGCCTTCGAGGTCGACGAGCAATTCCCGCGGTTGGTGCCGGACGCCCTGCAGCAAGCCGGCCTGCCGATCGTTCGGTTGATCCAGGTTCGCTATCGAGTTGATCTGGACGGCATGGCAAGCCCCGTCTCCATTCCCGCAGGTATCGTCGCCGCACTCGGATCGTGAGGACGACCATGAACGAACCACTGGTCACCGCATACCTCGGCGCTCTCGGCGCGATGGTGAGCGGGCCGAAAGCCCTGGTGCGGCGGGCCGCCGTCGAGGCGGAGGACATCGCCCCCGACCTCGACGTGTCAGAGGATCGTCTACGGGACTATGTCGCCGCCGCCGACCCCAATGACGAGCTCCGGGTACAGCTGCATATTCGGCTGGCCACCTGGGACCACGCGCCCATCGAATCGGGCCTGTGGATGGGCGACACCAAGCCAAACACCGAGCTACGACGTGCGCAGATCATCAATCTGCTCGGGCTCGGGGACAAGACGGCTGCCCAGTTCGCCGACTCCTTCTCGATCGCCACTGACCACGACACCGTGATCGCAGGCAAGTGGGAGCCGTGGTACACGGCTGACCTTCAACGGCAACGCGATTTCTACTGGAGCCACTACGTGGCCTACCTTCGTAGGCGGAGGAGGTGGAAGGCCGAAGCGATCACTCGTCTGGATGCGGCCACCAGCAGGGTGCTGGAACGGTTCGCCAACCCGGCCCAAAGCAAGCCGGTTCCGACCAAGGGCCTGGTCGTCGGGTATGTGCAGAGCGGAAAGACGGCGAACTTCGCCGGGGTCATAGCCAAGGCGATCGATGCGGGCTATCGCCTCATCATTGTGATGACCGGCACGACCAACCTGCTTCGGGACCAAACCCAGCGGCGGCTGGACATGGAGCTGGTCGGCCGGGAAAACATCCTCCGCCGCGTCAATGAGAACGACATCGAGGCGGCCAAGCATATTGACTACTTCGATGATGAGGATTGGATCAACGACCGGTTTAACAGGTACGGGGTGCAGCCGTCGGCCCTAGGAAAGCCCGAGATCCGGCGGATGACCACCCGTCGGTTCGACTACCGCTCACTCCAGCAGGGGTTGCCGGCGCTGGAATTTGAGCGTAAGGACAAGAGTAAGCCCGTCTGGAGCGCGGAGAACCTTTATTCCACCGATGCTCGACTCATCGTGGTGAAGAAGAATGAGTCGGTACTGCAGAACCTCATCTCGGACCTGAAGAACAACGCCGACCGGCTCGAGGACATCCCCGCTCTCATCATCGACGACGAGTCCGACCAGGCGTCTATCAACACCGTCGACCCCGAGAAGCAGTCGCCGGGCGCCAAGAAGGAACGTACCACGATCAACGAGCGCATCTCGACACTGCTGCAAATGCTCCCTCGGGTTCAATACGTGGGGTACACCGCGACGCCGTTCGCCAACGTCTTCAGCGACTACACAGACAAGAACGACGTGTTCCCGTCCGACTACCTGCTCGCCCTGCGCCGGCCGTTGGATTACATGGGTGTCGAAGATTTCCACGACATCGATTCGTCGGTCCCCGAGTCGGAGCGGACCTTCTCGAACTCGAAGGAGAAGGCGCACGTCCGCCTGATCGATGACGGGGACGAAGAGTTCGCTTTTCAGAAGGCACTCGACTCGTTCGTGCTCGCCGGCGCCATCAAGCTGTACCGACAAGGGCTGAGCCCTGATGATAATCATTACCGGCACCACACGATGCTCGTGCATGAGGCCGCCAAGAAGGCCAAGCACAACATCCGTGCGGAGACTATTCGAGAACTATGGAGTAGGTCGGGCCACACGCTCGCATCGGGCATGAAAAGGCTTCGCGAGCTCTACGACAGCGACTTCGCTCCGGCGTCCCACGGGCTCGATTTGGGATATCCGATGCCCGCGTCGTTCGCGGAGCTCGAACCGCTGATCGGGCGGGTCGTGCGCAGGATCGCGCCGAACGGCGACCCAGTGTTGGTGATCAACAGCAACAAGGAGCCGGATCAGGAAGAATTGGACTTCGACCGTCGCTCGGTGTGGCGGATCCTGGTAGGCGGCAACAAGCTGGCTCGAGGGTTCACCGTCGAAGGCCTTACGATCACCTACTACCTCCGGACCGTCGGGCACGCCGAAGCCCTGATGCAGATGGGGCGCTGGTTCGGCTTCCGGCCCGGCTACCGCGACCTGGTTCGCCTGTTCATCACCGCCAAAATACGCGACGCCTTCGAAGCCGCCTGTCGAGATGAGGAGCTCTTCCGCGACGAGCTGCGGCAGTACGCGGTGATGGCGGACGGACGTCCGCTGGTCACCCCTGCCCACATTCAGCCCTTGGTCGCCCGGCATGGGCTCCGCCCGACGGCGGCCAACAAGATGCGCTACGCCCAGCTTGTGGAGAAGCGCAGCCCGAGCAAGGAGCCTAGCTCCGGCTACCCGGCTCTAGTCGAGTCGGAGAAGCTGCGAAACAACGTCAAGGTCATGACCCCGTTCTTACGGGCCGCATCGAGCGAAAGCACCTTGTCCGCAGGCACCCGGAGCTTCGAGGCGTTGACCGGAGAGGTTTCCCACGCGGAGATGGTTGACGTTCTTACGCAGCTTCAGTGGCGGCACGACGACACCTTCAAGGCCGACCTGGCCTGGATCAAGAGCCTGGACAGCCAAGCCGTCGACAAGTGGATTATCGTGCTTCCGCAGCGGCGGTCCGACCGCGGCGTGACCATACCCGGCCTCGGCACGTTCTCGCTCCACGGCCGGAAGATCGAGAATGACAGCCTGCGCGGGAACTCGGAGAGCCTTCACCGTGCGGGGCTCGCGTCGCTCACCGGTCGAACTTCAAAGACCGGGTGCGCGATGATCTATCCGGTGATCGACAAGGATCGGGCCCGCGAGGACCTCCCGCGCGACACCTGGCCGGACGGTGTCGTCATGGCTATCCGGCTTCAGCTACCTGAGAAGGCGGTCCCGGCCGGTACCCAGCCCTTGGTCTATCGGGCCGCCGCTAAGCGGCCCATCCCAACGGAAAATCACACGTGGTAAGGACGTAAAGTTGCCCGAGCCGTCAGTTCCGGAGAAGGTCCGCGCTGAAGTCATTCGCGAGCTCTACCGCCAGGTGGACACGCTCGACTGGGAGGAGCTTCCTGCGCGCGCCAAGACCGCCTACTACACCCGGTGGGTGGAGGACGACGCGATCGGGGGCGTGCTCGCCGACTACATGACGTCGGAGGGCATGCGAGTGTGGCTCAAGGACGGACCCCTCAAGGAGTACGCGCGCGCCGTCGAGAGCTTCGGATCGTACGCACAATACGTATCGAAGCACTTGACGCCGCCGAGTGAGTTCCTCTTCCTGATCCTCGGCTCCGGCTGGAACGTGCGGCCGGGGACCATCCGCGAGAAGCCCATGCACTGCAAAGCCACCGATGGCTCGCGGGAGCGCTACGTGTGTTGGGGTCGGGTGCGCAACTTCCGCGACCTGGTCTGGGCGGCGTTGAATGAGGCGGTCGATTCGGCCGAGCGTCCACTGATCGTCGTCTACGGGACGGACGATGTTCCGATCGACGCTGATAGATCAAAGAGGTTCCGCCGGATCGCGGAACATTGCGGACTTGATGTGGGCTTTGTGCGACGGGAGTGGCTGGCGGCGGCGGCCTAGGGCTGTTTGTCGCCCAACGCCGCGTAGAGGCGTTCCAACGCCTCGACCGCGAGGTCACCCTCGACGTCATCGGCCCAACCCCGACGCCAGGAGGAACCCTCCCGCAGGATCAGCTCCACGGCCGCTGCGGCGAGTCGCAGCAGGACCGGGGTGACGTCGACATATTCGGCGCCATCGACGAACCGAGGCGCGTGTGGGGTCGTCACGTCGGGCAAACCGGTGTGGGCCTGACGGACTACTGTGGCTGCGGCGATCGCCTGAGCTGCGGCCGTATCGGATAGTGAAGCTGAGTCGAGGATGGCTCGCCGCAACACTCGCGATACCGCTTCGGTCCGTTCGGCCGGCGCGGCCGCCTCGTACTGCTCGCACCACTCCGCCGCGTCGTCATTGTCGAAGGGCCCCACGTTCCAGGTGGCCATTTCTCTCCTTGATGAGTCGCGGCTCACGGGCTCAGGTGGACGGTGGCCGCAGAGGATCGGAGGGCGTGGCCAGTGTGGTTCCCGGTGGCCGGGAATGGCAAGCGAGGAGCGGCTGCGGTGAGCCGGCTCCTAAGATCGACAACTCCGCGGTATGCTTCCGCAATGCTTGAGCCGCGAGGGGAGACCAAAGACCGGACCTCGGTCGAGTTGTTCGCCGGCGGCGGAGGGCTAGCGATGGCGGTCCAGCGAGCTGGGTTCCGCCCGCTCCTGGTTAACGAACTCGTCAAGTGGGCCTGCAAGACACTAGAGGCCAACAAGGCGGAGCTCCGAGGCGATGAGGAGTTCATCCCCCCGGTCGGGCAGGCGTGGCCGTTGGTTCCAGGAGATGTGCGCGACATCAAGTTCGACTACCTGTGGGATCAGGTCGATCTTCTTGCCGGTGGGCCGCCGTGTCAGCCGTTCAGCCTCGGCGGAGTCGCCAAGGGCGACGAGGACAGGCGGAACATGTTCCCTGAGATGTTTCGGGCAATCCGTGACATCCAGCCCAAGGCCGTAATCTGTGAGAACGTTCAGGGCTTGCTACGCCCATCGTTCCGGCCCTATTTCGATTACATCGAGCGTGAACTCGCCCTGCCTTTCGAGCAGCGCGAAGAAGGGGTCAGCTGGCGCGAGCACGACGCCGTTCTCCAAGCGCGTCTGTCGGAGGCCCCCGCCGACCCGAAGAAACGGTACGAGGTCGTTACCACTCGGGTCAACGCGGCCGACTATGGGGTGCCGCAGATGCGCAACCGAATCATCATCGTCGCCTTCCGGTCCGACCTTGAAGTCGACTTGAAGCGGTTCGAGGCCTCCATCGCGCCGACTCATTCTGAAGCCGCACTCCTTCGCTCGATCCAGGACGGCTCATATTGGCGGAAACACCCGGAGGTGCCGTACCACGTCCGCGAACACGTAGAGTCGCGGCTACCGCAGGCGATCCCCTTCGATGACGGAAAGCTCCCATGGCTGACCCTGCGCGACGCGCTTAAGGAGGAGATCGACCGGCGACGACCGCTACCGCCGGTTCCCTGGGACAAGCTTGACCGTCGTGAGTACGAACTCGGTGGCGTGCTCGACCACATTGGTTGGCCGGACGCTCGCATCTATCAAGGTCACACGCCGAATGAGCTGGATCGGCCCGCGAAGACTGTGAAGGCGGGAGTGCATGGGGTTCCGGGCGGTGAGTCGGTGATGCTCACCGATGACCTGCTCTCCGAGCCGGCCGCTGTTAGTCCGCTGAGGTACCGTCATCGATATATGACGGTCCGGGAGGCCGCGCGGGTGATGACTTTCCCCGATAGCTGGATCCTCAAAGGTCCTAGAAGTGAGCAGATGCGCCAGCTCGGGAACGCGGTTCCGGTGCGGTTGGGCGAGTTCTTTGCGCGTGCTATCGCTGGGGCGCTCGATGAGGCCGAAAGCCGACGATGACTGGCGGTGATGGCCGGATCGACCGCGCGTGGGCCGATTCGCTCCCCCCTGAGCGGGCTTGGAAAGGCCTTAAGGGACGCAGCCGCCGAGCGGTGGCGGCGGAACAGGACCGAGCCGCCGGAGGCCTCGATCGCCGGTGGGTTGATCTCGACGGTGGTCGTCAGGCACGCGCCTCGGTGGAGCTGAAGCTTCTCCCGAAGACCAGGCGGCTCCGAGCGTATCTGCGCTGGTCGGATCGCGGCCGCTCGCCGAGCAGATATTTAGGCGAGGTCGGGGAGGCTAGCCGCGCTCTAAACCTTGCGGAGGGTTGGCGACTAGCGCGGGAGAAGGGTTTGCTCGCTCCGCCCGCGCCGGTTCCCGGGTCATGGGCCAAGTCGCGATCCGTCCGCATGTCAATGCAGGGCAATAAGGGCCGGGACACCGAGCCGGAACGCCAGCTACGCTCCATCCTCTTTCGGAGCGGGCTTAGATATCGTGTGAACACACGACCCCTGGAGAAGCTGCGCCGCACTGCGGACGTAGTGTTCCCTGGCGCGCGGATCGCTGTCTTCGTCGACGGATGCTATTGGCATGGCTGCCCCGAACACTATCGGCCAGCCCGCGAGAACCAGCAGTTCTGGCGCACTAAGATTGATGGCAACAAGGCGCGCGACACCGAGACGGATCAGCTGCTCGCTGAGGGCGGGTGGCAGTCGATTCGGGTTTGGGAACACGAAGAGCCGCACACGGCGGCGTTACGCGTGATCGCCGCTGTCCGGGCAACCCGAGTGCGTCCTCACAAGAACAGCCCGTCTGGCCGGTCCAGACATGCTCCACCCTGACCTAGATCGATGTCGAGGGCTTGCCCACACTGCTTATGCACGGCACGCACGATGAGATGGCGCGGGTCGCTGCGGTGCGGCAGCTGCAGGGATCGTCCTACGCGTGGTGCCCTACGTAGGGCTGGTCACCTTTCCATCGCCTTGACGAGGCTGAGCCAAGGCGTGCGCTCGTGGTTGGACGCCTGAGATTCGTCGGCTGGGGCTACCGCTACTCCGTTCGCGTGGAGTTGGTCAAGGTTGCGTGTAAAGGCAGGGTGAGCGGCCAGAGCTGGCTTCGCGTGCGGCAAGACGACGATGGGGAGATGTAGGCCGAGCGCCTCGTTGAGGATGCCGAGGGCGAGGTTGTCGCTGATGCCGAGGGCCCACTTGTTGATCGTGTTGAAGGTGGCGGGGGCGACCACGACGGCGTCCGCCTTAGGCAGCACGTCTGGCTCTCCCGGCCGCCGCCACTCCGAGCGGACCGGGTAGCCCGTCTGCTCGGACAACGCCTCCCTGTCGATCCAAGTCGCCGCTGTCGGTGTGGCGATCACACAGACGGCCCAGCCGTCCGCCATCAGCAGGTCGATGAGTTCGCCGATCTGGAGTGCCGGCGGCGCGGCGCAGACGACGAGGTACAGGACCCTCTTGTCGGTCATGTGAGCAGCCCCGCGCGTACTGCCATTGGCCGGAGGCCGGGTGTCACGGACCGGCGTTCCTTGGACAGCAGGTTGAGCAGCAGCGTCCGTGCCTGGACGTTGGCGGCGAGCAGTTCCGGTGCCACTCGTTCGGCTTCCAGGAGGTGGAGAACGGCGAGCGAACTGCCGTCGCTGCTCGTCGCGCCTGCCTCCGCGAGGTCGAGGTGGACCTGTGCGCGCCGCCCGATCAGGGCGATCGGCAGCCGTGATGTGTCGAGCCGGCTTCCGATTTCGATGGCACGTTCGGCAGTGCCGGCCGCCACGGCCGCGGACACCGTGTGGATCGTGACGTTGGTCGGCCCGAAGCCGGTCCACAGCCGGTTCTGATCGGATCCGAGGTCCGCGGCGACGGACTGTGCCTGATCGAGGTGACGCCCGGCCTGCTTCACGTCACCCCGTCGCGCCGCGATGATGGCGGCCAATAGCAGGAGCGCGCCATGCGCGGAGATCAGGTCCGGGTGGGGCGACGACCGCAGTCGCGCCAGATGGTCGATGCTGGCGTCGGTGACCGCCTCAGCCTCGGCGATGCGATCCGGTAACCGGAGTAGGGCGCACGCGGCCTGGTACGCGGCGACCGCCGCCAGCGCGTGGTCGCCAGCGAGTTGCGCCGAGGTCGCGGCCCGATCGGCGGTGAGCAGAGCCGTCTCGCCGTCACCGACCTTGCAGGCGATCTTCGACGCCGCGACGTATGCGGCGGCGAGCAGCTTGAAGGCGGTCACCCGGTGGAGGCCTGATCCGGACTGGGTCAGCTCGGTCGCGGCTCGGAGGACATCCGGGATGTGGCGCGAGGCGGGGACATAGCTGGCTCGTTGATACAGCCCGTGTACCCGGGTAACGGCCCGCCGCACTTCGGGCAGCGACGCAGAGGGGCGTCCGGCGTTGTCGTTCGGCAGGTAGCGCGTCAGGAAGGCGCGCAGGCCGGTGAGCAGCTCGGCGCGCGTTGCGGGTTGGGTCTGGGCGGCGCTGTCTCCCATGATGCTTCCTCGGGCTGTCGCGACGGAGACATCATCGAGGATCTCTTGAAGCTGGTCCAGTGGCACCTGGAGCGCTCCGGCGATCCGGATCCGATGCCACGGGTGGGGATCCGTCTCGGCCCGCTCCCACCGGACGACCGTTGAGCGCTCCACACCGAGGGCTTCGGCGAGTCGCTCCTGGCTGAATCCGAGCATCTTGCGCCGCTGCACCAGCCGGTATCGCTTGAGAGCCACGCGTCCTCCTCCCGGATGAGGCCACTCTAGTGACTCTGTGTCGCGCCCAGCGGGACTCACAGTGCCTCAGTAATGCCTCACTTGAGCCCAGCCAGCGCTGTAGTTCCTACTCACCGCCCGGTCCAGAGTGAGGACACAGGCCCGGGGTGGGTGCTGGGCTCCGGTCGGTGCGGACGCGCGGCCGTACCAACCGTCCCCGCCCGCCTCGGCGCCACCCGACAAGAACAGGCGCCGCCGATCGACGAAGGAGGGCCATGGACTCGATCGACGAGATCCTCGGTGAGTTACCGCTACCGCCCTACGTGACCTCCGAGGACGTCGGCTTCGCCATCAGGGCGGTCACCGTGCACGCCGCCGAGCAGTGGCCCGACGCAGTCCGCTGCCGCAACGATCGCGCGGTGCACCCATGCCGGCTGCACCGCTGGGGCCGACGGGTGTTGGACCAGCGAGGCCTCACCGACCGCCAGGTCCAGCTGCTGATCGCCGAGCAGACGGCGCCGCAGCGGTGATCTACCTGACGGGCGAACGCCTCCACCCGCACGACGTCCGAGCCGCCGCCTTCGACACCCGCTGGCGGGGCCTCGACCCGGACCAGGTGAACGACTACCTCAACCGGGTCGCCGACGAGCTGGAACGTCTGCACCGCAAGCTCACCACGACGAACACCGAGGCCGAACGCATCCGCCAGGCGCTGCGCCAGTGGCAGTCGCGCCACACCAACTGCCGCCACCGGCAGCCGGGAGTGCCCAACAGCAGGTGGCCGCGATGACCGCACCCCGCTGGATCATTCATCTGCCCACCACGCTGACCAGCCTCGACGCCGCCGCCATCCTGGCGACGGCTCTGCGCGACTCACTCGATCACGTCACGGCCATCGACTTCGGGGAGACCACCCTTAGCGAGGAGGACCGCCAGTTCCTGCGTACCCGAGTCTGGTGTGACGCCCGGCTCGACGGCGCCGGCCGTTGCCGGCGGCGCGACGGGCATGCCGGGGCGTGCGGCCCCTCTGACGAGGAACTGCCCCAATAGAGGCGACGGGTAGCGCCGAAGAGGCACCACCCGTCGCCTGACGGATTTCGCTACGCCCCGGGGACCACCACAAGCCCGTTGTTGTAGTCGGCCAGCAGCACGTCCTTGTGGCCGTCGCTGTTGATGTCGCCGACCGCGAGACCGCGGTGCTCGTAGTGGCTGGCGTAGTAGCTGTTGTAGCCCAGCTGTTCCCGGCCCAGGCGGCCGTCGGGGCGCTGGAGCATGACGCCCACCTGGTACCAGCCGCCGTGGGCGACCACCACGTCCAGCCGCGAGTCGCCGTCCATGTCCTCGAGGACGACGGGTTCGGGCATGTCGGACGCGACGTAGACCTGCCACTCGCCGAGGGCCCCGGAGGCGTCGTGCGTCAGCACGGAGACCCGCGGGTCGGGCATGTTGCCGGTGACGGTGACGACCACGTCGGCCCGACCGTCGCCGGTGACGTCGCCCGCCGCGAACGACCGAGCGTCGATCTCCTGCCCCTCCGGTACGGGGACGCCGGTCGTTGCGGCGAAGGTGCGTGCCGAGGTCTGCTCGGCGACGATGATCCGCCGGCCGTCGAGGCGTACCAGGTCCAGGCCGGGGCCGCCTGTCACGTCGGCGACCCCCAGGACCGGGCCGGAGAGCGGTGTGGTCACGGCGGTCGGCGCGGCGAACTCGCCCGGGCCGGTGCCGTAGCGCACCAGCACCGACTCGTTGGTGGTCGCCACCAGGTCCAGCGTGCCGTCCTGGTCGAGGTCGATGACGTGGACGTCGCCGAGGGGTGCGCCGAACGGCAGCGCCACCGGCGCGGCGAGGCCGCCGGGGGACTGCCGGTACAGGTCCAGCCCGTCTCCGGAGGCGACCAGCAGCTCGTTGCGGCCGTCGCCGTCGATGTCGGCGATGACCGGGACCATGCTGCCGCCGGTCGGCACCGACGTGCCGTAGCGGACGGGCGCGGCGAGCCGGTGCTCCGGCAGCTGGACGTAGAGGTAGGCCGAGTGGTTGAGGTCCCCGGCGCCGGCCTCGATGCCGGTGGTGAGCACCACGTCGGTGAGCCCGTCGCCGGTGAGGTCGCCGGCGGCGATGGCCGTTTCGGTGGAGCCCACCCGGGCCGCCTCGGACGGGCCGAAGGATACCTCGCCGTACGCCGGGTCGACCTGCAACGGCAGGTCGGTAGACGAACTGCCCCCGTTGTTGGGGTTGGTGCCGTAGCCCTCGAAGCGGGCGTAGTAGGTCACCGAGCTGGCCTTCGGGGTGGTCACCATCGCGGCGTACCCCTGCCAGAGGGTGGCCTGGCCGATGACCTCGCTGCCGGAGAGGAAGACCACCTTGCCCCACGGCTCGGACCCGTCGGCGGTGCGGACCCGCGCGGACAGCGCCACCCACTGGCCCTGCTCGGAGCGGGTCGGGTTGACGGCGATCGTGGTGGTGGTCGCCAGGCCGGTGTAGGCGGCGCCGGACGCGAACGGGCCGGCCGCGCCGTTGGCGGTGAGGGCGCGCACCTTGTACTGGTAGTAGTAGCCGTCCGACCGCCCGGTCTCGCGGAACGACGGCTCGGTGGTCGAGGTGATCAGGCTGTCCCCGTCGATCGGGTGGTGTCGGTACACCTCGTACCGGGCCGCGCCGGGCACCGCCGCCCAGGTCAGCTCCATCGTGCCCGGGGTGCCGGTGAGCCGCAGGCCGCTCGGTGCCGCCAGCACCGGCAGGGTGGTGGCGCTGGCCTGGGGTGACTGGCCGGAGAGCTTGTTCCGGTACTCGGCCTGCACGACGTAGTAGTAGGTGGTGGCCGGGGCGAGCCCGGAGTTTAGGAACTCCAGGCCGGTGCTGCTGCCGACCTGGGTGTAGGGGCCGCCCGACCCGGTGGAACGCGAGATCCGGTACGCGGAGGCCTGCGGCGCCGCCTGCCAGCTCACCCGGATTTGGGTGGACGAGACCGCCGTCGCGCTGGTCGCCGGCGGCGGGTTGATCGCCGGCCCGGCCTGCGCCGGTGCCGCGGTCAGTTGGGTCACCGCGACGAGCGCCGCCACGAGTGCGATGCCGAACAGTCGTAAGCGGGTGGGTGTGTGCGCCATCAGCGTCCTCCGGTCCCCGTGATGATCATTCCGTTGGTACGGCGTTCAGCCGTCGCACCGCGTCACACCCGCCGCGCGGATAAGGCTTCTTCACGCGGACGTCGGGCGAGATCCTTCGTCGGATCCGTGCCGGCACGCCCGGCAGACCGATCGAAACGATCGATGACATGGTCCGTTACGCGACGTAGTCGTCTTGGAGATAATCCCTGGTCAGCCCACTACCTACCGTGAACCCGTCATCACGATCGGCCTTGGCGTCGGCGTCGGTTCCCCGGAACCCACCAGCCGCCGCCCGGCCTCAGACGGGAGAAACATATGCGTGCTCAGAAGGAAACCCGGCGGTTCGGTGCCCGAGCGTCCGTACTCGTGCTCGGTCTCGTCATGGCCGGTGCGGTGGTCGCCCCGGCGAGCCCGGCGTCCGCCGCGGTCCCCGGCCTGGTCCGGATCGCCGCGACCAGCGTCAGCAACTCCGCCGACTTCCACAGCGCCACGGCGACCTGCCCGGTAGGCAAGGTGCTGACCGGCACGGGCTACGAGTTGAACGGGGTGACCGGTGAGGGTGTCGTCGACGACCTGCGTCCCAACGGCGGCCCGGCCACCGCGCCGACGGCCGTCACCGTTGGCGCCTACGAGACGGAGGCGTTCGCCGGCAACTGGTCGGTGACGGCGTACGCGATCTGCGCCAACCCGGTGCCCGGCCTGGTGCGGGTCTCCGCGGTCAGCGTCAGTGACTCCGCCGACTTCCACAGCATTACGGCGAGCTGCCCGGTCGGGAAGGTGCTGACCGGTACGGGTTACGAGCTGAACGGGGTGACTGGTGAGGGCGTCGTGGACGACTTCCGCCCCAATGGTGGTGTCGCGGCGGCACCGACCTCGGTGAACGTCGGCGCCTACGAGTCGGATGCCACTGCCCTGAACTGGTCCGCGACCGCGTACGCCATCTGCGCCAACCCGCTGCCCGGCCTGGTGCGGGCATCCACGGTGGGTGCCAGCAATTCCCTCGACTTCCGCAGTGTCGTCGCGACCTGCCCGGTCGGGAAGGTGCTGACCGGCGCCGGCTACGAACTCAACGGCGTGACCGGCGAGGGCATCGTGGACGACTTCCGTCCCAACGGTGGTCCCGCGACCGCCCCGACCTCGGCCGCCTCGGGTGCGTACGAGGAGGACGCGTTCGCCGGCAACTGGTCCGACACGGCGTACGCCATCTGTGCGACGGCGTAACAACACATTCCGTGTGGCCGCCCCGCGAACCCGCGGGGCGGCCACACCGTTGACTGGTCGGTCAGGAGCCGCCCTGGCGCTGGATCCGCCCGTCGCCCGAGACCTTGGCCCGGCCCAGGTCGTGCTCGGTGCCGGCGGAGCCGGTCGCGGTACGGCGGCGCCGTTGGTCCGGCGAGTGCTCCATGGGCGAGCCCTGACGGCCCGGAGCGCCGCTGCCCGGATGCCGCCGGCCTCGCGCCGACTCGCCGCCGCTGTCGTGTTTGTTCTGCTTGTGGCTACCCATGCACCGCGCGTACCCGGTCGCCGGGCGGCTAGTCATGAACCCCGGTGGGGTCGGTGGTGGCAGGAGCAGTGGCGTTACCCGCTAGACCTGATGGATGGTTGGCGGCCGCGTCGGACCCGGAATGTAGGGGGGAGGGTTGAGCTGGAGAAGCCCCGCCTTTCGTGCGTATGAGGAAAACTCCGCCCCGGTGCACGGCAGTCGGTGCTGTGTCTCGCGCAGTGCGTCGATGATGGCACCGGCGTTGACTTCGGTGAGCCTGCCGGATCGGCATCGATCTGCGAGAAGCCATATCGTGCCGTGCACCTCCAGCCCGTAGGCGCGGCCTACCTTGGTGGCGGTGCGGTCATCAGTGACCGCCGTACCGCCGTGTATCTCGGCCGCGGCGAAGACGCTTGCCTCGCCGACGTCTCGTCTGTCGGCGCCGATACGACGTACCCAATCCGAGAAGCACCGGATTTCGGTGATCGTGTCGAGTGCGATGACGTCGATCCAGGCAAGCTTCAGCGCCGCGGTGAGAGCCGGCTCCCGCTCCGCACTGGTACGAAGCTCGTCGAGCACGACGGCGGTGGTAGCCGCGCGCCTTCCTACAATCAGGTCCGCCAGTACGTCGAGCCGGTCGGCGAGCGCGAAATGATGCAGCACGGTGGTGTCGAAGACGAGTAGGGGCTCGCAATCCAGAGCCGCGTTGCTCACGGTGTCGGGTCTGTCTCATCGCGCGCGGGCAGGTCATCCAGCCCGATCTGGCCATGCAGGAGTTCGACCGCTCGGGCATCCGATACGAGGTACCGGCGCCATGCCTCCATGACGGCGTGCGAATAACCCGGCGGTACGCGAATGGCGTCGAGATCTGGCTGGGGGGCCCAGCCAACCGCATCCATGATCTCCGCCCGGGTTGGCGTGGTTCGGCTCCAGCGGGCCGATGACGCGTCGAGCCACCCAGCGCGTTCCGCCTGGCGCACGGCCAGCGACCACGACGTGCGGTAGCGCGCGGTGAGACGGATCATCTCTTCGCGAGAGGCCGGACGGCTGCTGACATCGCCAAACGCGGCGACCGGAAGGAGCAGTTCGGCGGCGAAAGCGTTGATCAGGCTCTCCCGGTCGGCGCGGGACACGTGTACCGCCAGATCGCTGGAGTATTCGTCGCCCAAAACCAGGTGGCCCAGCTCGTGGGCGGCGGTAGCTCGACGCCGGCCCGGGTCTCCCTCGACGCTGACGACCGACACCGCCAGGTCCCCGTCCACCATCGATGCGCCTTCCCCGGGAAGGTCACTGACGAGGACGTACTGGCCGCTGCGTTCACAGAACTCCATGAGGGTGTCAATCGGCTCCGTGCCAATACGCCGCATGTCACGCAGCCATCGAGCAGCGGTACGGGCGTCATCGTCGGAGGTGACACTCCCTTCGTAGCGGACGGGGCTGACGAGGGTGAGGGTGCCGGCGTCAAGGAGTTGGCGGACGTCCCTGAGCCAGGAGGCGAGTGTGATCTCCAGTCGTTGAGAACGCCTCGCCACGTCTGTGTCGTTGTCCTCGGCTATGAGTTCCGAGCGGCGCGAGATCACCGCTGGTCGTCGCTCGAGCAGGTGATCGATGGGTACGTCGAGTGCGGCCGCGAGCCGGATGAGTTCCAATGCGTCCACACGCCGAGTGCCGGACTCGATCTTGGCGATCATCGTGCGATCGAGGCCGAGTTGAGCACCTAGTTCGGCCTGAGAGAGGCCAGCCCCCAGCCGCGTCTGGCGTACCTGCTCGCCGACCGTTGTCCAGTCGCCGGTTTCGGTCATGGTGCGATAATCGCACGCACTCATGCTCTACGTCTCGACCGCAGCGAATCGACATTGCGAAATCGGATGTTTGTTTACGCCCCTCGATACCCCGACATGGTGCCACCGGGCAGCCGACGGGAGCACGCGGCCATAGCGTTCGGGTCGCGGAGATCCCACGTGGGCGGGTTGCTCCGCGACCTGAGGGAGGTAACCATGCAGAAGCCGTTACCGGGGGAGCAGAGCCCGGTCATCGTGCAGGTCGACCGGTGGCGGGCGGGGCTGCCGCCGGACGCCTGGCCCGACGGCTTTCCACCGAGCGGCGATGTCTGGCGGCGCGACGTCTTCGCGGTGGCCGACGCGTACCGGGCCGGCTCCGCGAGCCCCCGCCAGCTGCTGACCGCGGTGCTGGTCTGGGGTTACGGGGCCATCGGGTACGGGCCATGGCGCGCCGCCAGGTCGCTCGCCGCCGACCCGGAGGGCAAACGTCTGGCGTACGCGCTGGAGGAGGTGTCCGCGTCAGCGCCAGACGAGGACGCGTTGCGCACGGCGTACCGCCGCTTCCGCGACCCCGACCACGCTCGCCTGCCGTGGTTGGGGCCGGGATTGTTCACGAAGGTCCTCTACTTCGTCGGCTACCGACGAGAGGTGGGCGGTGTGCAGCCGCTAATCCTCGACCGCGTCGTGGCCAGCCGTCTCCCTGACGAGGCCGGAGTCGGCCGTGTGTCCGGCTGGTTGTCGGAGGAGTGGCTCGCGTACCTGCGGTGGGCGGCCGAGCAGGCGCAGGCCCGAGGCATCGAGCCGGACGCGGTGGAGATGGCTGTCGTCAACGACCGGTGAGTGTCTACGCCATGGCGCGCAGCCGGGCGTCCAGGGCGCCGAGGTCGGGGACGAACCAGATGTGCCCGGCCCGGTTCGACTCGTGCACCAGGGCGCGCAGCGCGGAACTCTCCGCCAGGTGTGCCGAGATGTCGCCGACCACCGCCAGTCGTAGCCGGTAGTTGACGAACTTCTGCATGACCTCGCCGGCGAAGCGGGTGCCCAGCGAGAAGAAGCGTTCGTCGAGGCGGTCGGCCGGCACGGCCACCACCTGGGCGCCGAGGAACGCGGCGCCGATCAGGTCCAGCGCGTCCTGCTCGGTGGCGATCGGCGGGCCGGCGGGGTCGCAGAGGAGCACCTGCACTCCGGCGCGTTCCTGGATCTCGTCAGGCATCGTGGACCTCCCGGTCGAGCAGGCCGTTGTCGGCATTGAGTACGGCGTCGAGCAGGTGCAGCAGCTCGGCGGTGGAGGCCGGATCGCCCAGGATGATGATCTTCATCCGGCGGCGCTCCTCGTCGTGCACGGTCTGCACCCGTAATGGGTGGGCCGGGTCGTGACCGGTGTTGGCGCTGGCGAGCACGAGCGTGCCGAGCCGGTCGGCGGCGGCCCGGTCGACGCCGTCGATCTGGACGATGCTCGACACCTCCGCCGGGCCGGTGGCCGTGGCGGCTCGGGTCTGCCCGGTGAACGCGTCGAGGTCGCTGGCGGCGATGCGGTACTGCTTGCCGATCCGCACCGCCCTCAGCCGGCCGGACCGGATATAGCCGCGCACCGTCCGCACGTGCAGGTCGAGCCGGTCGGCAACCTGCTCCACCGAGTACATGTCTTCCCTCATCACTCCCTACCCTAGCTCGGTAGGGAAGGTTAGGGAGCGATGGGGGTGCTCATCGCGTGAGTCGTTGACGACATCAGCTCCAAAGGACGAGCGGAACACCATGGCCGCCCCGAGCGGCGCTACCGCGTATCGCCGCGTCGCCCCGGTCCGCACCCCAGCGCGCCTCAGCAACCACTCGAAAAGCAGCCCACCGGTGTCGGACGGGTCCAGTACCGTCTGGAAACCATGGACGCGCGGCTCGGCGACGCCATCATCGGGCGGGATCATCCCGCGGGTCTGCTGCGCGCCGAGCTGGACCGGGCCGCCACCAGCCACGGCGGTCTCGTCCTGGTCACCGGAGAGCCGGGCATCGGCAAGACGACGCTGGTCACCGCGGCGGCCCGGGAGGCCCGGCAGCGGGGGGCGCTGGTGCTCGGCGCCGCCTGCTGGGATTCCGACAGCGCCCCCGGCTACTGGCCCTGGGTGCAGGTCCTGCGCGGCCTGCAACGCTCCGCCGACGACTGGGCGGTGGCCCGGGAGACCGCGGAGCCGGCTCTCGCGGCACTGCTCGGCGAGGCCGGCGCCGGCGGCGAGCAGGCTGGCCGCGCCGCCAGCTGGGCCGGCGTCGACACGGGCACGGACGTCGGCGACCGTGAGGCGTTCGCCCTGTACGACGCGGTGACCGCCGCACTGGTCGCGGTCTCCCAGCAGCGGCCGGTCGTGGTCGTCCTCGACGACCTGCACTGGGCCGACCCGGCCTCGCTGCGGCTGCTCGGGTTCGCCGCCCAGCACACCTGGTTCGAACGGCTGCTGCTGATCGGCACCTACCGCGACGCGGAGGTCGAGTCGGGCGAGCACCCGTTGCGCCCGCTGCTGATGCCGCTGGTCACGAAGGCCACCACCGTCACCCTGACCGGCCTGTCCCGGGACGAGGTGGCCGCCTTGATGACGCGGACCGCCGGGCGGGAGCCCGACACCGACCTGGTCGACGAGGTGCACCGGCGTACCGGAGGAAACCCGTTCTTCATCGAACAGACCGCCCGGTTGTGGCGCGCCGACGGGACGGGCGGCACGATCGCGCCCGGCGTACGGGAGGCGGTGCGGCGCCGACTCGCCCAGTTGCCCCCGCCGGTGGTCGAGACGCTCACCGTCGCCGCCGTGCTGGGCCGCGAGTTCCACCGTCAGGTCCTGGCGGCCTGCGCGGCGGCCCCGGCGGCGCAGGTCGACCGGCTGCTCGACCGGGCGGTGACCGCCCGGCTGGTGGTCGCCCGGGGCGGCGGCCGGTTCGCCTTCGCCCACGATCTTGTCCGCGAGACGCTCTACGACGGGCTCACCGAGGACGACCGCCGGGCGCGACACGGCGCTGTCGTCCGGTCGGTCGACGACTTGGCGGAGCTCACCGAGCGTCTGATCCCCGCCGATCTCGCCCGCCACGCCTACCTGGCCGGTCCCGTCCTCGACCGGGCCCGAGCGGCCGATCTGCTCGTCGCCGCGGGGCGGGACGCGCACGCCCGGCTCGCCACCGACGAGGCGGTAGTGCACTTCAGTCGGGCGTTGGAGGTCGTCGAGGACCGGGCGCAGCGGGTGCGGATCCTCGTCGAGTTCGGTGAGGTGCGCTGGCACCACGCCGGCCGGGAAGAGGCCGTCCAACTACTCGCCGAGGCCGCGACGCTGGCCCGTACCCTCGACGACCCGGTGCTCCTGGTCCGCGTCGCGCTCACCGTCCACCGCTCCCGTCAGGTGGAGACCGCGCGCTCGGTACAGACGGCGGAGCTGGTGCGGGAGGCGTACCGGCGGCTGATCGGCGAGCCGGACGCCGCCGCGTCGGTCGGCACGTTGATCGCCGACCTGATCACCGCCACGGAGACGATCGCCCGGCGGGGTCGCGACGACGAGGCGCTGACCTTCAGCCTGTGGGCTCGCCACGACACGACGTGGGGGTTGGGCACCGCGGCGGCCCGGGCGGCGCTCACCTCCGAGATCCGGGACGTGGCCCGCCGCACCGGCGACCGGGAGACCGAGCTGTGGGCCACCTCGTTGCGCTGGGTGGCGCTGCTCGAGCTGGGCGACCCTCGTTTCATCGAGGAGTTCACCGCCTTCGTCGCCGGCGGCGGGCAGGACGAACTCGCTCGGCACCGGGTTGCCGCGACCGTCGACAGCGGGATCATCGCGGCGTTCCGGGGTGACTTCGCCGAGGCCGACGAGCGGTTCACCGTCCTCAGCGACCTCGCCGACCCGGGCCACGCAGAGTTCGGGTTCATGGGCCATCACCTGCACTGGTCCCGGCTGCTCCTACAGGGCCGGTTCGACGAGACCGACACGCTGTTGAGCGGGCTGAGCGGGACCGACTACCCCTACCGGGAGCTGCTGCGGGCCATCACCGCGGCGGAGCGCGGCGACGGCGAGACAGCGGTCCGCCTGACCGCCGGCATCGAAGCCACCGAGATCAGGTACCCGCGCCCGGTGTCGCCGCTCTGGCTTCGGCTGCGGGCGCAGGCCGCCGCCGCGTCCCGCGAGCCGGGCCGCTGCGACGACGCGCGAGCCGCGCTGGCCCCCCACCGTGGAGAGTGGACGGTGGGGCTCTTCGGCTGCGACATCAGTGGTCCCGTCGACCACTGGCTGGCGGTGCTCGACGCCGCGCAGGAGCGCTGGGACGGCGCCATCGCCGGTTTCACGGCGGCCCGCGACGCCGCCGACCGGATGGGCTCGCGGCCCTGGTCGCTCATCGCCCGCGCCGGGCTGGCAACCGCCCTGGCCGGCCGTGGCCAGCCGGGCGACGCCGAGACGCTGGCCGCGCTGCGGGCCACCACCACCCGGGAGGCAACCGCCCTCGGCATGGTCCAGGTGCTCGACCGGCTCGCCGGCCTGGCGCCCACCGGCCCCGCCACCC
>NZ_QGKR01000128.1 GCF_003172955.1 Micromonospora acroterricola | reverse complement strand
GCCCCCAGCAACTGCGCGCCCCGGCGGTCCGGGCCGGCGGTGCCGCCCCGGGCGCGCGCCGCGTCCCCGGCCCGCGACAGCAGCGGGTTGACCCGGTCGCGGTGGCCGGCGACGTCGACCGCGCGCAGCCGTGCCGGATCGCCCCCGGTGAGCGCCGCCGTCTCGGCGCGGGCGCGCTCCAGCTCGACACGCAGCTCGGCCGGCGGGCGCAGCGCCAACGCCTCGGTGAGGTGCCAGAGCAGCTCGTGCAGCGGACGCAGCACGGTGAACGCGGCCGCCATCTTGGGCAGCGTCTCCGGCGCGTCCCGCCAGTCCCGCCCGCCGAAGGTCACCTGGGCGACCTGCTGGCCCGCGCCGAAGCAGTCGAACACCGTGCAGCCGGGGAACCCCCGCTGCCGCAGCTCGGTGTGGATGCCGCAGCGGTGGTCGGGGCGCAGGTTCGGGCAGGCCTGCCCGGCGGGCTTGTCGATGGCGAAGTCCGCCGACGCGGCGAAGGCGGGCACCACGCAGCACAACCCGAAGCAGCGCTCGCAGTCGGCGCGAAGCTGCGCCGGCCCGGGCGGGGGAGCGGGGCTGGGCGACACGCGGAAATCCTCCTGGTGATGCGGCACGGCGACCACCATTGTCCCGCGCCCCACCGACGGGACGGGTCGGGGGTCACCGTCCGTGCGGGTCACCGGCCGCCGTGGAACGGGGTGCGGGGGTACGGGAACCGCCGGACGGCTGCGGCGCCAACCGGCGTACCGCCCGGTCGCCGCCGCCGGGCCCGTACTTCTGGTCGAAGTGCCGGACCACGGTCGCGGCCGGCGTACGGTCGCCGTCGGCCAGCTCGGCCAGCGCGAACACTCCCGGCGCCGCTCCCGGTGCGCGGGGCGGCAACACGGCCCGCACGGTCAGCGGCCGGGCCAGGCGGAACGCATGGCAGTCCACGTAGTGCTGCCCGTCCACCGTCACGTAGGGCACCTGCACCTCGACCACGTCCGAGTCGTCGTGGCGCAGCGTGACCGTCACCGACCAGTACCGCTCCAGGTCCAGGGTGGCCTGCTCGTGCTCCCACAGCTCCTCGAACCGGGCGTGCACGAAGCCGCCCCACGGGCTGTCCATGTCCACCTCGAGCTGGGGCACGTTGAACGACAGCTTCCCGATCGGGAAGAAGGAGATCAGCGCGCGACCGTCCCACTGGTAGAGCTGGATCGACGGGGAGGCGTCGTAGAGCCGGACCTGCAACCGGTGCCGCAGCCGGGGGTCGAGCGTGTCGGAGAAGGCAGCGAGGTGGCGCAGGTTGGTGCAGATCTGCCTCGGCACGTCCACCCGCTGCCGTTCCAACTCCTCGGAGCGCTGCTGCGCGGCCGTGCAGTCCGGGTCGAGCAGGAGCAACTGCACCTGGGACCCGTTGGTGAGCGCCGCGCGGACCGCACCGAGTGTCTCCTCGCGATGCCGCTGCTCCAGCAGGATCGTCCAGGTGTCGAGGATGCGCACCCGGCGGCCGGCGCGGTGCAGCCGCGCCACGAACGCCTGCTGGTCGAAGCTCAGGTGCTCCTGCACCCGCGCCTTTCGCGCCTCCTCGAACAGCGGGTCGAAGATGACGTACGAGATGGCCGCGAGCACGACGCTGGCACCGAGGTTGAGCAGCAGGTCGCTGAGGAAGCCGGTGCTGCGCCAGGCCGCCAGCAGCATCAGGGCGGCGACCCCGAGCAGCGTGCCGCCGACGACGAAGGCGCGCCCTTGCCGGCCGCCCCGACCAGCCCACCCGGGCATCCGGTCCCCCTCCGTCGTCGACCGGCCCCACCGCCGCCCGCTGATCACCGGAATGCGGAGGATACGTGCCCGCTTTGCCGCGCGCTGTCCCGTTCGCGACCGCCGCTTTCACCCGCCGGAGCCATGTCACCGCTCATAGGGTGACGGTAACGGGGGCGGGCGACAGCGGAGGGTCAGGTGCGATGGACGACAGTGAGCGCGAGCAGGCCCTGCTGACCGCCCTGACCACCGAGCACTACGCCTTGGAGACGGCCCGCTCGGGCACGATCGCCGAGGCGACCGGCCGGGCCACCATCTACCTGTCCGTCCTGTCGGCCGCCCTGATCGGTCTCGGCTTCGTGGCCAGCAACGAGAAGCTGGTCCGGCCCTACCTGGGCGCGGTGTTGCCGACCCTCGTGGTCATCGGGGTGCTGACCTTCCTGCGGCTGGTCGAGACGACCGTGGAGAACTCGATGGACCTGTGGCGGATCCAGCGCATCCGCGCCTACTACCACCACCGGTTCGCCAGCCAGCACGACTTCTTCGCCGACGCCGTCCAGGCCGAGGGCACGATGCGGTCGGCCTGGACCCTGGTGGGCATCGAGCGCGGGCGGTGGGAGTTCATGCTCACCACGGCCGCGCTGGTCGGCGCGGTCAACTCGCTGCTGGTCGGGCTCGGGGTCGCCCTGCTGGTGGGCCTGGCCGGGGCCGGGCACGGCCTGGCGATCCCGGTCGGTGTGGTGACCGCGCTGACGGCATTCGCCGCCCAGTTCCTCTACATCCTGCGGACGTCCGCGGCCGAGCAGGACTGACGACGCTCAGACCGAGCGCCAGTCGTTCGACGTCAGGCTGTTGGCCTGCGGGCCCATCAGCAGCATGCCGCCGTCCACCGGCCAGGACGCCCCGGTGACGTAGCTGGCGGCGGGGGAGGCGAGCAGCGCGACCACGGCGGCGACCTCCCGGGCGTCACCGGGCCGTCCCACCGGTACGCCGGGTCGATCCTGGGTGAACGGGTCGACGTCCTCCTGACCGGTCATCGGCGTGGCGATCTCGCCCGGGGCGACCGCGTTGACGGTGATGCCCTCGGGGGCCAACTCCTGGGCCATCACCTTGGTGAGCAGCCCGAGCCCGCCCTTCGCGGCGCAGTACGCCGCCGAGCCGACCCGGGGCGCGTGCTCGTGCACGCTGGTGATGTTGATGATCCGCCCGCCGGCCCCGGCGGCCCGCATCCGCCGGACGGCCCGCTGCCCGCACAGGAACGGCGCCTCCAGGTCGACCGACAGCACCTCCCGCCACTGCTCCCACCCGGTGTCGACGAAGGGCGTCGACGCGCCGGTCCCCGCGTTGTTGACCAGCACCCCGATGCCGCCCAGCCGGTCGGCGAGCGTGTCGATGACCGCCGCCGCCCCGGGCAACCGGGTCAGGTCCACCTCGGCGACCTCGCAGCGTCGCCCGGTGGAGCGGACCTCGGTGGCGGTCCGATCGGCGCCGTCGGGGTCGCCGTACCAGGTGATGCCGATGTCGAAGCCGGCCTCGGCCAGCGCGACGGCGCAGGCCTTGCCGATGCCGGAGTCCGCGCCGGTGACGATCGCGATTCTGGGGTAGTTCTCGTATCGCTGGGGCATGCTTCCGCACTACCCCGACTGCAACGGCCCAACCGGGTGTACCGGTGGGCGCGGCGGGTAGCCGTCCGGCATGGAGCTGGTCCAGGAGTCGCCGTACCGGTTCCGGATCGACCCGGAGGCGCCGATGCGGGTGCCCGGGGTCGTCTTCGCCGTGCCGGAGCTGCTGCCCGACGTCGGTGCGGACCGGTCGTTGGACCAGGTGGCCAACGTCGCCACGCTGCCCGGCATCGTCGACGCGTCGTACGCCATGCCCGACATGCACTGGGGGTACGGCTTCCCGATCGGTGGCGTCGCCGCCACCGACATCGCGGCGGGTGGGGTGGTCTCGCCCGGCGGGGTGGGCTTCGACATCTCCTGCGGGGTACGACTGCTCACCGCCGGGCTGGACCGGTCGGAGCTTCCCCGGGTCCTCGACGCGCTGATGGACGGCCTGGACCCGGCTGTCCCGCGCGGCATGGGCCGGGGCGCGGTCTGGCAGCTCGCCGACCGTGCCGAGCTGGACGCGGTCCTGCGCGGCGGCTCCCGGTACGCGGTCGAGCGCGGGCACGGGGTGCCCCGGGACCTGGCGCGCTGCGAGGACGGTGGCGCGGTGGCCGACGCCGATCCGGCGCAGGTCAGCGAGCGGGCCGTGCAGCGCGGGCAGGGCCAGGTCGGCAGCCTCGGCTCCGGCAACCACTTCCTCGAGGTGCAGGCCGTCGAGGAGGTGTACGACGAGCCGGTCGCGGCGGCGTTCGGGCTGCGCCTCGGGCAGGTCTGCGTCATGATCCACTCTGGGTCCCGGGGGCTGGGCCACCAGATCTGCACGGACCACGTGCGGATCATGGAGCGGGTGATGCCCCGCCACGGCATCGAGGTGCCGGACCGGCAGCTGGCCTGCGCGCCGGTCAACTCGCCGGAGGGACAGGCCTACCTGGGCGCGATGGCCGCCGCGGCGAACTACGCCCGCGCCAACCGGCAACTGCTCACCGAGGCGGCCCGCCGGGTCTTCACCCGGGTCGCCGGCACCGACCTGGATCTGGTGTACGACGTGTCGCACAACCTCGCCAAGATCGAGGAACACGGCAGTGACGGCGACGCCCGACGACTCTGCGTACACCGCAAGGGCGCCACCCGCGCGCTGCCTCCCGGGCACCCGGACCTCCCCGACGACCTGCGCGACGCCGGGCAGCCGGTGCTGATCCCGGGCTCGATGGGCACCTCGTCGTACGTGCTCACCGGCGTCGCCGGCAACCCGGCCTTCGCGTCCACCTGTCACGGCGCCGGCCGTACCCGCAGCCGGGGCGAGGCCACCCGCGCCGTCCGCGGGCAGGACGTGCGGCGCGACCTCGCGGCCCGGGGCGTGGCCGTGCGCGGCGCGTCCCGCAAGGGGTTGGCCGAGGAGATGCCGGAGGCGTACAAGGACGTGTCGGCGGTGGTGGAGGCGGCCCGCGGCGCGGGGCTGTGCCGGCTGGTCGCCCGGCTGACGCCGCTCGGCGTGGTCAAGGGCTGACCGCGCCCGGCTGACCCCTGGTCGGGGCGACCGCCGCGCTCAGACGTCCAGGGTCACCGCGCACGACCAGCGGTCGGCGTCCGGGCCGATGCGCAGCGCGTGCAGCGACACCGCCTTCGGCACCGCGCCGACCAGCTCCACCGCGTCGGTGCTGGTCGACCGCCAGCGCACCCGCAGGCCGCCGTCCCCGGTCGGCCGCACGTCGCAGTCCAGCGGCAGCGTGCCCTCGGTGTCCAGCCGGAAGATCACCTCGTCGAGCAGGCCGACGAGCAGGTCCTCGTCGTCGCCCGGCGGCAGCGAAAAATCGGTGTCCGCCTGCGGCCGGGCGCCGCCGGTGTCGGCGAACGTCTCGACCAGCGCGGTGACCGCCTCGGCGAGGCACCCCTCGCGGTCCGGCGCCCACGCCTCGATCCGTACGTCGGCCGTGTGCGGCACGCTCCGGTGCCCCCGTCGCGTCGAGCGCTGCATGCCCTCGATCATGCCGGTCAGTGGCCCCACCCACCGCCCGGATCCTTTAGGACCACGGCCGACCGACCGACGACGTACCGTCGCCGGATGCGGATCACCCGGTTCACCCACTCCTGCGTTCGCATCGAGCACGACGGCGGCGTGCTGGTCGTCGACCCCGGCACCTGGAGCGAACCGCTCGCCCTGGCCGGCGCGGACGCCGTCCTGGTCACCCACGAGCACACCGACCACGTCGACGTGCTGCGGCTGGCCGGCCTGGGCGTCCCGGTGTACGCCCCCGAGGGCGCCCGGCTGCCCGACCTCGCCCCGCTGCCGGTGACCCGGGTCCGCGCCGGGCAGCGCTTCACCGCCGCGGGAATCCCCGTCACCGCCCACGGCGGCCAGCACGCCGCCATCTTCGACGGTCGACCCGACTGTCCCAACCTCGGCTACCTGATCGGCGACGGGCTCTACCACCCGGGTGACGCGCTGCACGTGCCGGACGAGCCGGTGCACACGCTGCTGGTCCCAGCGCAGGGGTCGTGGCTGCGCCTCGACGAGGCGATCCGGTTCGCCCGGGAGGTGGGCGCCGATCGGGCGTACCCGATTCACGACGCGCAGATCAACGAGCGCGGCCTGTCCAGCGTCGCCGGCTGGTTCGGCGAGACGATCTCCGGCTACCGTCACCTCGTCCCGGGCGACACCGCCTGACCGGCCGAGCGAGTTGAGGCGTCACCGGCGGCCGTCACCCCGTCACCGGCGGGCGTCACCCCGCCACGGCGGGCGTCACCGCGCCGCCGGCGGGCGTCACGTCGAAGCGGGGCGCGGCGGCGGTGAGTACGCCGGCCCGCGTCGGTGCGGACCACCCGTCGGCCAGCTCCGCCACCAGCGCGGCGACCAACCGGGTTACGTCCGCCGCGGCGCCGGGGTGCAGCGCCTCGGCGACGATGAGCACGGACGAGGTGCCCGCCCGCACGGCCGACCAGCCACTCTGCCGGTTCGTCCACCGCCGGGCGTGTGCCCGGCCGGCGGCGTCCACGAAGGTCACCTCGCCCGGGTCGGGGTGCTCGGTGTCGCCGGCGAAGCTCAGGTACTCCTCGTCGCCGTGCGCCGGCCGGACCACCAGGTCGCCGTCGACCCGGTCCAGGTCGAGCACCGCGACCGGGATCGCGTACGCGGCCGAGACGGCGTTGCAGAGGTCGACCAGGGGGTGCAGCCGGGGCAGGTCGCCGTCCAGCCGCAGCCGGCGTAGCAGCGCCTCGGCGGCGCACCGGTAACGGGTGGGCCGCAGCCCCATGGCCGCGTACGCCCGCCGCCACGCCTGGATCTCCGGGAAGCCGCTCTCGGCGCCCCCGGCCAACCGCTCACGGGCGACGGCCAGGTGTTCGGCGGTCCGCTTCGCCACGTCGGCCGTGGCGGTGATCCCGCTGGCCTGGACGACGCCGGCGACGAGGTCGGGGTACGCGGCGCGGAGCTGCGCGGAATGCTCGAACTGCACGGGACTCCCTATCGTTCGGTGAGGGCGAGCGTCACGCCGAGCGCGACGAAGGTGCCGGCGACGGACCGGCGCAGCCAGTCGGTGACCCGTGGCCGGGTCAGCACCCGGTCGCGGACGCGGGCCGCGAAGACGCCGTAGCCGCTGAACACCACGAAGGTGAGCAGCATGAAGACCGCGCCGCAGGCGAGCATGGACCGGGTCGATCCCGGCGCGGTGGTGTCCACGAACTGCGGCAGGAACGCCACGAAGAACAGCGTCGGCTTCGGGTTGAGCAGGTTGACCAGCACCCCGGAGACGATCACCCGGGCCGCCGAGCGGGGTGGCGCGGCGGTGGTCGCCGTGAAGGCGCTGCGGTCCCGCGCGGTCGACCAGGCCAGGTAGAGCAGGTACCCGACGCCGAGGTACCGGACGACCTCGAACGACACCGCGCTGGCCTGCAACAGCGCCGCGAGCCCGGTCAACGCCGCCAGCAGGTGCGGCACTACCCCCAGCGTGCACGCGAACGCGGCCAGCACGCCGGCCCGGGCGCCCCGGGACAGACCGGCGGACAGGGTGAAGAACACCCCGGTGCCCGGGGTGACCACCACGATCAGTGTGGTGACCAGGAACGGGATCGTCACGGTCGTCCTCCGGTGCGCTCGGCGGGGCTGGTCTCGACTCCCACTCTGCTGCCAAGATGGTCCGGTGAGCAGGGCCAAACCGAGGGCACCCGAGAGGTCCATAACGGCCGGCTCGGACTTTCTGCACCTGACCATCACCGACGCGCCGCCCGGCGGGCGCGCCGACTGGTTGGCCGGCCGGCTGCGTCAGGCCATCGCCGACGGGCGGGTGCCGGTCGGCGGCCGGCTGCCCGCCACCCGCGTGCTCGCCGCCGACCTCGGCGTCTCCCGGGGCGTCGTCACCGAGGCGTACCAGCGGCTCACCGAGGAGGGGCACGTCACCGGTCGCGGTCGGGCCGGAACGGTGGTCGTCGCCGCCCCGCCCGCGCCGGCCACACCGGCACCCGCCCCGGCCGCCGCGCCGGTCCCGACCGCGCTCTTCCCACCCGCTCCGGGCAGCGACATCTTCGACGCGGTACGCGCGGCGAGCGCGACCATCGACCTGACACCGGGCGTACCCGATCTGGCCGCCTTCCCCCGCGCGGACTGGCTGCGCGCCGAACGCGCCGTGCTGCGGCACCTCGCCGCGGCCGACCTGGGCTACGGCGACCCGTGTGGCGCGCCCGCGCTGCGTCGTGCCGTCGCCGCCTGGCTCGCCCGCAGCCGCGGCATCGCCGTCGACCCCGGCGAGGTCATCATCGTGGCGGGCGTGTCCCAGGCGCTCGGGCTGCTCGCCCAGGCGCTCGGCCCCACCGGCATCGACCGGATCGCGGTCGAGGACCCCGGCTCGTTGGGCGTACGGCAGCACCTGAACAACTGGCGGGTGGACACCCCGCCGATCGCGGTGGACGACGCCGGGCTGCTGGTCGACGAGCTGGCGGCCAGCGGCGTGCCCGCCGTGATGCTCACCCCGGCGCACCAGTTCCCGACCGGCGTGGTGCTCGACGGCGACCGCCGCCGCCAACTCGTCGAGTGGGCCCGATCCGGCGGTCTGATCATCGAGGACGACTACGACGCCGAGCACCGCTACGACCGGCCCCCGGTGCCGGCGCTGCGCGGCCTGCTGCCCGAGCAGGTCTGCTACGCCGGCAGCGTGTCCAAACTGCTCGCCCCGGCGCTGCGGGTCGGCTGGCTGCTCGTGCCGGCCCGGCACCGGGAGGCGGTGGTGGCCGCCAAGCGCAACGCCGACCTGGGCAACGCGGTGCTGCCGCAACTGGTGCTGGCCGAGCTGATGACGTCCGGCGCGCTCGAACGACAGCTGCGGCTGCTGCGCCGCCGGCACATCCGTCGCCGGGACGCGATGATCGCCGCGCTGACCCGGCACCTGCCCGGCGCGACAGTGCACGGGGCGGCGGCCGGGCTGCACCTGATGATCACACTGGACGGCGACCTGACCGACGGCGACCTGACCGACGGCGACCTGACCGACGGCGACCTGACCGACGGCGAGCTGACCGACGGCGAGCTGGCGGCGGCGACGCTGGCGCGCGGGGTGAAGGTGCAGCCGCTGTCCTGGCACTGCCAGCGGCCGTACCCGCCGGGCCTGGTGCTGGGCTATGCCGCACGTACGGCCACCGAGATCGAGGACGGCGTCGCGACGATCGCCTCCGCCCTCCGCCAGCTCCGCAAGCGGTGATGGGCGAGGGGGACATGCCGGTGTCGTCGGACGTGTCGGTCGCGCTCATACCGTGTGTGGTCTGCGTCACGATAGCGTCGGCGCACGCCGACGCCCCCGCCGGCGCTCCAAGGAGAGCGTCAATGACGACACCGCTGAAAGCCGCCACCGCCCTCGCCGCCGTCCTCCTGCTGCTCCTGACCGGCGCCGCGCCCGCCCGGGCCGCCACTCCGTCCACCAAGCCCCCGGTCTCCGGGTCACTGGCCGCCTACAACGTCTCCGGCGTCTACGTCGCGGGCGTCTCCTCCGGTGGCTACCTGGCCACCCAACTGCACGTCGCCTACTCGTCCCGGATCCGCGGCGCGGCCGTCTTCGCGGCCGGGCCCTACTACTGCGCCCAGAACACCGTCGCCCAGGCGCTCTACGGCTGCGGCGACAACATCTACCCGACCAACGTGGCCGCCCTCCAGACCTACACCCGGACGTGGGCCTCGTACGGCTGGGTCGACCCGGTCGGCAACCTGTCCGGCGACCCGGTGTACGTCTTCCACGGCGGCAACGACACCACCGTGAAGAAGTCCGTCACCGACGACCTGGTTCGCTACTACCAGCACTTCGGGGCCAGCGTGCAGTACGACAGCGGCTCCGCGGCCGGCCACGGCTGGGTCACCCCGTACGGCACCCGGGGGTGCTCGGCGACGGCGTCGCCGTACCTCAACGACTGCGGCGCCGACCCGCAGAACGCCCTGCTGCGCAAGCTGCTCGGCGGGGTGAACGCGCCGAACACCGGCGCGCTCGGCGGGACGCTCATCCGGTTCAGCCAGAACACGTTCGCGGTCAACGGGTGGGCCAACGGGCTGAGCATGGACGCCAACGGCTTCGCCTACGTCCCGTCGTCCTGCGCGGCCGGCCAGTCGTGCCGGCTGCTGGTGGCCCTGCACGGCTGCCTGCAGGGGTACGGCGCGGTGGGCACGGCCTTCGTCGACCGGGCCAACCTGAACCAGTACGCCGACACCAACAACCTGATCGTCCTCTATCCGCAGGCGAGCACCGCCGGCACCAATCCGAACGGCTGCTGGGACTGGTGGGGCTACCTCGGCGCGACCAACTACCCGATCAAGGGCGGCGCCCAGGTGGAGACGATCATGAACATGGTCCGCCGGCTGGACGGCTGAGCGCAGGGGCTGACCCGGGCGGACCCGCCCGGGTCAGCCCAGGAACAGGCGGACCAGGACCAGGACGGCGAGCAGCGCCGGCCCGCGCCCGCCCTGGCGCAGCAGGTCGACCGGGATCATCCCGAAGGGTGTGTTAACCGTCGCCCCGCCGTAGTCGATCGGCGGTCGGGTGCCGGACCGCCAGGCGGCGGCCACCACCCCGAGCGCCAGCGCCGGCCCGAGCCAGGGCGGCCCACCGTCGACCGTCGGCATGGTCAGGAGCCACCACAGCCCGGCGCCGAACGCCGGCACGACCACGTGGATCCCGCGCAGCGCCGCGTCACTGCCGCCGAGCGCGCGACGCAACCCGGGCGACCGGCTGACCGACCGCAGGCCGCCGGTCAGCCGGTCGGTGGCGAGGTAGGCGAACACCACCTGCGCGGCGCCGGCCAGCCCGGGCAGGGCGAGCGCGGCGGCGTACTGGACGAGGATCAGCGCGGTCCAGATCAGCAGGGCGCTGGGGTGGCGGCGGAGCCGGCGCACGTCGGCCTGGAGGAACGCCCACCAGCCGGGGCCGGCCAGGAACCGGCGGCTGCGCACCCGGCCGATCTGGCGCCAGCGGCGGCTCTCCACCAGGCCGGCGAGCAGACTCGGGTCGAGCAGGATCGTGGCCGTGGCGGCGGCGTTGGCGAACTGCGCGCCGGTGGTCAGCGTGGCCCGGTCCACCCGGGGCAGCGCGCGTACCGCCAGAACGGTGGCGGCGATCGCGAGGGGCACCCCGACGGCGACCAGCGCGGCGGCCGGCGACGCCGCCGGCCGGGGCAGCCCGTCGCCGAGGCTGTCGACGAGCACCACCAGGCCCGTGATGACCGCGGCCGTCAGCATCGGCGCCACCCCGGCCAGGGTCGGCCACCGCCGGCCCGGCCGGCTGCCCTGGGCGACGACGCTGGACGCCAGCGCGGTCGCACCCCAGCCCGCGCCCGCCGCCGCCGCCCAGCCCAGGGCGGCCAGGTCGGTGACGCCGCTCAGCGCCGCCACGCCCACACCGACCAGCGCGGTGCCGGCCGTCGCGCCCGTCAGCAGGAGGGCGAGGCGTGGCGCCAACCAGGCCCGCCGGTCGACCGGGGCGCTGGTCACCCAGCTCTGCGTCGCCGGGGTGACCAGCAGCGGGCCGAGCGCGCGCAGGCCGCGCCAGGCGAGCCCGGCGGCGGCCAGCAGAGCGGCGACCGCCAGCCACCACCGCACCCCCGGATCGGCCCGCCCCACGGTGGGCGAATCCAGCATGTCGCGGCTGGCGCTGATCGCGAACCAGCCGTACATGCCCACGAAGAGGACCATGACGTACGCGTCACCGAGCACGTCGCCGAGGGAGTGGTCGTGGTGCCGGCGGCGGGCCAGGCGCAGGCGCGTACGCACCTGCCGGGCGGTGGGCACCCGGGCCGGCGCGTCGGCGACCGTGGCCGGCGGCGCCGTCACCGGCCGATCTCGATCCGCTCGTCGACCACCGCGTCGATCAGCTCCGGGTCGTGCGAGGCCAGCAGCACGGCGGTGCCCGCCTCCCGCTCCCGCCGCAGCCGGTCGGCCAGCCACTGCCGGCCGCGTACGTCCAGCCGCTGCTCCGGCTCGTCCAGGATCAGCACCTTGCGCGGCCGGACGAAGCAGGACGCCAACGCCAGCCGGCGGCGCTGCCCGCTGGACAGGGTCACCGGCAGCTGGTCGCGGGCCGGTTCCAGGCCCAGCTCGGCGAGGACCTCCTCGACCGGCTCGGCGTTGCCCCCGTGCGCGTACGCGACCAGCTCCAGGTGCTCGACCACGGACAGGTCGGGGAAGAAGTCGATGTCGTCCAGCGCGGCCGCCACCAGCGCCCGCACCCGGGGATCGGTCTCGTCGGCCCGGCGACCCTGCACCAGCACCTCGCCCGAGTCCGGCCGGTCGGCGCCGACGACGCAGCGCAGCAGGGTGGTCTTGCCGCTGCCGTTGGGGCCCAGCACCACCGCGATCCGGCCCGCCTGGAGCGTGAAGCTCACGTCGTCGAGCACGACCAGGTTGCCGAAGTTGCGGCCAAGTCCCCGCACCGAGAGCGCATCCACGGTCACACACTCTCCCAGACCCCCGCAACCGGCCAGCATGAGCGACCGAGGTCACGCGGGCGCGGATCAGGTGACGGCTGCCGGCGGGTCGATGGCGCCCTCCAGCCGGCCGTCGGCGGCGGCCTGCCCGTCGGCGTCACCGACCTCCTCGGCCACCGTCGCCGCGTCCGCCCAGTGCCGTCGCGCCTCCGCCCGGTCGCCCAGCGCCGCCGCGGCGTCACCCAGGTACAGCAGGGTGCGCGCCAGCCCCGCGCTGGGCCGGCTCTCCGCGCGCAGCCGCCGGCCCTCGGCCAGCAGCTCGTACGCCGCCCGCGCCTGCCCCGGGGTGGCGGTCAGCAGGGTCGCCCCGGCGTTGAGCAGCGCCGCCGCCTGGCTCGTCGGGTCGCTGACCGACTCGTACTCGCGCAGCGCGGCCCGCCATGCCTGCGCGGCGTCCAGGTGCTCACCGAGGCCGGCGTGCACCAGCACCAGGTTGGTCAACGCCGCCGCGTAGCCGCGGCCGTCGCCCACCGAGCGGAACGTGTTCGCCGCGCGCACCAGGTGGTGGTGCGCGGTGGCCAGCTCGCCCCGCGCGAGCTGTGCCGCGCCGAGGCCCAGGTCGGTGAGCGCCTGCCCGGCCCGGTCCGCCCCCGAGCGGTGCCGGCGGGACAGCTCCAGGTGCTCCACCGCGTCGTCGAGCTGCCCCAGGTCGAGCAGGGCCAGGCCGAGGTTCATCCGGGCCTGGGCGGTGCCCCGTCGACCCCGCTCGGCGACCGCGAGGGTGAGCGCGGCGGCGGCGCCCTGCGGGTCGTGCCGGCGTCGGCGCAGCACCCCCAGCTCGTTGTGCGCCCACCCGGCGATCTCCGGGCGGTCGTCGGCGGTCGGGGTCGCCAGCACGGTGCGGCACACCTGCTCCCACTCGTCGAGCCGCTCGACGTGCGCGAGCCACCCGCACAGCGCCACGGCCAGCCGGAACCACCACCGGCGCACCCGGCGCGGCAGCGTCTCGGCCGCGCCTGCCGGCACCCGGACGACCGCCAGCAGCAGCTCCTGCTGGAGGTCGAACCAGCCGTACGGGTCGTCGTCCAGCGGCAGCGACCATTCCCGGTCCGGTGGGGCGCCGAGCACGGCCAGGTTGGCCGCGTGCCGTTCGGCGCGGCGGGCCAGGTGCCGGGTCAGCCGGGCCTGCGCGGCGACCCGGGCCCGGGCCGGATCGGCGTCTCGCAGGTGCAGGCGGGCGTTGGCGGCGAGCAGCGGGCGGATCTCGTACCGGTCGCCGGGCGCCCCCACCACGAACGCCGCGGCGGCCAACTCGTCGAGCAGCGCGGTCACCCGCTCCGGGTGCCGGCCGGCCAGCGCGGCGATGGCGGGCCGGTCCACCGGTGCCGGGGCCAACGACATCAGCCGGTACAGCCGCCGGGCCGGGCGGGTCAACGCCCGGTACGCGATGTCCCGCTCGGTGACCAGCCGTGCCGCCGGAGAGACGTTGACCCGCTGGTGCGGCGGTGTCCGCACCGCGCGGCGCAGCGCGTCCAGCACGTCGGTGTGCCGCCAACCGTGCTGGGCGGTGCGGTAGCCCAGCGCCCGGACGGTGCGTGGCTGCCGCCCGCACAGCTCGACGATCTCGCCGACGGCCGGGTCGGTGCGCGGGTCGGCGCGGCGGATCCGGGCGGCCGGCGCGGCTCCGCCGGCGGCGGCGAACAGCTCGATCGCCTCGGCCGGACCGGGCTCGGCGATCCAGTGCGCGACCACGCCGTTCAGCCCGTTCAGGGCCGGGCCGCCGGCGAGCAGCAGCCGGCAGGTCCGCGCGGTGGGCGGCAGCAGCGGCCGGACCTGCTCGGGCCGGTCGACGTTGTCGAGCACCAGCAGGATCTTGCGACCGTCGAGCTGGCCGCGCAGCGCGTCCGCGGCGGCGGCGAGGGCGTCGGGCCGGGCGGAGACCGGCGGCGCGGTGCCCAGGACACCCGCCAGCGCGGTGAGGACCTGCCGCGCGGACCGGGGTCGACCGCCACGGCGCAGGTCGAGGTAGTACTGCCCGTCGGGGAAGTCGTCGCGGCACAGGTTCGCCGCCTGCACCGCGCAGGCGGAGGTGCCCACGGCACGCCGGCCCAGCACGGCCACCGCGTGCTCCCGGGTGAGCAGACCGAGCACCGCCTCGACGTGCTCGTCGCGGCCGGTGAAGCCGGCCGGGTACGGCAGCGTCGGCGCGCCGGTGGCCGGTGCGGCGACGACCTCGGTGGGCTCCGGGCTCACCTCCCGACCGACACGGCGCCGGCGCATCTCGAACACCACGAACCCGACCGCGCCGCTGACCACCAGCGCGATGCTGGCCGGCCCGAGCACGCTGGCCGCCAGCTCCGAGAGCATGCTGCTGACCAGGTTGCCCAGCACCCCGCTGACCAGCGTGCCGACCGCGATCAGCACCGGCCAGCGCGGCCCTCGCCCGGGGCCGGTGGGCCCCGTCACCGGACGCCCCCGGAGACCAGCCCGGCGACGAGCTGCCGCCGGGCGAGCACCACCAGCAGCACCGGCAGCACCGAGGCGAGCACCGAGCTGGCGGCCAGCGCCCCGCTGTTGCTCACGAAGCTGCGGGTCTGCCCGGCCACGAACAGCCCCAGCGGTGTCGCCTCCGGCCCGCTGAACAGCAGGCCCACCACCAGGTCGTTCCAGACCTGGACGAACTCCAGCACGGACACCGCGACCACCGCGGGCAGGTTGTGCCGGGCCAGCCGGCGCAGCGTGTCCCACCAGCGCCGCCCGCCCAGGCGGGCGCCGCGGACCTGCTCGGCGGGCAGGTCGGCGAACGCGTTGCGCAGCACCAGCACCGCGAACGGCACGCCCAGCGCCACGTGCACCAGGGCCAGGCCCCGGGCCGTGCCGGACGAGAGCACCAGGCCCAGCACCTCGTTGACCGGCCCGGCGATGACCTGGACCGGCACGACGCTGGCCGCCAGCAGCAGCAACCCGGTGGCCTGCGCTGCCGGCCCGGTCAACCAGGCCAGCGGGTACGCCGCCAGCAGCGCGACCAGCAGCACCGTCGCGGTCACCACGGTGGCCAGCAGCAGTGTGAAACCCAGCGTTCGCCACAGCTCCGTGCCGGTGACCAGGTCGCGGTAGGAGCCAGCCCCCGGTCGCGTCGACCACCAGCCGCGCGCGGCGGCGTCCACCTGCCCGTGCAGCGAGGTGGCGACCAGCACCACCAGCGGCACCAGCCAGGCCACGGCGGCGCCCGCCGCGAGCAGCCGGAACACCCGCCAGGGCGGTGCGGCCCGCTCCGGGCCCGGCGGCGCCTCGGCCCGCGGTGGCGGCCACGCCTGCCGGACGAACAGCGCCGCCACCAGGATCCCGCCGACGACCGCCGCCAGCCACACCACACCGAGTGCGGCGCCCTCGCCGGTGGTGGTGCCGCCCGAGGTCTGCCAGACCCGCAGCGCGAGCACGGCGGCCTCGTCGCGGACCGAGCCGGGGGTCATCACCAGGATCAGGTCGAAGGTGCGGCTGGTGCCCACCGCGACCAGAGCGAAGACCACCGCGACGGTACGCAGCAGCAGCGGGCGCCACTGCGCGTCCCACAGCACGTGCCGGCGGCCGCCGCCGTAGGCGCGGACCGCGTCGCCCAGGCTCGGTGGCACCGCGTCCAGGGCGGCCCGGAAGACCAGCACGGCCAGGCCCACCCAGGCCCAGACGAACGCGGACATCAACGCCACCGTGACCAGGCCCGGCCCGAGCATCTGCGGGGCGTCCTCGGCGGATCGGCCGGTCAGCCGTGCCGCGACCAGCGTGAACAGCCCCCGGCCGGGGTCGGGGTCGTACATCAGCCGGAAGGTCACCCCGGTGACGACCAGCGGCAACGCCACCGGAACCAGCAGGATGAGGCGGACCAGCCCACCCTCCTGGGAGCGGCGCGACACGGCGGCGAGCAGGTAACCCAGCGCCGTCACCACCGCCGGCACCAGCACTGCCCAGAGGACCGTGCGGCCGACCACCGCGCCGGTGTCGGGCGCGGCGAGCGCGGTGCGGAAGTGCTCCGCGCCGACCCAGTGCCCGTCGGTGGTGACGCTCGCGTGCACGGTCCGCAGCACCGGCCACAGCACGAGCCCGCCGAGCAGCACGATCGCCGGCAGCAGCAGCGCGGACGTCGCCCCGGCCGCCGGGTAGGCGCGGCCGCGCCGGGGCGGCCCCACGTCGTCGAGGACCGCCAGCTCGCCCAGGACCGGGACGCGGCTCATCGGCCGCCGCCCGCGCTGCGAGCCTCCGCGGCGAGCTGCCCGGTGGCCCGGCGGACCGCCTCGGCGGCGGACACGCCGTCGGTGACGTCGGCGAAGAAGGCCTGCATGATCCGCCAGATGCCCACGCCGTCGGAGCCGGTGAACGGCCCGGGCAACTGGTCGGAGAGGTCGAAGCGCAGGGTGCCGGGAGCGCGCATCTCGGCGGCGAGCCCGTGACGGAGGCGATCCGCGTAGCTGTCCAGGGCGATGGTGGTGTTCGGCGACAGGTAGCCGCCCGCGCGCAACCAGGGCTGGAACGAGCCGGCGGTGGTGAGCCACTCGACCAGCTCCACCCCGCCCCGGGCCCCGGCGAGCGCGACGGCCACGTCTCCGCCGACGATCAGCGGGCCGGCGGCGTCCGGCCGGGCGCTCGGAAACCGGAACGTGCTCGCCTCCTCCGGGCCGGGGAGGAACCTGCGGGCCACCTCGGCGGTGAAGTCGGCCTCGAAGACCATCACCGCCCGCCGTGAGCGCACCACCTGGATCACCGACTCCTCGTACTGGGTGAGCAGGGCGCGGCGGCCGCCGCCGGGGAAGGCGCCGTCGATGCTCCAGAGCTCGGCGAGCCGGTCCAGCGTGTCGCGCACCGGCCGGCCCTGCCAGTCGGCGTCCGGCCCGGCGAGGGCGTCGTACGCGTCGGGCGCCAGGTCGGCCAGCACGTTCTCGAACCAGTCGGTGAGCACCCACCCGTCCGCCGCGCCGATCGCCAGCGGCGCCGGGCCGGACCCGCGCCGGGCGAGCGCGCCGAGGCGGCGGGTCAGCGAGACCAGCTCGTCCCAGCTGCCCGGCGGCTGGGGCACCATCGACGGCAGGTGCCAGATCAGCGACTTGTGCGCCGCCTTCACCCAGACGCCGTAGCGCCGCCCACGGGTCATCAACAGGTCGCTCAGCCCGGCGGGCACCGCGTACTCGGTCGACGCGCGTACCGGGCTCAGCCAGCCTCGTAGCGCGTACTCGGTGACCAGGCCGGGGCGCGGCAGGATCGCCACGTCCGGGCTGGTGCCGGCGAGGTGCCGGGCGCGCAGGAACGCGTCGATGTCGTTGCCGGCGCTGACCACGTGCACGGGGGCGGGGTAGCCGGCGACGACCTCCCGGAACCGGTCCAGTTCGGTCGCGCTCCAGACCACCGCCACCTGCACGGACCGGGTGCCGCCGGCGCAGCCCGCCGCGGTCGCCGCGGCGCCTGCCGCGGCGGCGCGCAGCAGGGTACGCCGGGTCGCGCGGCCGATCGGGATCATCGGAGCGTCCCCTCCGGCTCGGTGACCAGCTCGTGTCGGCGTGGGATCTCGGACAGGGTGGCCGGGTCGGCGGTGCACACCAGCACGGCCACCCCGGGCGCGTCCGGTGGGGACAGTCGCGGCACGAGATCGGTGAGGCGGCTGCCGCCGGCCGGATCGGTGGGCAGGTCGACGACGAGGACCTCGGGCAGGCAGACCGCGGCCCGCGCCAGCGCCACCCGGAACCGCTGGGCGTCGGAGAGCAGGTGCGGCAGCAGGGCCAGCGTCGGGGCAAGCTCCAGCCGGTCCACCACGGTGGCCGTCCAGTCGTCGGCCACCTCGCGCACCCGTTCGCGCCTGCGTTGCCCGTACTCGATGTTGCGGCGGACGGTGAGCTGCGGCAGCAGCGCGCCGCCGGCGGGCACGTAGCCGATCTGCCGGCGCGGCGGCGGCAGGGCGGTCACGTCCCGGTCACCGACCATGACCCGACCGGTGACGGGGGCGGCGAGCCCGGCCAGCACCCGGGCGACGGCCGTGCCGACCCGGGGCGGCGCCACCAGTGCGGCGATCGTGCCGGGCGGGACGTCGAGGGTCACCGGCCCGGTGCCGGGGACGGCGACCAGTGCGCGTAGCCGTAGCGTGACCCTCACCTCCGGTGACCGCTGGTGACCGTCCCAGGGTGGCACACCGTGCCGACAGTCGATGCCCCGTGGATATTCCATTGTGGAAAAGACCGGCCGGTGGCGGGTGCGGCTACCGGGCCGGATGCTCGGCGGGGGCGTAGAGGGCGGCCAGTGCGGTCGCCGTGGCGGCGAGCCGCTCGCGCAGCGCGACCGGGGTCAGCACCTCCACGTCGGCGCCGAGGCGCAGCAGGTCTCCGTGGGCGTGGGTGAGTGACTCGATGGGCAGCGTCGCGGTCACCCAGCCTCGCGCGTCCGGTGGCCCGGCGCTGGCGTCGACCGCGGCCACCACCGGATCGCTGCCGATCTCGCGCAGCCGTTCCCGGCCGGCCGGTGAGAGCCGCACGGTGGCCTCGTCGCGGTGCAGCTGGGCCCGGAACTGCACCACGTGCGCACGCCACCAGGCCGGCAGGTCGAAGTCGGCCGGCCGGTCGAACCCCTCGGCCAGCGGGGTCAGCGCGAGGATCTGGTTGACCCGGTAGGTCGCCGGCGCGCCCCGGCCGGGCCGGTCGGCCACCACGTACCACCGGCCGCCCTTGAGCACCAGCCCGTACGGCTCCAGCACCCGGGTCACCTCACCGCGCCAGCTGCGGTAGCGCACCTCGATGCGGTGCTGCCGCCAGACCGCCTCGGCCGTGCGGGCCAGCTCGGGGGAGGCGTCGCCGTCGGCGTACCAGCCGGGCGTGTCCAGGTGGAAGCGTTGCTGGAGCTGGGTGGCGCGGTCGCGCAGTGGGGCGGGGAGCGCGGCGTGCAGTTTGAGTTGCAGCGCGGCCACCACGTCGCCGTAGCCCAGCTCGTCGGCCGGCCCGGGAAGCCCGGCCAGGAACAGCCGGTCGGCCTCCTCGGCGGTCAGCCCGGTCAGCCGGGTCCGCCAGCCGTCGACCAGTTGGTACCCGCCGGCGTGCCCGGCCTCCCCGTACAGCGGGATGCCCGCGGCGTGCAGCGACTCCACGTCCCGGTAGATCGTGCGCGGTGAGACGGCCAACCGCTCGGCGAGCTGGGCGGCGGTGAGCCGCCCGTGCGACTGGAGCAGCAGCAGGAGGGAGAGAAGCCGACTGGCCCGCACTTCACTGACACTAGCTGTCAGGGAAGCCGATCTACCGTCCCGGCATGGCTTTTCGGAACAAGGATCTACGGACGCCGGGACCGGTCGTGGTGGACGGTCGGCAGCTCAAGCGCTACCACATCGACCAGCCGGAACGGCCGATCGAGCCGGAGGTGGAGAAGGCCGCGTACGACCTGCTGCCCACCCTGCTGGCCGGCGTCGCCGACGACGGCACCCCGGCCGCGGGGTGGGTGGTGCTGCACCGGGGAGCCGACACCGGCGCGTACCTGCTGGCGTACACCTGGGTGTGGGACAACGCGCTGGAGGTCCGCGTCGCGGCGGCCGGGCAACCCGCGCTGGACTGCCCGGACGACGACCCGGCACACTTCGTCGAACTGCGCCGGCCCGCTGTGGGCTGCGTCTGGGAGTTGGCGGTGCTGGAACACGAGCGCGCCGCCTGGGTCCGGCACGTGCTGGCGCCGGAGCGTCCCGACCTGACCGGTTACCTGCACGACACACGAGCGGAAGGGCCGGTGGGCCGCTGATGGGCGACTTCGACTTCTTTGTGGGCACCTGGAACGTGGTCAACCGGCGGCTGCGCGAGCGGCTGGTCGGCTCCGACGACTGGGAGGAGTTTCCGGGGGTGTCGGTCGCCCACGGCTTCTTCGGCGGCGGCGGCAACTTCGACGAGGTCACCTTCCCTACCAAGGGCTTCTCCGGTGCCACGATCAGGATCTTCGATCCTGCCCGGGAGGAGTGGTCGATCTACTGGATGAACAGCGGCCGCGGCGAGTTGGAGCAGCCGCCGATGGTGGGCCGCTTCGTCGATGGCGTCGGCCGCTTCTACGCCGACGACCAGCACGAGGGGCGCCCGGTGCGGTGCCGGTTCATCTGGTCGGAGATCACCGCGACCACCGCGCGCTGGGAGCAGGCGTTCTCCGTCGACGGTGAACGCACCTGGGAGACGAACTGGATCATGACGTCCACGCGGGTGGCCGACCAGGGCGGGCTCGTCGGTCCTGTAGCGGTGGACCGTTGACGACGTGCCGCTGGGGCCAGCGCGCCGGCCCGACCTCTTTGAGAGGTCGGGCCGGCCCTGTTGTGAGGGCTTCCACAATTGCCGGCTCCGCGCGGTCAGCGGCCTCGGTTGGCCGTCGGCTGATCGGGGGGCCAGGCGCGCGGTGATCCGGCGCGTGCGGGGTGGAGTGAATGTCAGGAATGCGTGACGGTGACGTTGTAGAGCAGCGTCTGGCTGTAGTTGGTGCTGCTGCAGGGCGACGAGTTGGTGCAGTTGGCCTGGGTGTAGGCGCCGGCCTTGAAGTAGGCGCCGGAGAAACTCTTGCCGATGGTGGTCTGCAGGGTGTTGTTGTAGTAGGCCCGGACCTGACCTCCGCTGGCGACGAACTTGGCCTGGAATCGTGTGCCGAGCTGGTAGTTGCTGGTAACCAGCTTGTGGTGGGTGGTGTCACCATTGGTGATGTACAGGCTCGATCCTTCGAGGCGGAAAACGGTCACGTCGTCATCGCCGTCGTGGATCTGCGCGATCACCGCGTGCGGCTTGTTGGCCGGCAGCGCGGTGAAGGCGCCGTCGACCACCAGCGTGTGTGTGCCGGAGGTGGACGACCAGCTGGCGTTGCTGGTGCCGTTGTTGGTCATCTCGCGCAGTTCCGAGCGTGGATAGCCGGATCCGCTGGTGGTGACGCCGTTGACGGCGGCTCGGAACTGGACGGCGCGACAAGAGTCAGCGGTGACGAACCACGGGGACACCTGGTAGCCGTCCAGCGCGGGCTGTTTCACCTCAGTGGGATTCTCCGAGGGGCCGGTCGGCAAGGTGATCTTCCAATTGGTCAGGTCGAGCACATCGGCGGGCACGGCGCAGCTGCCGCCACCACCGCCATCCGGGCCGTAGATGCGTGCCTCGGTGATGCTGTTCCACTCGTTGCTCGTGTTGCCGTATCCGACGATTCGCACGTAACGGGTGGCGCGGTCGCTGAAGTCGTACGTCTCAAGCTGCAGGCTCGTGCCGCTGCTCTCCCGCTGGGCGACGATGGTGGTCCAGGAGCTGGCGTCCGTCGAAATCTGCACCTGGAAGGTGCTCCGGCGGGTGTCGCCCTGGTGCCAGGCGACGCCGACCGAGCCGACCTGTGCGCTGGAGCCGAGGTCGAAGCGGATCCACGAACCGTCGCCTTCGGCGGACCAGCGGGTCGAGAGATCGCCGTCGAGAGTGTTCGCCGGCACGTTGCCGTCATGACCACTGGCGGCGACGGCCGCGACGGGAAGCACGCTGGCGGCATGGGCAGCGGGCGCGCCAATGAGGATGACACCGAGTAGGGCCATGGGCAGAGCGAAGATGACAGTACGTCGCATGGAGGCGTCCTTGATCGCGGGTTCGCTACGAATACTTGCTCCAATGCGGAGGACCATATGATTCGACTTGACGCCAATCAATGTGTGACCGCGCCATGATTCGTGCCCAGGCGTTGCGGGTCGGCGACGATGTCGATCGTGGCGATGTGTTCGTCGCGGATCGTGAAGGTCAGGGCGATGGCAAGCCGCCCTTGGTGTGTCACGAGGATTGCCATCTCGCCGTTGAGCAGCCCGACGTGGGCATGCCGGGCCCGGTGCGCGAACGCCAACGCCTGCTGCGCGACAGCGTCGGCACCACTCAGCCGCACGGGAACCCCCGCAGGTGTCGCGGGGGCGTCGGCGCGGGCGGTCACGTCGGGGGCGAGCAGGTCCAGCAGCGCGGCGAAGTCACCCTTTCGTGACGCTGCCAGAAACGCCTCAACCACCTTGCGTTGCCGTATCACATCGGGTTCGGGAGCCTGGGCATGGCGTAGGCGACGCCGGGCACGGCTGGCCAGCATCTTTGCCGCCGGAGTCGAGCGTCCAAGGATGGACCCGATCTCGGCGAAGGGAACGGCGAACATGTCGTGCAACACGAACGCCAGCCGCTCCGCCGGGGTCAGCGTGTCCAGTACGACCAGCAGGGCGAGCCCGACCGAGTCGGCCATCAGCGCCTGCTGCTCCGGGTCGGGGCTGCCGGAGAGCAGCGGCGCGTCGAGTGCCACCTCTCGGCGTGCTGCGCGTGAGCGCAGCATGTCCAGACACACCCTCGCCACGACCGTGGTGAGCCAGGCCCGGGTGTTCCTGAGGGTGTCATGGTCCACCCGAGCCAAGCGCAGCCACGCCTCCTGGACCGCGTCGTCGGCCTCGCTCGCTGAACCGAGCATCCGGTAGGCCACGGCACGGAGGTGGCCTCGGTGCGCTTCGAAATCGTCCACGGTTACCTTCCCGGCTCGCTCTCCGTCATAGCACCGACGAGTCAGATGGAGCAGAGGTAACAAGGAGCAGCGATGGCACCGTTGGTTTCCACAATCGAGATCGCCCGGCCGCCGCACGAAGTCTTCGCCTTCGCTGCCGACCCGCGGCACTTCGCCGAATGGCAGCGTGACGTGGTGAGCGTACGCATGCTGGACGCTTCACGATTCGCCACGACCCGGCGAATCGGCGGCACCGAGCGCACGATCACCCAGCGCATCACCCGAAACGACCCGCCGAGTGACTGGGCCGCTCGCGGCATCGATGGTCCGATCCGCCCAGCCGCCACGATCACCGTCGAACCGATCATGGGCGGCGGTGGATCGCGGGTCACGTTCACCCTCGACTTCGAAGGCCACGGCTTCGGCGTGCCCATCGTGCCGCTGGTACGCCGGCAGGCGCAGAAAGTCGCTCCCGTCAGCTACCAGAATCTGAGGAAACTCCTCGAAGGTGACGGTTCCGTGTAGTCACCGCCCTTCTCAGCCGACTCGCCGGGCTCGACATGGCCGAGCACGGCGCCTGTCCTCGAAGACCGCTACAAGATTGCAGGACACGCTTTGGATCAGGTCGATGGCGGCACAGTGGTGTCGCGGTAGATGCCGGCCAGCCAGAGGTCGAGCAGCACGTCCACCACGTCCCGCTCGGCGACCGCTGGGCCGTCGCCGGCGAAGGTGGCGTACCAGACGCGTTCGTTCATCGAGTTGAGCGCGATGGCGAGGTCCCGGGCGGGCAACCCGGCCGGGGCCGCGCCGCGCCGTCGTTCCGCCTCGATGGCCGCCTCGATGGCCTGCACCCAGCGTTCCAGCACCGCCGCCCAGAGCCGTCGTACCTCGGCGTTGGTGCCCCGCACCTGCGCGCAGGCGAGCACCAGCGCGCGGTGCGCGCCGAACGTCTCGTGGAACCGGTGGATCAGCTCCCGCCAGCGGGCCCGGGGGTCCTCGGCCAGCCGGTCGAGCACGTCTCCGGCGGCCGCGTCGGCCTCCTCGGTGACCCGGTCCAGCAGGGTCAGCAGCACCGCGTCCTTGGACGGGAAGTAGAAGTAGAACGTCGGCCGGGAGATGCCCGCGCCCCGGGCCAGGTCGTCGATCGAGATGTCGCCGAACGCCCGCTGCTCCAGCAGCCGCTCGGCGGTGGCCAGGATCGCCGTCTCCCGGTCGTCGCCGGTGGAGCGGGCCGCGCGGCGACCGCGCGGGCTGGCTCCGGCGGGGGTACGGGCGGTCGTCATGGCCGCTGATGCTACCGGAACTCGACACCCTGTCTATGGAACTCGACAGGGTGTTGACTGCTGTCGACAGCGGTGGATATCGTCCGTCCACCGACCCGGATGGAGAACGCCGATGACCTCCGACCACGTCGACGTGCTCATCGTCGGAGCCGGCCTGTCCGGCATCGGCGCAGCCTGCCACCTGAGCCGTGACTGCCCCGACAAGACGTACGCGGTGCTGGAGGCACGCGACGCCATCGGTGGCACCTGGGACCTGTTCCGCTACCCGGGCGTCCGGTCCGACTCGGACATGTTCACGCTCGGCTACTCCTTCAAGCCGTGGACCGACCCGAAGGCCATCGCCGACGGCACGGCCATCCGCGAGTACGTCCGCGAGACCGCCCGGGAGTACGACGTGCAGCGGCACATCCGCTTCTCCCACCGGGTGGTGCGCGCCGAGTGGGACAGCGACACCGCCCGCTGGACGGTGCACGCCCAGCGCACCGACACCGTCGAGACCACGGCCCTGAGCTGCTCGTTCCTCTTCGTCTGCGCCGGCTACTACCGCTACGACGAGGGCTACACCCCGCCCCTGCCCGGCGTCGAGGCGTACACCGGGCGGTTGGTGCACCCCCAGCGCTGGCCCGACGACCTCGACCACACCGGCAGGCGGGTGGTGGTGATCGGCAGCGGCGCCACCGCCGTCACCCTGGTGCCGGCGATGGCCGAGCGGGCCGCCCACGTCACCATGCTCCAGCGCTCACCCACGTACGTCATGGCGCTGCCCTCGCGCGACCTCCTGGCCGACGCGCTGCGGCGCTGGCTGCCGGCGAAGGCCGCGTATCCCGTGGTGCGCTGGAAGAACGTGCTGCTGTCCACCCTCAACTTCCAGCTCAGCCGGCGCGCGCCCGGCGTGGTGAAGCGACTGCTGCGCCGGGCCGCGAAGGGCCGGCTGCCGGTCGGCTACGACATCGACCGGCATTTCTCACCCCGCTACGACCCCTGGGACCAGCGGCTCTGCGTGGTGCCCGACGGCGACCTGTTCACCGCCGTGCAGCAGGGCCGGGCGTCGGTGGTCACCGACACCATCGACACGTTCACCGCGCACGGCGTGCGGCTGGCCTCCGGCGCGGAGGTGCCCGCCGACATCGTGGTCACCGCCACCGGGCTCAACCTGCTCGCCCTCGGCGGCCTGACGGTCATCGTGGACGGCGCCGAGGTCGACCTGGCGAACACCGTCGCCTACAAGGGCATGATGCTGTCCGGCGTGCCGAACTTCGCACTGACCATCGGCTACACCAACGCCTCGTGGACGCTCAAGGCCGACCTCGTCGCCGGGTACGTCTGCCGGCTGCTGCGCCACCTGGACCGCACCGGCCAGCAGGTCGTCACACCGCTTCCGCCGCCGGACGACGAACGGGTGCCCCTCATCGACCTGCGGTCCGGCTACGTGCTGCGCAGTCTCGACGCGCTGCCCAAGCAGGGCGCGAGGGCGCCGTGGCGGCTGTACCAGAACTACCCCCGCGACGTGCTGCTGATGCGGCACGGCCGGCTCACCGACGAGGGCGTGCGGTTCTCCCGCGCTCGCGGCAAGCCCAGCGCGTCGGCCGCGCCCGGCGAGCCGGCCGCGCCGCCGACCGGCGCCCCGGTCGGCTGAGTGTCATGCCCGGACCGTCCGGGCGTATCCCGACCCACCCGGCCAGGTCGCCGGGCCCCGCCAGGAATGGAGCACCGATCGTGCAGAGGTTCAACTTCGCCGGCGCGACGGCCGTGGTCACCGGCGCGGCCAGCGGCATCGGCGCCGCGCTCGCGCACGCGCTGGCCCGCCGGGGCAGCGACCTGGTCCTGCTGGACCGCGACGGCGCGCGGCTGGACGCCGTCACCGCCGCCATCCGCGCCGAACACCCCGACCGCCGGCTGCACACCTACCTGGTGGACCTCGCCGACGCGGCCGCCACCGCCCGGGTGGCCGCCGAGATCGCCCAGCGGCACCCGCGGATCCGGCTGCTGGTCAACAACGCCGGAGTCGGGCTCGGCGGCCGGTTCGACCAGGTGACGTTCGACGAGTTCAGCTGGGTGATCGACATCAACTTCCGGGCCGTGGCGCAACTGACCCACGCGCTGCTGCCCACCCTCAAGGCGGAGCCGGGCGCGCACCTGGTCAACGTCTCCAGCCTGTTCGGGTTGATCGCGCCGGCCGGGCAGACCGCCTACTCGGCGAGCAAGTTCGCGGTGCGCGGCTTCACCGAGGCGCTACGGCACGAGCTGGTCGACGACGGCATCGGGGTGACCTCGGTGCACCCGGGTGGCATCCGCACCCGGATCACCGAGAACGCCCGGGTCGGCAGCGGAGTCTCGGTGGAGGAGTACGCGGCCGGCCGGGCGCAGTTCGAGAAGCTGCTCACCATCGCGCCGGAGCGGGCCGCCGAGGTGATCCTGCGCGGCGTCGAGCGGCGCCGGGGCCGGGTGCTGATCGGCTGGTCGGCGAAGGTGCCCGACCTGCTGGCCCGGGTGCTGCCGGCCTCGTACAACCGCCTGCTGGTCACCGGCCTGAACCGGGGCGTCGTCCACCCGGCGCCGGCCCCGATGCCCCCTGGCGACGTGGCCCGCGAATCGGCCTGACCCCGCCGGGCCCCTCGGTCAGGGCGGGCTGCTGCCCCGCTTCTCCTCCTGGGCCAGCACCGCCTCGCGGTGCTCCGGCTCGTCGCGGCGGGCCAGCTCGGCGGCGAGCCGCGGGTCGGCCACCAGCCGCTCCCGGTTGCGGTGCAGGAAACTCTCGAAGCCCCCGGTGTACGGGCAGGCCAGGTCGCCGAGCGCCCGCTCGGGCACGTAGCGACAGCCGGCGCAGTAGTCGCTGATCTCGTCGATGTCGGTGCCGTCGACCGCGTACGGGCGGGTGTCCACCCGGGCCAGGTCGGCGTACTGGCTCATGCCGAGCACCGTCGCGTTCATCACCCAGTCGGTGCCGTCGACGAAGCAGCGCTGGAACCAGTCGACCACCTCGGTCGGGCGCCAGCCACGCTGCAACGCGTAGTTGCCGAGCACCAGCAGCCGGGGCACGTGGTGCGTCCACGCCTGGTCCCGGACGGCGGTGAGCACGTCGGCAAGGCAGCGGGCCTCCACCGCGTCGGCGTCCAGCTCGGCGAACCAGTACGGCAGCGGCTCGGTCGCGGCCAGCCAGCTCGCTCCCCGGAACCGCGGCTCGACGTACCAGTAGAGCTGCCAGAGGAACTCCCGCCAGCCGAGCAGCCCCCGGATGAACGGCTCCACCGCCGTACGGGGAGCCGTGCCGGCCCGCCACGCCTGCTCGGCGGCGCGGACGGCCGGCTCCGGGTCGAGCAGCCCGAGGTTGAACGAGGACGAGAGCACCGAGTGCGCGAACAGCGGGTCGTCGGCGCTCATCACGTCGGCGTACCGGCCGTACTCGGGGAGCCGGTGGGTCAGGAAGTGCTCCAGCCGAGCCTGGGCCTCGGCGTGCGTCGCCGGGTGCCGCCGGGGGCCGTCGCGGCCGACGAACCGCACCCCGTCGGCCGCCCACCGGTCCAGCTCGCGGCGGACCTCCGCGTCGATGTCGTCCTCGACGATCGGCGGCGGCGGTGGTGGCGCCGCGAGGGTGTCGCGGCCCTCGTCGCGGGGTCGGCGGGCCGGCCCGGCGCCACCGGTCGGCGCGGTCAGCACGCCGTGCCGCCGGCGGGCGTACCGGTAGAAGTCGGTCATCCGGAGTGGGCCGCGCCGGGCGCGGTCCGCCCAGCCGGCGAAGTCGGCCTGGCTGGTGACGAAGCCGCGCGGGGGCAGCACGGTCAGTGCCGGCACCGAGCGGGCGAAGCGCAGCGCCGCCCGGGAGTGCGGATGGCACACCTCCACCGGCTCGGCGACCTGCGCCAGCGCCTCGCGGAACGTGTCGGTGCGCAGCAGCAGCGCCCGGTCGCCCAGCTCGGCCGCGCGGTGTCGCACCGCGGAGAGGATCAGGTGCGCCTTCTGGCGGTGCATCGGTCGCTGGCGGAACAGCTCCCGGATCTCCACCAGCAGCACCGGCTGGTCGGGGTCGTCGAGGAAGTGTGGCCCGAGCTGGTCGGCCAGCAACCATCGGCGGCGAAGCATGCCGCAATTCTGCCCACTTCCGGTCCGGCGCGCCCGCTGGCGGGCCGGATGCCGACGTCCGGTTCCGGACGGCCCCGGACCGGATCAGTCCGGATCGGCGCGGGGCGGCCGGTGGCGGATCAGGTCCTGTCGCCGCCGCCGTGTGCCGGGGCGGGCAGGTCGTCGCGGCGGCGCAGCAGCACGGTCAGCGTCACCAGGGCGAACAGCAGCAGCGCGAGCACGTGTATCGGAACCGGGCCGAGCGGTGCGAGCAGCGCCAGCAGCGCGACCACCGGGAAGGCCCCGACCAGCACGCCGTGCTGCTGCCGGCGGACGTGCAGCGCCCAGATGGTGAGCAGGAAGACGGCGATCGGGACGGCCACCGCGTAGCCCGTCGCCACCCCGGAGATGTGCCCGATGTGGCGCTCGTGGTCCACCGCCACGACCAGGCCCGCGCCGACGGCGGCGATCGCGGCGAAGATCAGGTAGTGGCCGTAGCCCCAGATCAGGGTGTACGGCAGCCGGTCCGGCGCCTCGACCGGCCGGTCGAAGTAGAGCCACCAGAGCGCGAACACGATCACCGCGCCGGCAGCTGCGAGCGACCAGAGGCCGCGGTTGCCCGCGTCGACACCGGTCTGGATCGCCACCGAGATGGCCAGCACCGCCTCGCCGAGCACGATCAGGGTGAAGAGCCCGTACCGCTCGGTGATGTGCCCGGGGTGCCACGGGGTCATTCCGGGGCGCTCGGCCACCGCCGGTACCAGCAGGTCCGCCAGCCCCAGCAGCACGAACGACGCGATGCCCCACTCGTCGGGCAGCGCCAGCCGCAGCAACCAGCCGAGCTGCACGACGGTCACGCCGATCGCGTAGCGCCGTGCCGCCGCACGGTGCGCCGGATCGCCGGCCGCCGCCCGGCTCCACTGCACGACGGCCGCCAGCCGCATCACCACGTACCCGTAGGTGATGATGCCGAAGTCGCCGTCGGTGAAGGCGCGCGGCACCCCGGCCGCCAGGATCAACGCTCCGGTGATCTGCACCAGCGTGGTGATCCGGTAGACGTCGTCGTTGGTGTCGTACGCCGAGGCGAACCACGTGAAGTTCATCCACGACCACCAGATCGCGAAGAACACCATCGCGTAACTGGTCACCGCGTGCCCGAGGTGGCCCTCGGAGACGTCGTGGTGCAGGTTGCCGGCCGCCTGCGCCACGGCCACCACGAAGCAGAGGTCGAAGAAGAGTTCCAGCGTGGTGGCCGAGCGGTTCGGCTCGTCCCGGCGACGGGGCCTCATCGGCCGGTAGAACGGCCGCACGGAACGGGAGTGGGTCAAGGCAGCTCCTCGGGTCGCCCACACGATATCGAGCCCGGCACCCGTCCCGAGAATGATCGCCGCAGGGCGAGATCAGCTGGCCGGGGCCGGCGGCGGCGCGAGCGGCTCGCCTGCCTCACGCCGGGCCAGGGTGCGCAGTGCCGCCTCCACCTCGGCCGGCAACCGGCGCCGGCCGCGCAGCGCCCAACCCAGCTCACGGCCGGCGTCGAACAGCCCGCCCCGGCCGGCGGCGTCCCGGGCCACGGCGGCCGCCGTGCGCAGCACCACCCCGGCCGGACGGCGCAGCAGCGCGGTGAGCAGCCGGTTGCGCCGTCCGGCCGGGGTCTGTCTCTTATAAACATCTCCGAGCCCACGAGACGCGTAGTAATCT
>NZ_QGKR01000123.1 GCF_003172955.1 Micromonospora acroterricola | reverse complement strand
CCACCCCCACCGCGAACGGTACGACCGCCCACGCCGACGCGGGTAGCACTCCCGCCCAGCCCGGAGCCGGGCCGCGGGACCAGAACACATGCGTCAGCAGCAGCACGAACGCGCCCCCGGTGGCGAGCGCCGCGGGGCGCACCGGCAGCCGCGCCGCCACGGTGTACACGGCGATCAGGAAGGTGAGCAGGATCGGCCCGTACGGGTAGTCCAGCACCAGGTACGTCGACGTGGCCAGGGTGACCACGGCGAGGGTGGCGACCGGGGCGTGCCGCCGAGCCAGCAGGGCCAGCGCGGCGAACGCGATCAGCACCCGGCAGGTGGCGTCCACCGGCCTCGACCCCGGCTGGTTGTCCCCGGCCAGACCGGTGGCGAGCAGCCCGAAGACGAGCAGCGCCAGGGCGAGCACGACGTCTCTCGCCGCCTCCTGCCGCTCCCGCTGCCCGATCCATCGCATGGCCGTCATTCTGCCCGCGTCGACGCCCCCGGTCGTGCGTCCACGAGCGGCACCGCGCCTACGCCCCCGGACGTACCCGGACTGCCCGCTCTCCCCGGCAGCGCTGCCGGCGGGCACGCCCGGCGGCCCCCCGCACGCAAGCCGAGGGAGGCGGCGCGGTTCGTGGGTCAGACGGCGGCGAGGACCGCGGCCTCCAGGCGGGCCCGGGTGGCGTCGTCCGGCCAACCGCCGACCAGGTAGAAGGCGTCGACGACGTCCGCGCCGAGGGTGGAGATGCGGGCCGCGCGGACCAGGGCGCCCGCCTCGTCGAGCGCGCAGGTGACCCGGTAGAGCAGACCGGCGGCGTCGGCGGCGCGCAGCTCCAGCAGCACGGCGTCGGTGGCCGCCGCGCGGTGCCAGACCACCCGGGGGGCCGGTCCGCCGCCCCGGGCGGCGAGCGCACGGCCGCGCAGCCGCTGGGTGACCGACACGTCGCCGGCGACCGCCCGGCTCAGGTCGGCGCGGAGCGGGACCGGGTCCGGTGGAAGCCCGTAGCGGGGCTGCACCCGGCACTCGACCAGGGCACGGCCGTCGACCGCGGAGGCGTCCGCGGAGATCACTTCCAGCCGGTGCAGGGCCAGGCAGCCGGCCACCGTGGCGAGCAGGCCCCGCCGGTCGGCCGCGGCCACCGCCACCCGGTCCCCGGTCAGGTGGACCACCGGCAGGGGCCCGGCCAGCAGCGCCGGGTCGGGGGCCGGCGGTTCGGGCAGTACGCCGGTGTCCAGCGCGGTGCGGACCCGGGCGACCAGCTCGGCGACCAGTCGGCCCTTCCAGTCCGACCAGGCCGCCGGCCCGGTGGCCGCCGCGTCCGCGCGGACCAGCGCGTGCAGCAGGTCGAGGGTGCCGGTGTCGCCGACCGCCTCGGCCACCGAGGCGATGGTGACCGGGTCGGTCAGGTCCCGGCGGGTGGCCACGTCGGGCAGCAGCAGGTGCAGCCGGACCAGCGTGCCGATCAGCCCGGCCTCCCCGGCGGGCAGGCCGATCCGGGTCGCCACCGCCTCGGCCAGCGGCACACCGACCGTGCTGTGGTCCCCGGGCAGACCCTTGCCGATGTCGTGCAGCAGGGCGCCGAGCAGCAGCAGGTCCGGACGGTCCACGTCGCGGGCGTGCCGGCTGGCCTCGTGGGCGGTCTGCACCAGGTGCCGGTCGAGGGTGTACCGGTGCACCGGGTTGTGCTGGGGCAGGCTGCGCAGCCGGGTCCACTCGGGCAGCCAGCCGTCGACCAGCCCGTACCGGTCGCAGGTCTCCCAGGCCGGCACCAGGCCGGGACCGGCGCCGAGCAGCGTGGTCAACGCGGCCCGGGCCTCGACCGGCCAGGGCGCGGGCAACGGCGGGCAGTACGCCGCCAGCCACTCGCAGGTGGCGCGTGCGATCGGCAGCCGGGTGACCGCCGCGGCGGCGGCCACCCGCAGCGACAGGCTCGGGTCGGGGCGTGCGCCGATCGCCGTCCGGGCGAGCACCAGCTCGCCGTCGTGCTCGACCACGTCCCGGGCCACCGGGCGGCGCACGGGGCCGCCGTTCCCGCTCCGGGAACGGCCGGACCGCAGCCGGTCGGCGGCCCGGAAGGCGTCGTCCAGGGCGTGGCTGACCGTGCGGGCGTCCCCGGCGACCCGGCGCAGGAGGGTGTCGCCGTCCTCCAGCGCGAGCAGCGCGGCAACCCCGTCGCGCTCCTGGGCCACCAGCCGGTCGACCCGGCGGCCGACCTGCTGGTGCAGCGCGTCCCGGGTGTCCAGCAGGCGCAGGTGGGCGGCACGGACGGCGGGACGCAGGGCGTCGGTGATCCCGGCGGCGGCGATGGCCCGCAACAGGCCCACGTCGCGCAACCCTCCAGCGGCCTCCTTGAGATCACCCTCCAGCAGGAAGGCCAGCTCACCGTGGGCCTGCCAGCGGGCAGCGGTGACCTCCCGCAGACCGGGCAACTGGCGGACGGCGGTCCGCCGCCAGTGGTCGGCGGCGGTGCGGATCAGCGCGTCGGCGAGCGCCTGGTCGCCGGCCACCAACCGGGCGTCGAGGAGCCCGAGGGCGACCTTGACGTCGTCCTGTGCCACCGAGAGCGCCTCAGCGACCGTCCGCACCGAGTGGTCCAGCCGCAGGCCGGCGTCCCAGATCGGATACCAGACCGAGGCGGCCAGCTCGTCCGTGCCGGGCACCCCGGCGTGCAGCAGCACCAGGTCGAGGTCGCCGTACGGGGCGCACTGTCGCCGGCCCAGCCCACCGACGGCGAGCAGCGCCACCCCCGCACGCGCGGGCAGCAACCCGCGCAGGAACTCGTCGTACGCCGCCGCCCGAGCCAGCCGGGCCGGCTCGCCGATCCCTCCGGGTACGCCGACGACCTCGTTGACCAGAGGGTCCGCGTCACCGTGCCCGGACGCGTCCCTCCTGGTCAACGAGGCCATGTCGGTCGTCGTCCGCGTCAGAGCGCGTCGAGGCCGCGTTCGCCGGTACGCACCCGGACGACCTCCTCGACACCGGTGACCCAGACCTTGCCGTCGCCGATCTTGCCCGTGCGGGCAGCACCGACGATGGCGTCCACGATCTTGTCCACGTCGATCTCGTCGGTCAGCACCTCGACCCGGATCTTGGGCAGGAACTCGACCGTGTACTCGGCACCCCGGTAGACCTCGGTGTGCCCCTTCTGCCGCCCGTACCCCTGGACCTCGCTGACGGTCAGCCCGGCCACCCCGAGGGCGTGCAGGGCCTCCTTCACCGCGTCCAGCTGGTACGGCTTGATGACCGCGGTCACCAGCTTCATGTCCAACCCCTCCATCCCAGGAACGTTAACCGGCGACCTTCGCGCTGACCGGCTCGGCGGAGTCCGCCTCCGGCTTGGCGCCGCTCGACGCGCCGCCACCGGGGGTGCCGATGCCGGCCATCGCGAACGCGCTGCCCGTGCCACCGCCCGCCGGGGACAGGTCGTAGCTGCTCTCGGCGTGCTCGGCGATGTCGATGCCCTCGACCTCGGCCTCGCCCCGGACGCGGAAGCCGATCGTCTTCTCGATGACGAACGCGAGCGCCCAGGCGATGCCGAACGACCAGACCGAGACGATCAGGCCGGCGAGCGCCTGCCGGCCGAGCTGGGTGGCGCCACCGCCGTAGAAGAGACCGTCGGACGCACCGACCACGTCGCTGATCGCGGCGTTGACCGAGTTGGTGGCGAAGAGACCGAGCCAGAGCGACCCGATCCAACCGCCGACGAAGTGCACGCCGACCACGTCGAGGGAGTCGTCGTAGCCGAGCTTGTACTTGAGGCTGACGGCGAGCGCGCACACGACCCCGGCGACGATGCCGAGCAGGACGGCCGCCCAGGGGGCGATGAAGCCACAGGCCGGGGTGATGGCGACCAGGCCGGCGATCGCGCCGGACGAGGCACCGACCATGGTCGGCTTGCGGTCCTTGACCCACTCGACCGCGATCCAGCCGAGAACCGCCGCCGCCGTGGCGAGCTGGGTGTTGATGAAGGCGAGGCCGGCGACCGAGTCGACGGTCAGCTCCGATCCGGCGTTGAACCCGAACCACCCGAACCACAGCAGACCGGCGCCGAGCGCGACCAGCGGGATGTTGTGCGGCTTCATGCCCTCGCGCGGCCAGCCCAGCCGCTTGCCGAGCACCAGCGCCACGGCCAGAGCCGCCGCACCGGCGTTGATGTGCACCGCGGTGCCGCCGGCGAAGTCCAGCGCGTGGATGTCACCGCCGATGATCCCGCCGCCCCAGACCCAGTGCGCGACCGGGAAGTAGACCAGGGTGGCCCAGCCGAAGGCGAACAGCAGCCAACCGGCGAACTTCGCCCGGTCGGCGATGGCGCCGCTGATCAGCGCGACGGTGATCACGGCGAAGACCATCTGGAAGGCCATGAACACATAGAGCGGAACCCCGATGCCGCTGGGGTTCTCCGCCGTGGCGCCCCACAGGTCGGTCTCGGCGAGGAAGGTCTTGGTGCCGAGGTACGCACCCGGGTCGCCCCAGAAACCGTTCACGTCGGCCCCGAAGGCGACGCTGAAGCCGTAGAACCACCACAGAACAGAGATGAGCCCGATGGCGGAGAAGCTCATCATCATCATGTTGAGCACGCCCTTGGCCCGGTTGAGCCCGCCGTAGAACAGCGCCAGTCCCGGGGTCATGAGCAGCACGAGCGCGGTCGAAACCAGCAGCCAAACGGTATTGGCGCCGTCGATCGTCGGTGCTTCAGGCACGCTGGCCTCCTAAAGGTGAAGTTCCCTCCTTCGCGGCTTTCCGGGGCAGCGTCGCCCGTCGGCCGGTTGCGCGGAAGCTTCGCGGCCGGCTGTTTCACCCACGGTCCCGTGCCGGTTTCCGTTTCGTGACGGGTTGTTTCGTACGTGTCACGAAGTCCGCACACCCGTCGACATGGACGCGGGTGGATCGGCTCGCGCTCAGCGGAGGGCGTTCTCCAGAGCGTGCCGCTCGTAGTCGAGCAGCCGCAGGTCGCGCATCGGCCGGCGCAGGTGCCCCTTGTGCACGATCCGGACGAACGCCGGCTCCCCGGCGGCGGCCATCCGGCGGATCCCCTCGACGTGGTCCACGATCCGCTTGCGGATGGTCCGGATCAGCCGGTGCCGGTCCCGGGGGATCAGCCCGTACGCGTCGGCGAAGAGCCGCAGCCGGCGCGGGCGGTCGGGGCGCTTCCAGCCCAGGGTGATCGAGTCGCGGTCCGCGAAGATCGGCACCCAGGTCCACGCCGCGTACGCCACGTCGTAGATCCGGGAGCCCGGCGAGGCGAGGTCGAAGTCGATCAGCCCGAGCGTGCCGTCCGGCCGCCAGATCACGTTGTGCGGCGCCGCGTCGTGGTGGCAGATCACCTCGGTGTCCGGTGGCGGCGGCCCGAACGAGCGCCAGACCGCACCGGGCGACGGGGTGAAGCCGTACTGCGCGTCGTGGAACATCCGCAGCATGGTGGCGACGGTGACCAGCGCCTCGTCGGTCACCCAGTGTGGGGCGAGCGGGTACTCCCCGCACTCCCCCTCCAGGTACGACAGCACCTCGCGGTTGCGCTCGTCCATGCCGAGCGCCCGGGGGGCGCCGGTGAACCCGACGTACTCCAGGTGCCGCAGCAGGGCGTGCACGGACGGTGTCCACGGCCCCGCGTTGCGGCGGACCGTGTCTCCGACGCGCACCACGGTGCTCACGTTGCCGCCGTGCAGCGGGATCTCCTGCGAAGTCACGTACGGTCTCCCGAGGCGCTGCGAGGGGTGGCCGGGGTCACGCCAGCCCGCGTACGCGCGATCGTCAGTGGTCACCCGAGACTACGCGTCCCGTCCGGCGGCCTCGGTCCCCAGCAACGCGTCGACGAACTGCGCCGGGTCGAACGGGGCCAGGTCGTCCTTGCCTTCGCCGAGGCCGACCAGCTTGACGGGGATGCCGAGCTTGCGCTGCACGGCGATCACGATGCCGCCCTTCGCGGTGCCGTCGAGCTTGGTCAGCACCACGCCGGTCACGTTGACGACCTCGGTGAAGACCCGGGCCTGTTCCAGGCCGTTCTGTCCTGTTGTGGCGTCCAGGATGAGCAGTGTCTCGTCGATCGGGCCCTGCTTCTCGACCACCCGCTTGACCTTGCCGAGCTCGTCCATCAGGCCCACCTTGTTCTGCAGGCGGCCGGCGGTGTCGATGAGCACGGTGTCCACGCCGGTGTCGGTGCCGCGCCGGACCGCGTCGAAGGCGACGCTGGCCGGGTCGGCGGCCTCGGGGCCCCGGACCGTCTCCGCGCCGACCCGTTCGCCCCAGGTCTGCAGCTGGTCGGCGGCGGCGGCCCGGAAGGTGTCGGCAGCGCCGAGCAGCACGCTGCGGCCGTCGGCGACCAGCACCCGGGCGATCTTGCCGCAGGTGGTGGTCTTGCCGGCGCCGTTGACGCCCACCACCAGCAGCACCGCCGGGACACCGTCCTTCGGGGCGGTGCGCAGGGACCGGTCCATGCTCGGGTCGAGGGCGTTGACCAGCTCGGCGGCGAGCAGCGCGCGCAACTCGGAGGCGGAGCGGGTGCCCAGCACCCGGGTCCGCTCGCGGAGCCGGTCGACGATCTCGCGGGTGGCGTCGACGCCGACGTCGGCCGTGATCAGGCTGTCCTCGATCTCCTCCCAGACGTCCTCGTCCAGGTGGTCGCGGGCCAGCAGGCCCAGCAGACCCTTGCCGAAGACGTTCTGCGAGCGGGACAGCCGCGAGCGGAGCCGGACCAGCCGCCCGGCGGTCGGCTCGGGCACCTCCAGGGTCGGGGCCGGCGCCTCGATCACCGGCGGCGGCTCGACCAGGACACCGGTGGACAGATCGGACTGCGGTGCCTCGACCGGCGGGCCGGCGAGATCCTCCTCGGCCCGGGTGTCGACCTCGGTGCGCGGCAACGGGGGCTCGGGGCGCCGGCGAAGCCGCGGCACCACCAGCCCGACTGCGCCGACGATCAGCACACCGAGCAGGACCAGAGCGAGGACGAGATATTCGGCCATGCCGGAATCCTGTCAGATGGCGGGCGCGGCGTCCCAGCCACCGCTCCCCGGCCGGTGCCGGGAACCGGCGGTAGGCTCGGCCGCATGCCCGCCGCACACCTCCTCATCGGCCCACTTCTGCGGCGCGTGGTCGACACCCGGGCCACCATCTGGGTGGAGACGGCGGCGCCCGCCGTGGTCACCGTCCGCACCGCCGACGGCGCCACCGGCACCGCACCCACCTTCTCCGCGTACGACCACCACTACGCGCTCGTGGTGGTGGAGGGGCTCACCCCGGACAGCGCGACCACCTACGAGGTGCTGGTCGACGACGAGGTGGTCTGGCCCGTGCCGAGCAGCGGCTTCCCGCCGAGCGTGATCCGCACCCGTGCCGCCGACGACCGGGACCAGCCGGTCAACCTGATCTTCGGCTCGTGCCGGGAGACCACCCAGCACGCCACCACCCGCAAGCTCCCGCCGGACGCGCTGGACGCGTACGCCCGGCGCCTGATGGCCGATCCCGAGACGGCCGCGCTGCCCGACCTGCTGGTGCTGCTCGGCGACCAGGTCTACGCCGACGTCACCTCGCCGACGGTGCGCCGGCTGCTGCGCCGGCGCCGACGGCGGCCGAAGGGCGCCCCGGCCGACCAGGTGGTGAGCTTCGACGAGTACACCAAGCTCTACCTGGAGTCCTGGCGGGATCCGGAGATCCGCTGGCTGCTCTCCACCGTGCCGAGCGTGATGATCTTCGACGACCACGAGATCATCGACGACTGGAACACCTCGGCCGCCTGGCGGGCGGAGGTCCGCGAGCAGCCGTGGTGGTCCGAGCGGATCGGCAGTGGGCTCGCCTCCTACTGGGTCTACCAGCACCTGGGCAACCTCTCCCCGGACGACATCGCCGCCGACCCGGTCTTCGCGAAGGTGGCCGCCGCCGAGGACGCCACGGGCGTGCTGCGCGAGTTCGGGCACCGGGTGGACCAGGAGTCCGACCTGGCGCACGACACCGAGCGGTGGCGCGCGGTGCAGTACCAGTGGAGCTACGCGCTGGACCTGGGGCGGACCCGGCTGGTCATGCTCGACAACCGGTGCAGTCGGGTGATTGACCGGGGCAGCCGGGCGATGCTGCCGCCGGGTGAGTGGGCCTGGTTCCTCGACCAGGCGCACGGCGTCTACGACCACCTGGTGGTCGGCACCTCGCTGCCCTGGCTGCTGCCGCAGGGCATCCACCACATCGAGGCGTGGAACGAGAAGCTGGCCGACTCGCGCCGACCCTGGGTGGCGCGCGGGGCGGAGAAGCTGCGCCGGGCACTCGACCTGGAGCACTGGGCCGCCTTCCGGCGCTCCTTCGAAGCGCTCGCGGAGACCTTCGCCCGGATCGGCACGGGCACTCCGGGTCAGACCGGCGCGCGGATCGGGGCCGGGCCGGCGTACGCCCCTCCAGCGTCGATCAGCGTGCTCTCCGGGGACGTGCACCACTCGTACGTGGCGCGGGCCCGGTTCGCCGACCCGGCGGTGGTCACCCCGGTGCACCAGCTCACCTGTTCGCCGATCCACAACCAGGTGCCGGCCGGCATCCGTCCGCTGATGCGCCTGGGCTGGTCGTCCGGGCCCGCGGGGGCCACCCGGGCGCTGGCCCGCTCGGCCGGTGTCCGCCGCCCGGGTGTGCGCTGGCGCAAGCTGGCCGGCCCCTACTTCGGCAACGCGGTGGCCACCCTGACCCACCGGGGGCGGGGGGCCGAGGTGACCATCGAGGGCACCACCAAGGACGGGCAGCTACGCCCCGTGATGCGCCGCCGACTCTCCCGCGACGGCTGAGCGGGCCCCGCCGTAGTCTCTACGCCGTGGACGAGCACCTGCCGGAGCCCATCCGGGCGGTCGAGCACGAGCTGACCGCCCTGCTGCGTCGTGGTCGGGCGGTTTCCTGGGAGATCGCCCGGGAGGTGCACCCGAACCTCGAACCGAACACCTACGGGCTGCTGCTGTGGCTGCGCCGGAGCGGGTCGATCCGGTTGACCGAGCTGGCGGCTCGGCTCGGGGTGGGCAAGGGGACGCTGAGCCGGCAGATCAACGGGCTGGAGGCCCTCGGCCTGGTGAACCGCGACCCCGATCCGAGCGACCGGCGGGCGGCGCAGATCAGTCTCACCGACGAGGGGCAGCGCCGGTTCGACCTCGCCCGCTCCGCCCGGCTGGGGGAGTTCCTCCGCGCCCTGGACGACTGGCCGGCCCGCGATGTCGAGGAGTTCGCCCGGCTGCTCGGTCGGTTCAACGACTCCTGGAAGTGACCCCGTCCCGAGGGGGAATCTCCCCCGGCTCCGACATGTTGTTGCTTTAGGCAACCAAGGCCTACGGTTGCTTCAGGCGGCCGCCGCCCATCGACGACGGTTCCACTCGACTCCACCCGGAGGCAGCAACGATGAGCCAGGCGACAGCGCCCACCCGCGCGACCGCCGTCGACATGACCCACCGGCAGATCCTCGAGGCGCTCTCCGGCCTGCTGCTGGGCATGTTCGTCGCGATCCTCTCCTCCACGGTCGTCTCGAACGCGCTGCCGCGGATCATCACCGAGCTGCACGGGGGCCAGTCCGCGTACACCTGGGTCGTCACCTCCGCCCTGCTCGCGACCACCGCGACCACCCCCATCTGGGGCAAGCTCGCCGACCTGACCAGCAAGAAGGTCCTGGTCCAGCTCGCTCTGGGGATCTACGTCCTGGGCTCGGTGCTGGCCGGCGCCGCGCAGGGCACCAGTGAGCTGATCGCCTGTCGGGTGCTCCAGGGCGTCGGCGCCGGCGGCCTCACCGCGCTGGCCCAGGTGATCATGGCGACCATGATCGCGCCGCGAGAGCGGGGCCGCTACAGCGGCTACCTGGGCGCCGTGATGGCCGTGGGCACCATCGGCGGCCCGCTGATCGGCGGCGTGATCGTCGACACCTCCTGGCTCGGCTGGCGCTGGTGCTTCTACGTCGGCGTGCCGTTCGCCATCGCCGCGCTGGTCGTGCTCCAGAAGACCCTGAACCTGCCGGTCGTGAAGCGGAAGGCGCAGATCGACTGGTGGGGCGCCACGCTCATCACCGCGGCCGTCTCGGTGCTGCTGATCTGGGTCTCCCTCGCCGGCGACCAGTTCGCGTGGGTCTCCTGGCAGAGCGCCGTCATGGTGCTCGGCGCCCTGGTGCTCGGCGCCCTGGCGATCCGGGTGGAGACCCGGGCCGCCGAGCCGATGATCCCGCCGCGGCTGTTCCGCAACCGCACCATCACCCTGGCGGTCGTCGCCAGCATCGCGGTCGGTGTGGGCATGTTCGGCGCCTCGGTCTTCCTCGGCCAGTACTTCCAGATCAGCCGCGGCCAGAGCCCCACCATGTCCGGCCTGATGACCCTGCCGATGATCCTCGGCCTGCTCGTCTCCTCCACCCTGTCCGGGCGGATCATCACCCGTACCGGCCGGTGGAAGCGGTTCCTGGTGATCGGCTCGGCGCTGCTCACCGTCGGCTTCGCGCTGATGGGCACGCTCCGGGCGGACACCAGCTTCACGCTTCTGAGCGTCTACATGGCGCTGATCGGCGTCGGGCTGGGCATGACCATGCAGAATCTGGTCCTCGCCGTGCAGAACACCGTCGACCCGCACGAGCTCGGGGCCGCCAGCTCGGTGGTCGCGTTCTTCCGCAGCCTGGGCGGCGCGATCGGCGTCTCCGCCCTCGGCGCGGTGCTCGCGCACAAGGTCAAGGACTACCTGGCCGAGGGGCTGGCCCAGCTCGGCATCCCCGCGTCCAGCTCCGGCAGCGGCGGCGCCCTGCCCGACGTGCACACCCTGCCCGGCCCGCTGCGGGCGGTCGTGGAGAGCGCGTACGGCCACGGCGCCGGCGACATCTTCCTGGCCGCCGCCCCCTTCGCGCTCATCGCGCTGATCGCGGTGAGCTTCATCAAGGAGGTGCCGCTGCGGCAGCACAACGGCTCCGCGGCGGCGAGCGACGTGGACAGCGACCAGATCCTCGCGGCGGACGCCGCCGTGATCCGTACCGGCGAGCAGAGGTGAGGTAACCAGCCATGAGCGTGGGAGCGCCCGACCGCGAGGAGTACGGCCCCCGGAGCCGTCCACTGCCCTTCGAACGTGGCACGGACGGCCCCCGGGTGGTCCTGGTCGGCGTGGACGGCACCCGCACCTCCGAGCGGGCCGGCTGGTACGCCGCCGGCCTGGCCCGCCGGCAGGGCGCCGCGTTGGTGGTGGTCTTCGTCAGCTCCGCGAGCGGGCTGACCGCCCTGGTGCCCGGGATGGACGCCGGCGCGGTGCAGCGGACGCACGACGAGCTGGCCGAGGAGCTGCGCCGGGAGTGCCGGCGGGGCGCCGAGGAGCTGGGCCTGCCGTTGACCTTCCTGTGCCGGCGCGGCGACGCGTACGGGGAGCTGTGCGCGGCGGCCGACGAGTTCCAGGCCGACATGGTGGTGGTGGGCGCGTCCGAGCAGGCCGGTCACCGGCTGGTCGGATCGGTCGCCACCCGCCTGGTCCGCACCGGCCGCTGGCCCGTCGTCGTCGTGCCCTGAAACCCACTCGCGGCTGTCAGACCCTGCGGCAAGGATGACCGGATGACCTGGAGAGCACCGGAGATCACCCGGACCCCCGAACCGTACGTCGGCGACGAGCGCACCATGCTGGAGGGCTGGCTCGACTACCACCGCCAGACGCTGCTGCTGAAGTGCGCCGGCCTGACCGTCGACCAGCTGAAGACGCCGAGCGTGGAGCCGTCCGGGCTGACCCTGCTCGGGCTGGTGCGGCACCTGGCCGACGTGGAGCGCTGGTGGTTCCGCATCCGGGCCGCCGGTGAGGACATCGTCGGTCTCTACGACGGCGAGGAGGACCCGGACGCCGACCTCAACGCCGTCGCCGGGGCCGACGCGGAGGCCACCTTCGCCACCTTCGCCGCCGAGGTGGAGGCCGCCCGCAAGGCCGCCGCCGGCCTGTCGCTGGACCAGACCTTCCGGCGGCCCCGCCGGGACGGCACCGCCGACGAGATGAGCGTCCGCTGGGTCTACATCCACATGATCGAGGAGTACGCCCGGCACAACGGGCACGCCGACCTGATCCGGGAACGCCTGGACGGCGTCACCGGCGAGTGACCGGCTGAGCCGCCTCGGGTCGGCGAGGCTGGCTCAGTAGTCCAGGGCCGCCCGCAGGTAGCGCAGGTCGCCGTGGCCGCCCCAGCGGTGCGCGGAGAGCCCGGCGGCGCGGGCGCCCCGGACCGCCCAGTCCTCGTCGTCGACGAAGAGCACCTTGGCCGGCGGGGTGGCCAGCGCCTCGCAGGCGGCCTGGAAGTACTCCTTGGCCGGCTTGTGCACGCCCAGCGTGGAGGAGTTGACCACCACGTCCAGCTCACCGACCAGGCCCAGCTCGGCCAGGTCGGCGTCGAGCAGGTCGGTGGCGTTGGTGGCCAGGCCGACCTGGATCCCGGCGGCGCGTACCTCCCGGATGAAGGCGAGCACCTCGGCGTCCACCTCGCCCCGGTGCTGCTGCCACTGCTCGACCGCGTCCCGCGCCCGGTCCGGGCCTCCGGCCGGCTCGGCCAGCGCGTCGGCCACGCTCGACATCCAGTCGGCGTGGCTGACCTGGCCGGTGAGCACCGGCTGGAGTCGACCCCACTGCATGGCGATCTCGCTGAGCACTCCCTCGTCCAGGCCGTACTCCCGCTCCACCCGGGCGGCCACCGCCGGGTCGAACCGGCGCAGGACGCCGTCCAGGTCCAGCAGGAGCGCCGTCGCGCGTTCCCGAGCCACTACCCGTTCTCCTCGCCGCGGCCGCGCCGCTGCTCGTCCTCGTCGGCCCGGTTGAGCCGTTGACTGATGACCTGGGTGACCCCGCTGCGCATGGTCACCCCGTAGAGCGCGTCCGCGATCTCCATCGTCCGCTTCTGGTGCGTGATGACGATCAGCTGGCTCTTCTCCCGCAACTGTGCCAGCAACGTGATCAGCCGGCCCAGGTTCACGTCGTCCAGGGCCGCCTCCACCTCGTCCATGATGTAGAACGGGCTGGGCCGGGCGCGGAAGATCGCCACCAGCATGGCCACCGCGGTCAGCGACCGCTCGCCACCGGAGAGCAGGGACAGCCGCTTGATCTTCTTGCCCGGCGGGCGGGCCTCCACCTCGACGCCGGTGGCGAGCAGGTCCTCGGGGTCGGTGAGGATCAGCCGACCCTCGCCGCCGGGGAAGAGCACGGTGAACACCTGCTCGAACTCCCGGGCGGTGTCGTCGAACGCGCTGGCGAACACCTCCAGGATCCGCTCGTCCACGTCCTTGACCACGGTGAGCAGGTCCCGCCGGGTGGCCTTCAGGTCCTCCAGCTGCTCGGAGAGGAACTTGTAGCGCTCCTCCAACGCCGCGAACTCCTCCAGCGCGAGCGGGTTGACCTTGCCGAGCAGGGCGAGTTCGCGTTCCGCCTTGGCGGCACGCTTCTCCTGCACCGGCCGCTCGTAGCGGACCGGCTCGGGCACCGGCAGCCCGTCGCGCTCGGCCGCCGCGACGTCGACCTGGGTGGGCGGGACGGGCTGGGTGGGGCCGTACTCGGCGACCAGGGTCTCCACGTCCAGCCCGAAGTCCTCGGCGGCCTTCGCCTCCAGCTGCTCGATGCGCAGCCGCTGTTCCGCGCGGGCCACCTCGTCCCGGTGCACCTGACTGGTCAGCCGCTCCAGCTCCGCGCCGAACCGCTTCGCGGCCCCGCGTACCTCCTGGAGCTCCGCCTCGCGGGCGGCGCGTTCCCGCGCCACCGCGTCGCGGTGCTCCTCGGCCGTCGCGATCGAGGTGGTGAGCCGGGTGAGGGCCTCCCGGGCGCCGCCGGCGACGGCCCGGGCGATGCCCGCGCCCCGGGTGCGCGCGGCCCGCCGGGCCGCCGCGCGTTCCCGGGCAGCCCGCTCCGCGATGGCCTGCCGAGCGAGCGAGTCGGCCCGGCCGGCGATCGAGGAGACCCGCTCCTCGGCGGTACGCACCGCGAGCCGGACCTCCATCTCGTTCTGCCGGGCCTGTGGCACCATCGCGGCGAGCTGGTCCCGTTCCTCGGCGGAGGGCTCGGCGTCGACCGGGGTCTCCTCGGCCAGCCGAAGCCGCTCCTCCAGCTCGGCGAGCGCGGCGAGGTCCCGCTGGCGGGCCGCCTCGGCGCGGGCGCGGGACTCGCCGAGGCGATCGGTCTCCGCCTTCGCCGAGCGGGCCGCCGCGCCCAGCTCGGCCAGTCGGCGGGCTGCGGCGTTGCGGTGGCTCTCCGCCTCGCGCTTCTCGGCGGCGGCGTGCTGCACGGCCTCCTTGGCGGCGGCCACCTCGGCGCGGGCCTCGACGAGCTGGTCGCGCAGCTCGGCGCCGGCGCGCTCGGCGGCGAGCCGGTTGGTGCGGGCCTCCTCGACGGCCGCCTGCACCTCGATGTAGCTGGGCGCCTTGGCCGACCCGCCGGCCGCCGCGTACGCCCCGACCACGTCGCCGTCGGGGGTGACGGCGCGCAGCTCCGGGTTGCCGGCGACCAGCTCGGCGGCGGCGGCCAGATCGTCGACGAGCGCCACGTCGCGCAGCGCCCGGTGCACGGCGGGGCGCAGTTCGGCGGCGCACTCCACCAGGTCGGGCGCCCACCGGGCGCCGTCGGGCAGCTTCGGGCGCAGCGCGTCGGCGGAGCCCGTCATGCCGGGCCCGGCCGGGCTGCCCACCAGCAGGCCGGCCCGGCCGGCGTCGGAGATCTTGAGCAGCCGCATGGCCTCGACGGCCTCGTCCACCCCGCTGACCGCGACCGCGTCGGCGAGGCCGCCGAGCGCGGCGGCCAGCGCGGCCTCGTTCCCCGGGGCGACGGTGAGCAGCCCGGCGAGGCTGCCGAGCAGGCCTGGCACCTCGCCGGCGCGGGCGAGCAGCGCGCCCCCACCGTCCTTGCGCCGCAGGCCCAGGGAGAGCGCCTCCTCGCGGGCCTTCCAGGTGGCCGCGTCCTTCTCCGCCGCCCGCTCGGCGTCGGCCAGCGACCGGACGGTGGCCTGCGCCCGGTCCTGCGCGGCGACCGCCTCGGCGTGCCGGGCGTCGAGGTCGGCGTTGTCCCGGTCGGCCTCGGTCGACTGCGCGGCCACCGCGTCCAGGTCCGCCTGCGCCTGCTCGGCGCGACCCAGCGCGTCGGCATGCGCCACGGCGAGGCGTTCGATCTCCTCGCCGGCGCTGGTGGTCCGGGCGCGGGCCGAGTTGACCTGGCCGGTGAGCCGGGCCATTCCCTCACGCCGGTCGGCGATGGCCTTGGCGGCGGCGACCAGCTCGCGCTCGGCGGCGGCGAGCTGACGCTCCAGCTCCTGGCGGTGCTCCACCGCCTCGGCCAGCCGGATCTGGTCGTCGGTGAGCGCCGCGCGCAGCTCGTCCTCCTGCTCGCGGACCCGTTCGGCCTCGGCCTCGAGCTGGTCCGGGTCGCGGCCGGGCCGCTCGTCGTCGCCGGAGGCGCTCAGGTGCCGCAGCCGCTCCCGGGCCAGCTGCTCGATCGAGCGGAAGCGTTCCTGCAGGGCGGAGAGCTTGTACCAGGTGTCCTGGGCGGCGGCGAGCAGCGGCGCGTCCTCGGCCAGCGCGGCTTCCAGCTCACCGAGCCGGCCCTGCACCTCGGCGTGCTCGGCCTCGACCTGCTCGCGCCGCTCCCGCAGCGCGGTCTCGTCGGCGATCTCCCGGTCCAGGGTGGTCCGCAGGGTGGCCAGGTCGTCGGCGAGCAGGCGCAGGCGGGCGTCCCGCAGGTTGGCCTGGATGGCGGCGGCGCGCCGGGCCACCTCCGCCTGCCGGCCCAGCGGCTTGAGCTGGCGGCGCAGCTCGGCCGTGAGGTCGGTGACGCGGTTGAGATTCACTTGCATCGCGTCGAGCTTGCGCAGCGCCTTTTCCTTGCGCTTGCGGTGCTTGAGGACGCCGGCCGCCTCCTCGATGAACGCCCGGCGGTCCTCCGGCTTGGCGTGCAGCATCCCGTCGAGCCGGCCCTGACCGACGATGATGTGCATCTCCCGGCCGATGCCCGAGTCCGACAGCAGCTCCTGGATGTCGAGCAGGCGGCAGGAGTTGCCGTTGATCTCGTACTCGCTCTCGCCGGAGCGGAACATCCGGCGGGTGATGGAGACCTCGGTGTACTCGATCGGCAGCGCGCCGTCGGTGTTGTCGATGGTGAGGGTGACCTCGGCGCGGCCCAGCGGCGCCCGACCGGCGGTGCCGGCGAAGATGACGTCCTCCATCTTGCCGCCGCGCAGCGCCTTGGCGCCCTGCTCGCCGAGCACCCAGGCGATGGCGTCGACGACGTTGGACTTGCCGGAGCCGTTCGGGCCCACCACGCAGGTGATCCCGGGCTCCAGCTTCAACGTCGTGGCGGAGGCGAAGGATTTGAAGCCCTTCACCGTCAGGCTCTTGAGATACACCTTCTCGATCCTCGTCCGGTGGCCGCCGTACCGTCGCCGGCAACGCGGACCTGGGTGAACCCGCAGACTAACCCGGTGGCGGGAGCGGTCGGGCACGCGACCCGCCCCGGGGCACGCGATCGGGAGCGCCGAAGAGCACGACGCGGTTGTTCCGGTGGCGCGGAGAAAGGCAAACAACGTTCATGATCAGTAACCGGTCGGCGCGTTTCCGGAAAGGGGTGGCGCGGTTCCGGCGCCGCCCAAGCAAGATCATAAATCGTCGGCCGGGAAAGGGGCCGGACAGCGTTGCGCGCCGGCACAGAGTCGTGTCGGCGCGCATTTTTGCGATGGTGCGATTCAGTTTTTGGCTACCCGAAGATCAGGTCAGCGCCGGCTCGGCCAGACGGAGCAGGTCGTCCGCCTCCGCCGCAGCCGCCGCGAGCCGATCATTGTCGGCGCGCAGACGCGTGATCTCGAACTCCAGTGCCTGAACCCTGGCACGCAGTCGGGTGACCTCGTCGAGCAGACGCCGGTCGGGCGCTGCACCTACGTGGCCGTAGAGGGCCTTCGCCATGCTGACTCCTTGATATGCGCTGCCGGAAAGGCCGGCCAACGCGCGCCCATTCATACGCGACTGTCATTCCAGCTGTATCTGGGCATGACCGGGCGCGACTGGCGACACCTATATATTGAGCCGCAAACCCCTCCTTCGTCAAGTTCTCGCAGGCCGTAGATCATCTCTACGTCGACCTGTCCACTTGTCGGGGGGCTGCCTCACGGCACGGACACTCTCTGTCCGGACGCCTTTACTGTACGCCTTCTTTCCGCGAAGTCCGCACCCTCGCGTCCGACTTCCCCTTAACTCTTCCTTAGCCACGTTGCCGCAGGTCGTGGACGGGTCGTAGCGTCACTCCGGCCCGCAACCAACCCCGTGGAGGCAGTGCCGTGTACGGCTGGACCGACCCGATGGACCCGAACGGCGCCCCCCGGCGCGCCGAGCGGCCGACCGACGAGCCGGACTGGCTGAGCGACCGCCCGGAGCCCCGCTCGGCCTACCTGTTCGGTGACGACCCCGACCAGCCCGCCGACGAGTGGCACCGCGCGCAGCCCACCGCACGCTGGGAGCCGGAACCGGAGGCCCCCGCCGGGCCGGCCGACGACCGCACCGCCGGGTGGCCGGCGTACGAGCCCGCCTACCGGTCCGACGACGAGCCGACCGGCGACTGGCGTCGCAGCGACCCCGTCGAGGAGACCACCGGCGGCTGGCGCACCGACGGCGGCGAGGAGACCACCGGCGAATGGCAGACCGGCGCCGGCCGGGGTGAGGGGCGGCACCGTTCCCCGCGGCGCTGGCGCCGGCCGCTGATGATCGGAGGCGCCGCCGCGGCGGCCACCCTCGTGGTGAGCCTCGGCGTCGGCGCGCTCGCGATGCCCGGCGGAGACGACGCGGCCAGCGAGCCGACCGCCGTCGACGACACGATCGCCGCCGCACCGGCGGTGCCGACCGAGGAGCCGGCCGTCGACAGCCTGGTCGCGCCCTCCCCGACCGCCGCGCCCACCTCGGCCCGGCCGAGCCCCACACCGAGCCGGGTCGTCAAGCCCACCCCGACTCCGTCGCGCACCAACGCCGCGTCGCGGCGCAGCGCCCCGCGCGTCAGCGCGCCGAGCGCCACCAACGGCACGAGCACCAGCGGCAGTGGCGGTGGCAGCGTCAGCGCCCAGGCCCGCGAGGTGGTGGACCTGGTCAACGCCGAGCGGGCCAAGGCCGGCTGCAAGGCGCTGAGCATCGACGACAAGCTGATGACCGCCGCCCAGCGGCACAGCCAGGACCAGGCCGACCACCAGAACATGTCGCACACCGGCAGCGACGGCAGCGACGCCGGCGTCCGCCTGGACCGGGTCGGCTACACCTGGCGCACCTACGGCGAGAACGTGGCGTGGAACCAGAAGACGCCGGCCGCCGTGATGGACGCCTGGATGAACAGCTCCGGCCACCGCGCGAACATCCTGAACTGCGCGTTCACCGAGATCGGCGTCGGCATCGCCAGCAGCAACGGACCGTACTGGACGCAGGTCTTCGCGGCGCCGCGCTGACCGCGCGTCGTCCGCGCCCCCGCGCTCGTTTGACCCGGTGAGGTACGTCGGGCCGGAGCGTGGGGGCGGCGTACCGGTGAGGGCGGCGACGGGCCGCCCGGGACCCGGGAGCTGCCGATGCGGATCCGGCCGCGGCGACGCGCCGTCGTATGCCCGCTGCGCCGGATCGTGTCGGCCTGCGTCGCAATCGCCGTGGCGGTGCCGGCGTACGGCTGCCGGGTCGAGCAGCTGACGCCGCCCGGCGCGCCCACCCGCTGGCCGGCCGACCAGGCCCGCCACTGGCAGTGGCAGTGGCAGGTCAGTGGCACCCTCGACCCGACGGTGGACGCCGACGTCTTCCTGCTCGACCCGGTGGCCACCACCGCCGCCCAGACCGCCGAGCTGCGCTCCCGCGACCGCCGCCTGATCTGCCAGGTGCACGTCGGCTCGGTCCGCTCGGCCGACCCGGACGCCAGCCGGCTCCCGGCCGGGGTGCAGGGCTCGACCGGCCGCCAGCCGGGCAGCCGGTGGCTGGACGTCCGACGGTGGGATGCGCTGGAGCCGGTCCTGGCCGACCGGTTCCGGCTCTGCCGGGGCAAGGGGTTCGGCGCGGTGGCGCTGGCCGACGCCGACGGGTACGCGTCTCGCACCGGCTTCCCGCTGGACTTCGACGACCAGTTGATGTTCAACCGCCGGCTGGCCCGGCTGGCCCGGTCGCTGGACCTCTCCCCCGGGCTGGTCAACGACGTGCCGCAGCTCGCCGCGCTGGCTCCGGACTTCGACTTCGCGGTCAACGAGGAGTGCGCCCGGCTGGACCTGTGCGCCAAGCTGCTGCCGTTCGCCGACGCCGACAAGCCGGTCTTCCACGTCGAGTACACCGGCTCGACCGACGACTTCTGCGTCACCACCGTCGGCTACGGCTTCGCGTCCATCCGCAAGGACCGGACGCTGGACGCCTGGCGGGAAGCCTGCCCGCTGCCCTGACCTCCGTGCGCTGGTGGTCGACCGGGACGCGGCGGCGCAGCACCGCCGGGCCGGACCGCGGTCGCGGCCCGGCCGGCGGAGACAACGGTCAGGACACCGACACCAGCTCCGGGGCGGCGGCCGGTGGATCGGTGGGGGCGGGCGCCGGCCGCTGGCGCAGGAAGCGGGGGGCCCACCAGTTGGCGTCGCCGAGCATGGTCATCAGTGCCGGTAGCACCACGCCCCGGATGATCGTGGCGTCCAGCAGGATCGCCGCCGCCAGACCGATGCCGAGCTGCTTCATGTCGATCGTGCTGAGCGTGGCGAAGATCGAGAACACGCCGACCATCACGATCGCCGCGCTGGTCACCACGCCGGCCGACGACGTGATCCCGTACGCCACCGCGTCCCGGTTGGACATGCCGGCCCGGATCCCCTCGCGGATCCGGCTGACCACGAAGACGTGGTAGTCCATGGAGAGGCCGAACAGCACCACGAAGAGGAACAGCGGCAGCCAGGACACGATCGCGCCCATCGAGGTGAAGCCGAGCGGCCCCGCCGCCCAGTCCCCCTGGAAGACCAGCACCAGCAGCCCGTACGCGGCGCCGGCCGAGAGCAGGTTCAGCGCGATCGCGCTGGCCGCCACCACCACCGACCGGAAGGTGAGCACCATGACCAGGAAGGTGAGCACCAGCACGAAGGCCATCACCAGCGGCAGCTTGTCCCGGACGTGCTGCGCGTAGTCCTCGCTGTCGGCCACGCTGCCGCCGACCGCGTACTCGATGCCCGGGATGTCCCGCAGCTCGGCCGGGACCAGGTCGTCGCGCAGCTTCTCCAGCGACCGCACCGACCGGTCGTCCCGGCTGGCGTACGGGGTGGCGACGTCCAGCACCGACACCCGCCGGTCGGCCGACACCTGGATCTTCGGGCCGTCCGCCTCCGTCGGGGCGAACAGCGGGTCGCCGGCGGCACGGGTGGCCAGGTCGGTGAGCGCGGCGCGGACCCGGTCGGCCTGTTCCGCCGGCGCCCGGACGGCCACCACGTGATTGGTGCCGGTGCTCGGGAAGGCGGCGGTGAGGCGGTCGTACGCCTGCATGGCCGGGGTGGTGCGCGGCAGGTCCTCCATGCCGGGGAACTTCAGCTTCATGCCGAGCGCCGGCGCGGCCAGCGCGAGCAGCAACCCGACCGAGATGACCAGGGTGGGCACCGGGGCCCGCAGCGCCGGCCGGAGCACCGCCGGCCAGAGCCGGGGCGAGCGGGGCTGGCCGTGCCGGCCGGCGCGCGGAGCGGTCAGTCGCCAGAGCAGCGGCACCCGGGGCCGGTCCACCCAGCGACCGAGCTTGGCCAGCAGGGCGGGCAGCACAGTCAGCGAGCCCACCACCGCGACCGCCACCACCAGGATCGAGCCGACGGCGAGCGACGAGAAGACCACGTCGCCGGCGAGCAGCAGGCCGGCCATCGAAATGATCACCGCGAAGCCGGACACCACCACCGCGTGCCCGGAGGTCTCCGCGGCGATCTCCACCGCGTCCAGGCCGGAGCGGCCCTTTGCGCGTTCCTCCCGTTCCCGGCGGACGTAGAACAGCGAGTAGTCGACCCCGACCGCCATGCCGATCAGCAGGATCACCGGGGCCGTGGTGTCGGTGGCCGGCACGAGGTGCGAGGCGAGGGTGGACAGACCCATCGCGGCGGCGACCGAGGAGAGCGCCAGCAGCACCGGCACGCTGGCCGCGATGAGCGCGCCGAACGCGACGATCAGGATGGCCAGGGTGACCGGGAGGCTGAGCAGCTCGGCGCGCTTGAAGTCCTTGCCCAGGGTGTCGTCGAGGGCCTGGCCGATCGACGGCCCGCCGACCTGCTCGACGCGCAGCTGCGGGTGCGCGTCCTGCACGGTGGCGGTGGCGTCGCGCAGCGGTTGCACCCGGTCGGACGCGGTGTCCGGGTCGCCGGACATGGTGATCGGCAGCAGCAGCGCCGAACCGTCCCGGGCGGTGATCGGCTGGCCGACCTCGGCGACGCCGGTGACCGTCCGCAGGCGGGCCGCCGCGTCGTCCGCCGCCACCTTCGCCGCCCCCGGGTCGAGCGTCCCGGCCCGGGCGGTGATCAGGACGTTCTCGACGGCCGGGTCGTCGAAGGCGCCACCGTCCACGATCAGGCTGGCGCGTCCCGCCTCGCCGATGGCCTGGTCGCTGCTGGTGGCCTCGTTGAGGCCGGCGGCGTTGCCACCGACGAAGCACACCGCGACGAACACGGCCCACAGTGCGATCGCCCGCCACGGGTGCTCGGCGCTCCACCGCGCCATCCGCACCGTCACCGGTCTTGTCCCCATCTCGGGTCCCCCTGTCACGTCAACCCCCTGCCAACGGTGCTGACGCTAGGGGCGTGACGAGACGCTCACATCGGGGATCGGCCCCGGCCCGGCCCGGAGCCGGGCCGGACGCGGTGACGGGGTGCTCCGAGTGGCACGGCGGGCATCACCCGCGTTTCGGACAGCCGGCGGGGGTCCGCCCCGGAGCGGTCCGCCGCGACCCGCCGGCACGGACCCGGAGCCGGCTCGGGGTCATCCCCGAAGGGAACCCCGGGGGCGGGGCTGGCAGCGCGGGCAACTGTACGAGGAGCGGTTCATGAACGCCTCGCGGCGGACCGGCGCGCCGCACCGCCGGCACGGCTCACCCTCCCGGCCGTACACGTTCAGCGCCCGGTCGAAGTAGCCGCTCTCGCCGTTGACGTTGACGTAGAGGGCATCGAAGCTGGTGCCACCCTGCTTGATCGCCTCGGCGAGCACGTCGCGGACGTGGCCGAGCAGGCGCAGCGCGGCGGGGCCGGTCAGCGCGTCCGTGGGCCGGGCGCCGTGCAGCCCGGCACGCCAGAGCGCCTCGTCGGCGTAGATGTTGCCCACCCCGGAGATCAGGGTCTGGTCGAGCAGGGCGCGTTTCACCTCGGTCCGCCGGCGGCGCAGCGCGGCGACGAACGCCGCGTCGGAGAACTCCGGGTCCATCGGGTCGCGGGCGATGTGCGCGATCTCGGCGGGCAGGTCGGCGCCGCCCTCGCTGACCGCGAGCCCGCCGAACGTGCGCTGGTCGACGAAGCGCAGCTCCGGGCCGTCGTCCGCGAACCGGAACCGCACCCGCAGGTGGGTCTCGTCCGGGGTGCCGGGTGGCTGGAGGAGCAGCTGACCGGACATGCCGAGGTGCCCGATCACCGCGTCGCCGCTGTCCAGCGGCAGCCACAGGTACTTGCCCCGGCGGCGGACGTCCAGCACGGTGCGGTCGGCGAGCACGTCGGCGAAGTGCGCGCCGCCGGGGACGTGCCGGCGGACGGCGCGGGGGTGACGGACCTCCACCGAGGCGATCCGGCGACCGACGACCCACTGGGCCAGCCCCTGCCGGACGGTCTCCACCTCGGGCAGTTCAGGCACGGCCCAGCCTCGCGTCGCTCCCGTCGGCGGCACCGGTCGCGTCGGCGGCACCGGTCGCGTCGGCGGCGGGGCCGCTGTCCCCGGCCGGGCGGGCGCCGTTCGTGGACGGTCCGGCGCCGTTGGGACCGGCCTGCTCGGCCGCGACGTCGGCCGGCATGACCTGTGCGGTGTGGTCGGCCTGCTCCGTGCGGGCCGCCCGCTCGGCCCGCTCCAGGGGCCCGACCGGCTCGTCCCGGTCGGCCGAGCCGTCCTGGCCGCTCCGGCCGTCCGCACCGGCCGAGCCGTCCTGGTCGGCCAGGGTGCGCCAGGCCGCCTCGGCGGCGCGCTGCTCGGCCTCCTTCTTGCTGCGCCCCTCGGCGCCGCCGTACCGGTTGCCGGCCACCACCACCCAGGCGGTGAACGTCTTGAGGTGGTCCGGACCGGTGCCCTCGATCCGGTACTCCGGTACGCCGAGCCCGAGCGCCGCGGTCAGCTCCTGGAGGCTCGTCTTCCAGTCCAGGGCGGCGCCCCGGCCGGCCGACTCGGCCATCAGCGGGTCGAACAGCCGGTGGATGACGATCCCGGCGGTGTCCAGCCCGTACTGGAGGTAGATCGCGCCGAGCAGCGCCTCCAGCGTGTCGGCGAGGATGCTCGCCTTGTCCCGGCCGCCGGTGGTCTCCTCACCCTTGCCGAGCAGCAGGTACGCGCCGAGGCCGTCCGGGCCCAGGCCACGCGCGACGTCGGCGAGCGCGCGCATGTTGACCACGCTGGCGCGCAGCTTGGCCAACTGCCCCTCGGGCAGGTCCGGGTGGTTGTGGAAGAGCGCCGTGGTGATCACCACGCCGAGCACCGAGTCGCCGAGGAACTCCAGCCGTTCGTTGGTCGGCAGGCCACCGTTCTCGTACGCGTACGAGCGGTGGGTCAGCGCGCGTTGCAGCAGGTCGGGTTCCAGGCTCACGCCGAACGCGGCTTCCAGGTGACCGACGGACGCCCGCCGCCGCTTGTCGTTGTTCATGATGTGCGTACCTCGGTGTCGGTGGAGCGGTCGGTGCGGTCCGTCGCGTCGCCGCCCTCGAGCAACGCGGATACCAGGTCGATGGCACGCCGCCGCCACAGGTGGGCGGCGAGGGCGATGCCGGAGGCGACGTCGTCGGCGCGGGCGGCGCCGTGGCAGACGACCACCGTCCCGGCAACGCCGAGCAGGGCGGCGGCACGGGGCGCGCCACCACCGACGGGCGGGCCGCCGGCCATCGCGTACGCGCCCTCGATCGCCTTGAGCAGCACGTTACCGGTGAAGCCGTCGGTGACCACCACATCGGCGCGCGCGCCGACGGCCACGTCGTACCCCTCGACCAGCCCGACGTAGCGGGCTCCTCCGGGCAGCGGCTCGATGGCCAACAGCGGGTCGGTGGCCCGGCGGACCCGGTCGCCCTTACCGGCCTCGGTGCCCACGGAGAGCAGGCCGACCCGCGGCTCGGGGACCGCGTGCGCCACCTCGGCGTACGCGGCGCCGAGCACGGCGTGCCGGGCGAGGGTGGCGGGGCGGGGCTCCAGCGACCCCCCGACGTCGAGCAGCACGACCGGCCCGGTGACGGCGGGCAGGGTGGCGACCAGGGCGGGCTGACGGACCTCGGGCCAGCGGCCGAGGCCGAGCACGGCGGCGGTGACGGTGGCACCGGTGGCGCCGGCGGAGACCAGGGCGTCGGCGATGCCGTCGTGGACGGCGGTGACAGCGGCCCGGACGGTGCTCTCCGCGCGGGCGGCGCTGGGATGGTCGGCCATGCCGACGGCGTCGCGGACCGGCCGCACCGTGATCCGGACGCGTTGCACCGGATCGAGGGCAGCGATCAGCTCGTCGGCGACCTCGGCCGGGCCGACGAGTAGCAGATGCAGGTCAGGGTCGGCGCGCACGGCCCGCAGAGCGCCGTCAACCACGACGGCGGGAGCGTCGTCCCCGCCGAGGAGGTCAACGGCGATCCGCGCGGTGCCCGGCTCCACTGGTACGCCGACCGGAGTGGGCCGGCCGGCGTCGGAGGGAGCCGGGGCACCGGGCGAATGCCAGGGTGCGCGCGCCGCCCGACCCGGGGTCGGGGGCGTCACTCGGCGTCCAGGTCAGACCTCGATGACCTGGCGGCCGTTGTAGGTGCCGCAGACGGAGCAGGCGGCGTGCGGCAGCTTCGGGGACTTGCACTGCGGGCACGCGACGGTCGCGACCACGGTCGCCTTCCAGTTCGCCCGGCGGGACCGGGTGTTGCTGCGCGACATCTTGCGCTTCGGGACGGCCACGGTTCTTACTCCTCTGTACGGGTCATTTGCGACAGGCCCGCCCAACGCGGGTCGATCTGCTGGTGACTGTGGTCGGCCGGCAGATCGTCCCAGTGCGTCCCGCATTCGGGGCACAGTCCTGGGCAGTCCTCCCGGCAGAGCGGGTTGGTCGGCAGCGTGAGCACCAACGCGTCCCGCAGCGCCGGCTCCAGGTCGATCAGATCGCCCTGCATCCGGCCCACCTCGTCCTCGTCGGTCGTGGCGTCCGTGGTGCTGTTCTCGTACGCGTACAGCTCCTGGATCGTCACGGCCATCGAGTCGTTGATCTCGCGCAGGCAGCGCCCGCACTCGCCCCGGACGGGACCGGTGATGGCCCCGGAGACGAGCACGCCCTCGGACACCGACTCCAACCTCAGATCGAGGTTGAGGTCCGCGCCCTCCGGAACGCCGATCAACTCCACACCGAGGTCCGCCGGTGCCGGCACGACCCGCTGGACCGGACGCATCGCGCCAGGCCGGCGCGGCAGGTCCCTCGTGTCGAGGACCAGCGGCGACCTGGGGTCGAGTGTCGATGGCGAGTGTTTGGGCATAGTCAGACTCCGGCCGGTGTGAGGCCGACAAAAAAGGTTACCTGGGCGACCGCCGGACCGTCGAACCGGGGGCGACGCCTGCCTCAGAATGTCGGCTGGTGAGGTGCCGCTCAGAAGGGTAGCGGGCGTTCCGCCTCATCCCCACCGAAGGTGCCAATCTCACGCAGCGCGTGCATCTTGTCCCGGCCGCGCTCTATCGAGGCGAGCGCCCTGGTGAGGAACTGCTCGAAGTTGGCCAGCGCGGTGTCGACGTAGTCGTCGACCTCCTCACGCAGGCGCTGCGCCTCGGCCCGGGCCTCGGCGATGATCCGGGCGCCCTCGTGCTCGGCCGAGACAGTGATCTCGTTCACCGAGACGAGGCGGGCGTGTTCCGCCTCACCCTCGCTGATGATCCGGTCCGCCTCGCGCTTGCCGGCTTCCATGATCTTGTCGCGCTCGTCGAGCAGCGCGGAGGCGCGACGCAGGTCGGCGGGGAGGTCAGCGCGCATCTCGTCGAGGGCGGCGATCATCTCACCCCGGTCGACCATGCAGTTGTTGCGCGACATCGGGACGGAGCGGGCCTGCTCCACCATGGCGATCAGTTCGTCGATGCGATCGAGCGGGTCCACCGGTACCTCACTCCTGTCGTTCGTCGGCCGACCTCCATGATGCGGGCTACGGCCGGTTCCCCGCTCCACCAATCATGTCCTGCCCGCCCCACACCTGCCCGATCCACCCCAGCCCGGCGAGTCGCAACACCGTCACTGCGCGCTGTACCCGACCCTCACCTCGCCGGTCCTGCGCTCCCTGCCGGGACAGACAGCGCCAGAAGGACGCGCCGGATCCGAGAACGGGGCGTGCGTCAGGGGCGGGGGCCGAGGCGGGCCTGGAGGGCTTCGCGGACCCGGTCGGGGACGTGGGCGGAGATGTCGCCGCCCCACTTGGCCACGTCCTTGACGAGGCTGGAGGAGAGGAACGAGTAGAGCGGGTTCGTCGGCATGAACAGCGTCTCGACGCCCGCCAGCCCGATGTTCATCTGGGCCATCTGCAACTCGTAGTCGAAGTCGCTGACCGCCCGCAGGCCCTTGATCAGCACGCTCGCCTGCTGGGCGCGGCAGAAGTCGACCAGCAACCCCCGGAACGACTCGACCCGTACGTTGCCGTACGAGGCGGTCACCTCGCGGAGCATGTCGATCCGCTCCTCGACGGTGAACAGGCCACTCTTCGACTGGTTCACCAGCACGCCGACGATCACCTCGTCGAAGAGCCGGCTGGCCCGGCCGATGATGTCGAGGTGTCCGTTGGTGACCGGATCGAACGAGCCGGGACACACCGCACGTCTCATGATCGGCGACCGTACCAAAGTGTGGTCTCGCCGTAACGGCGACTGCGCTCGGCCGTGATCCCTTCCACCCACTCGACCGGCCCGGTGCGGCTGGACCGCTCCACCACCACCAGGGCGTCGCCGGCCAGCCAGCCGCCGTCGACCAGCGTGGTCAGCAGCGCGGTGATATCCGCGTCGGGCACGGCGTACGGCGGGTCGGCGAAGACCACGTCGTACGGCCCGCCCTCCGGGCCGGCGGCCAGCACGGTCGCCACCTTGCCGGTCACCAGGCGGACGGCGGAGCCCGCTCGCAGCGCGGCCACGTTCTCCCGGATCACCCGGGCCGCGCGGGGGTCGGACTCGACCAGCAGCACGTGCCCCGCGCCCCGGGAGAGCGCCTCCAGCCCGACCGCGCCGGAGCCGGCGTACAGGTCGGCGAAACGGGCGCCGTGGAGGTCGGCCTCGGCCTGGACGGCGCTGAACAACGCCTCCCGGACCCGGTCGGAGGTCGGTCGGGTGCCGGCGCCGGGAGGCGCGGCGATACGCCGGCCGCCGAGCGTCCCGGCCACGATCCGGGTCACCGTCTCCTCCTGCTCATGACCCCGACGCTACGCGAGCCGACGGGGGCCGCCACCGCCACCGCCCGTATCGCACGAGCGATCACAGGATCACCGGGAGTATATCGATGATCTCATATTCATAACATCAGTCTTAACGAATCCTGAGCGCTGTATCGCTCGCCGCGATCTCGCTAGGGTCTGCCGGGTGCCGGCGGCAACCCGCCGGCCCACGGCTCGGGAAGGCGCCCCCAACATCGGACGTGCAGCGACCGTCCACTGCCGCTCCCGTGTCGACACCCCGACGCTTCAGCACTCCAGGAGTACCCGTGATCCGTCCCAAGCTGTCGCTCCGGCGACCGCTGGCCGTCCTCGGAGCCGCCCTCATCGGCCTCACCGGGGCCGTCGCGGTGGCCGCCCCAGCCAGCGCGCACCACACCACCATCACCGCCACCGCCGACTGTGACCGGCTCACCGGCGAGCGCGTGATCACCTGGAAGGTGGAGAACAGCGAAACCAACAAGGACGCGACGCTCCAGAAGGTGACCGCCGGGCCGGGGACCCCGGTGAACGTGCCCGTACAGGGCGCCGCCGCGGTCGATCTGCAGGGCTACGTCATCCCCGAGGCCGCCTCCGTGGTGGCCGTCCAGCGGGTGCCGGGCGACACCGCCACGGCCACCCTCGAGGTGTACGCCGAGTGGCTGGTGGACAACAAGGTCACCGCGGAGCACACCGACAAGGGCGACATCAACCTCGCCGCCGACAAGTCCTGCGCTCCGACCCCGGAGTGCGTCGACGCCAGCCAGGCCAAGTACAGCCACACCTTCGACGGCCCGAAGGGCACCGCCACCGTCAAGCTCGACGGTGAGCTGCCGCTCTGCGGCGAGGGCAAGCAGTGGTTCACGCTGGTGTCGTACTTCGCGCCGCGGCCGCAGTTCGCCACCCCGCAGTACGTCTACGGCACGCCGGACAGCGACTGGATCGGTGGCACCCAGACCGAGATCGAGCTGAACGTCGAGATCCCGAACTGCCACACCCAGGTCGACCTGATCTGGGGCGACGCCGAGCAGGTCATCGACCCGCTGGTCGAGGGTGGCAAGCGATACGGCGACAAGAAGCTGGGCTCGCCGGGCGCGCCGGGCAACCGGTCCACCGGCCCGCAGGGTTGGTACAACGGCGGCGACAAGAGCTGCACCACGCCGGCCACGACCTTCGCGTCCAACTGCGACGGTTCGGTTGCCGTCTCGCTGACCAACGACGGCAAGACCAGCAAGTACCCGGTCGAGTTCGAGGTCAAGGGCGAGAACGGCTTCTCCAAGAAGGTCTCCGTCGAGGCCGGCAAGGCCGACACCAGCGTCGTGGTGCCGGCGGCCGACGCGGGCAAGATCGAGGTGCTGGTCGACGGCAAGGTCATCGAGAAGGGCACGTACTCGTGGCAGCGCCCCGAGGACTGCCCGCTGCCGGCCGTGACCACCGAGGCCGACTGCAAGAACTTCACGCTCACCGTCACCAACCCCGAGGGTGGGCTCCCGGTCAAGGCCACGTTCACCTACGGCGACAAGACCGAGACCCGGACCGTCGCGGCCGGCGCGTCGGCGAAGGTGACCTTCAAGGCCGGTAAGGCCAAGTCGGCGCTCGTCGCGCTGCCGGAGCTGGACCTCGAGATGGAGGCCGTCTACACGCCGGAGAAGGACTGCGGCGGCTCGGGCGGGGGCGGCGACGAGCCGGGCCTCCCGGTCACCGGCGCGGCGGCGGGCGGCATCGCCGCCGGTGCGGTCGCCCTGCTGATCGCGGGCGCGGTGCTCTTCGTCATCGCACGGCGGCGTCGGGTGACCTTCACCGCCTGATCTGACCAGCCCCACGGGCGCGTCGACCACCCGGTCGACGCGCCCGTGGCGTCTTCGGGTCCACTGGGGAGCGGGATCGCGGTGAACTAAGATCATCCCCTGTCCCCGCTTCGGGCGGGCACACCCCCACGTCGCGCGACGCCCGTGAGCAGGCGACCCCTCGGTCGCGACGCCTCCCGGCCTCCCGCCACGTGATCCGACACCCCCTCACCAGGAGCAGGCGTGAACCCTCCCAAGTCTCCGTTCCGGCGCGTCGCGGCCATCGCCGCCGGTGCGCTGATCGGCCTCGCCGGCGTCGCGACCGTCGCCACCCCGGCGCTCGCCCACCACTCGAACATCTCCGGCACCGCCTGCGAGACGAGCGAGGACGGTGTGTACCGCGTCCAGTGGACCGTGGTGAACAGCGAGAACGATCTCGACGGCACGATCACCGAGGTGTGGACCCCGTCCAACACCTACGTCGTCGGCCTTCCGGTCGGCCGCACGCTGCCGAAGTCGACCGAGGGCAAGGCTGTCGGCGTGCAGTACACCGCCAAGGGCGCGGCGCTCGACCTGAAGATCACCACCGAGTGGACGCGCGACGGTCGACTGCACACCAACACCGCCACCGGCACCGCCGTCCTGGACCAGACCTGCACCGCCGAGCCGCCGGCCACCCCGTCGCCGGAGGCGCCCACGCCGACGCCGACCGTGACGCCGAGCGCCCAGCCCTCCAGCCCGGCCCCGACGACCCCGGCG
>NZ_QGKR01000122.1 GCF_003172955.1 Micromonospora acroterricola | reverse complement strand
GTTGGACGGCGCCCCGGGGCTCGCCGACGGGGTCCCCTCGACCAGGGCGAGCAGCGTGGGCGCCGGCCCGTCCGTGGGCGCCGTCCAACCGGCCGGCGCCGGCGTGCCGGGGCCCCGGTAGTCGAAGGTGACGGTGCCGCGCACCGCCTCACCGTCCGAGGCGACCGAGAGGTAACTGGCGGTGTACCGGCCCTTCGCCGGCCAGTGCGCGACGGACACCATGGCCGGGAAGCCGGTGTGGTACAGCCGGGGCTCGAAGACCCCGTTGACCATGAAGTACTCCTGGACCGGCTTGTCCAGCCGCTTCGGCTCGCCGTACGACCAGCCGTTGTCCACCCGGGACCCGTCCGGGCCGGTGACGGTGAAGTGCGCGTTCGAGGCGGGCTTCTCGGTGAAGTACAACGCGATCTGTGCCAGTGGCTCCCGGACCACGGTGCCGGTCAGCGGGGTGGACGTGGCCAGCTGCCCGTGCGCGGACGCCGGAGCGGCGGGCAGCAGCAACGACACCGCCAGCAGCACGGCCAGCGCCGCCACGGCTCGGCTCAGAAGGTGACGCGCAGTGACCAGCCTCGATCGCATCCGTTCATCATGGTCATTTCCCCGCCGCCGAACAAGACGTAGAGTTCTCCTCCCCGACGATCATCTCGACACCCGTCCCCCCGCGTCGTTCGGAGTCCGCCCGTGTTCGTCCGTGCCCCCGGTTCCCGCATCCACGCCGTCGTCGCCACCGGCCTCGTCACCGCCCTGCTCGCCACCGGTTGCGGCCAGGACGACGACCCGTCGGCGGCCACCACCTCGGCGCCGCCCACGGCCGCCGCGCCGCCCAGCGCCACCGCCGCGCCGACCCCGTCGGACAGCCCGACACCCAGCGTCAGCCCCAGCACCCCGGCGGTGGACCGGCAGATCACCGTGACGATCGCGAAGCGGCGGGTCGACCCGCCCACCGGCCGGGTCACCGTGGGTAAGGGACAGCTGGTCCGCATCACGGTCACCTCGGACGTCCCCGACGAACTGCACGTGCACGGCTACGACCTGGGCGCCCGGCTGCCGGCCGGCACGCCCGCCTCGGTCGAGTTCCGCGCGGAGAAGACCGGCCTGTTCGAGGTGGAGACGCACGAGTCCGAGCTGGTGCTGTTCCAGCTCGTCGTGCGCTGAGCGGCATGACCGGCGCCCCCGCGGTGCTGGCGCACGGCGTCGGTGGCCGCCAGGACCTGCCGATCACCCTGCCGCAGCTGGTCGTCGCCGCGGCCCTGACCCTGGTCGTCACGTTCCTCGCGCTGGGTCTGCTCTGGCGCGAGCCGCGGCTCGACCGGGACGCGACCGGCGGACGGCCGGTGCCGGAGTCGCTGGCCCGACTCGTCGACGCGCCCGCGTTCCGGTGGGCACTGCGCGGGCTGGGCCTGCTCGCCGCCGGCTGGTTCTGCCTGGGCCTGCTGGCCGGGCCGGACACCCCGGACAACCCGACCGCCGGGGCGCTCTACGTGCTGCTCTGGGTCGGGCTCGTGCCCGTGTCGCTGCTGCTCGGCCCGGTCTGGCGGGCGGTCAACCCGCTGCGAACCGTGCACCTGCTCGCCGCGCTGGCCACACGCCGGGACCCGGAGCGTGGCCTCCGCGAGCCGCCGGCCGGCCTGGGGCTCTGGCCCGCGGCCGTCACCCTGTTCGGGTTCGTCTGGCTGGAGCAGGTCGCGCCCGAGCGGGCCACCCTGCCGGTCATCACCGCCTGGCTCGCCGCGTACGCCGTGGTCATGCTGGCCGGTGCGGCGCTGTTCGGCGCCGGCTGGTTCGACCGCGCCGACCCGTTCGAGGTGTACAGCCGGCTCGTCGGCCACCTCGCCCCGGTCGGCCGGGCCGCGGACGGCGTGCTGGTGTGGCGCAACCCGCTCGACGGGATCGCCGGGCTGCGACCCGACCCCGGCCTCGTCGCCGTGGTGATCGTGCTGCTCGGCTCGACCATGTTCGACAGCCTCTCCAACGCGCCGGCCTGGCTGCGCTTCACCCAGGAGAACGGCCTGCCCCCGGTGGTCACCGGCAGCGCCGGGCTGATCCTGGTGATCGCCGCCGTCGCCGCCGCGTACCTCGCCGCCACCGGCGCGGCGACCCGGATCGGCCGCACCGGCCCCGCCGACGCCCGCGGGCTGCCCGCCGAGCTCGCCCACTCGATCGTGCCGATCGCGGCGGGTTACCTGGTGGCGCACTACTACTCGCTGCTCATCCTCGAAGGCCAGCGCACCGTCGCGCTGCTCTCCGACCCGCTGGACACCGGTGCGGACTGGTTCGGCACCGCCGGCTGGGAGCCGCACACCGGCCTGGTCACCCCGTCGGGGGTGGCCACCCTCCAGATCACCGTCATCATCCTCGGGCACCTGCTCGGCACGGTGCTCGCCCACGACCGCGCCCTGTACCTGTTCCCCAGGGCCCGGGCGGTGGCCGGCCAGCTCCCGCTGCTGGCGCTGATGGTCGCCTACACCGTCGCCGGCCTGCTGCTGCTCTACGCCGGCTAGCGGGCGACCCGGTTTCGGGGCGGCGCGACGCAGGAGTGAGGATGGGGCGTGGATTCGGATCTTCGGCGCTACCTCGACGAGCTGGTCGCCGCCGCCCGGGACGTGCTCGGCGACGACCTGGTGGGCGCGTACGCGGCCGGCTCGGTGGGGCTCGGCGCGTACCAGCCCGGCCGCAGCGATGTGGACGTGGCGCTGGTCTGCGCGGGGCCGCTGACGGAGGCCGGCAAGCGGGCGCTGGTGGCCCGGCTGCGGCACGAGGCGCTGCCCTGCCCGGCGCGGGGGCTGGAGCTGGTCGCGTACCAGCGGGCGGTGGCCGCCGCCGGCAGCCCGGACCCCGGTTTCGAGGTCGAGCTGAACACCGGGTCCGGCATGCCGTTCCGGCGCACCCTCGACCCGGCGGACCGGCCGGCCGCCGACGGCCGGTTCTGGTACGGGCTGGATCGCAGCATCCTGCACCAGAGCGGGCTGGCGCTGCTCGGGCCGCCGGCGGGGGAGGTCTTCGCCGACCTCGCCCCGGCCGACCTCCGTCGCCTGCTGATCGAGGCGTTGTCCTGGTGGCTGGCCCTGCCGACACCACCGGACGACCGGCCGGCGCCCGGCGCGGAGGACGCGGTGCTCGGCGCCTGCCGGTCGCTGGTGCGCCACCGCGACGGCGTCTGGCTGTCCAAGGTGGCGGCCGGGCAGCGGCTGATCGACGCCGGTGACCCGGCCGAGGTGATCGGCCGGGCGGTCTCCGCGCGGCACGGTGGACTGCCGCCCACCGGCGCGCAGGCCCGTGCCTTCCAACACCGGGTCCGCGCCGAGATCGCCGCTCAGCCCGGCCGGAGCGGGCCGGTCTAGCGGGCAACGCGCGGCCGGGTCAGCGGACCGGGCGCGACTGGAGCGAGGCGAAGAGCAGGTTGAGGCCCTCGGTCATGGTCGGGTGGGTGATGACGGCGTCCCGCAGGGTGGTCCACGGCATCCCGGCGAGCATGGCCAGCTGCACCGAGGTGATCACCTCGCCGGCCTCGGCGCCGAGCAGCGCCACGCCGAGGATCCGGTCGGTGGCGGCGTCGACCACCGCCTTCCACATGCCCGTGGTCTGGCGCAGGGTCCGCGCCCGGGGGATCGCGGCGACCGGCAGGTGGGCCACCTGGACGTCGTACCCTGCGCGGCGCGCCTCGGTCTCGGTGAGACCGACCCGCGCCAGCTCCGGGGTGGTGAAGACGGTGTACGGGATGAGCCGGCCAGCGGTGCTGCGCTGCTCACCCGCCAGGTTCGCCCTGATGATCCGGTAGTCGTCGAGCGAGGCGTGGGTGAACTGCGGGGTGCCGGCGACGTCCCCGGCCGCCCAGGTCCGCTCGGCGCTCGTGCGCAGGTACTCGTCGACCACCACGAAGCCCCGGTCGTTGAGCCGGACACCGGCCGCGTCCAGGCCGAGGCCGTCGGTGACCGGTTCCCGGCCGACCGCGACCAGCACGTCGTCCCCGCTCACCGTGCCGCCGTCGTCCAGCAGCAACCGGACGCCGCCGTCGGCGTCGCGGTCCACCCGGGTGACCGTCGTGCCGACGCGCACGTCGATGCCGTCGTCGAGGAAGATCCGCGTCACCGCGTCGCCGACGTCGGGATCCTCCCGGGCGAGCAGGTGGGGACCGCCCTCGACCACGGTCACGGTGCTGCCGAACGACGCGAACATCTGCGCGAACTCGACCCCGACCGTGCCGCCGCCGAGCACCACCAACCGGGGCGGGAGCCGGTCCAGGCGCAGCAGCCGGTCGCTGGTCAGGACCCGGGCCTCGGCCATCCCGGGCACGGACGGCAGGTGTGGGCGGGTACCGGTGTTGATGACCGCGTCGGCGCCGCGCAGCAGTCGTTCGCCACCGTCGGCCAGCGCCACGCGTACGGTCCGGGGGCCGACGAACCGGGCCTCGCCGATGACCAGGTGCAGGCCGGAGTCGAGGAACTGCTGCCGGTTCGCGGCCACCATCCCCTCGACGACGTCCTGCTTGTGGGCGCGCAGCAGGTCCACGTCGACCCGGCCACCCTCGACCGTCAGGCCGAGCGCGGACGCGCCGCGCAACTGGCGGGCCGCCCGCGCGCTCGTCACGAGCGCCTTGGTGGGGATGCACGCGACGTTGATGCAGCTGCCGCCGATCATGCCGCGTTCGACCATCGCCACCCGTCGGCCGGACCGTGCGGCGTCCATGCTCAGCGTCTTGCCGGCCTTGCCGCCGCCCACGACGAGCAGGTCGAATTCCTCCGGTCGGTCGGTCACCGGGCACTCCTCTCGGTCACCGGAACGGGTCGGCGTCGCGCCGCCCGTGCGCGGCCAGACCAGCCTGTCAGCTCGACCGGGATCGTCGGCCCGGTTCCGGGCAGAACCGCCCGGGCCGCTCGCCGGGTCAGTTCCGGGCGGCGCCGTTCTCGCTGACCGGCTGCCCGAAGGGCAGGAACGGCACAGGCTTCGGGTCGCCGGCGGGTGGCACCTGCGTCGGCGTCGGGTCGGCCTCACCGGTGAATTCCTGGGCGGCGGCCGTCCGGTCGGCCGGCCCGACCGGATCGTCGGCGGGGGCCGGTTCGTCGGCCCGCTCGGCACCGGGCTGGTCGCCACCCGGCCGGTCCACGGCGGGTCGATCGGGACCGAGTCGCTCGACGCCGGGTCGCTCGACCCCGGGCCGGTCGACGTTGGAGCGAGCGCCCACCATCGGGTACTCGGCGGTCTCCGTACCCCCGGCGGCGGCGGCCATGACGGCGGCGGCGGCCAGGTCGGCGACCCGCTTCGCTTCCCGCTGCACACGGGCGCGGACGTCCTTGGCGTGCCGCTCGGCCGAGTCCCCGGCACGCCGGGCCTCGTCCAGCCGGGCGCTCTCGGCGGTGAGGTCGCGACGGACCTCGCTCAGCCGCTGCTGCAACCGGGACAGCTCGTTCTCCAGGGTCTCGCCCTCCTGGCGGACCTCGGCGAGCTGCTGCTGGGCGGTCTCCAGCTCGGCGTGCAGCTGTTCCGACTCCTGCTGGCGCTCCTCGATCTCCTGCTGGAGGGCGGCGAGCTGCTCCTGGTGGGCGGCGGCCTGCTCGTCGGCCCGGTTGCGCAGCTCGGTCACGTGCTGCTGCGCCTCGGCCAGCAGCGCGGCGATCTGCTGCTCGGTCGCGCTGCGCTGCTCGGCCAGCTCACGTTCCGCGGCCGCCTGCTGCGTGGCGATCTCCTGCTCGGCGGCGGTCCGCCGGTCGTTGACGTCGCGCTCGATGCCGGCCTGCCACTGGGCCAACTCCTGCTGGCTCTTGGCGCGGGCCGCCTGGAGCTCCTGCTGGATCTGGGTACGGGCCGACTTCATCAGCGCGTCGGCGGCGACCCGGGTCTGGTTGAGCTGCTGCGCGCTCTGTTCGGTGATCCGCTTCGCCTCGTGCTGCGCGCGGTCGTGCGCGGCCTCGCCATCGGCACGCAGCTGCTCCGCGTGCTCCCGGATCGCGCTCAGCTCGGCCTCGGCCATGCTGCGCCGCTCCTCGTGCGCCTGCTCCTGCTCGGCGCGCCGGGCCGCCAGCTCCTCCGCCAGGTCCTGGCGCGCCTGCGCGGCCCGCTCGCGGGTGTCGGCGAGGATCCGCTCCGCCTCGGCCCGCAACTCGTTGGCCAGGTCGGTGGCGGACTCCGTGATCATCCCGGCCTGCTTCTCGGCCAGGGCCAGGATCTCGCCGACCATCGGGCCCAGATCCTGGAACGAGGCGCGGTCCACCTGCGCGGGCTGCTCCTGCAACTCCGCCAGCTCGGCGCGCAGCCGCTGCACCTCGGCGGTCAGCTCACGGACCCGGACGGCGGACTGCCCGTGCTCCCGGCTCAGCATCACGATCTGACCGTCGAGCTGCTCCAGGTGCCGGTCGACCTGGCGTTTGTCGTAGCCGCGCAGCGTGAGCTCGAAGCTCGGCCGCGAGGCCGCGTCATCGCGTACCGCGAGCGGCTCAGCGCCGATGGACATGCACCATCCTCCGTACGAATCGGGGCGCCAGGGCCGGCGGTCGCCCGCCCCGCGGGCCGGGAGTGTGGCGCAACGCTACCGCCGAGGCCGCGTCATGCGAAGTCCCGCCCCACCACCGTCCACCCCGCCCACCCTTCCTCGGTCGATCATGGAGTCGTGGTGCCCGGAAGGCCCCGATCCGCCGCTCTTGCGACCCACCACCACTCCATGATCGACGCGCTGGGGTGGGTTCAGCGGCGGCGAGCCACGAGGACCGCGTCGTGCAGGGTGATCTCCCGGCCGTCCGGGTCGGTGCCCGCCCTCGGGCGCGCCTCGGCGGTGAGCACCTCCCACTGCGCCGGGTCGAGCGAGTCGGCCACCTCCTCGGCGGTGTACATCATGTCCGGCAGGTGCATCCGGCGCGCCGACGTCCACAGGTCCCAGGGGTGGTGCCCGACGATCAGCAGGGTGCCACCCGGCGCCACCGCCGCGGCCAGCCGGGCGAACAGCTCCTGCCGCTGGATCGGTGGCAGGTGCATGAACTGCGCGGACACCAGGTCGTACGCCTCCTCGGCGGGCGGCTTGTCGCGCAGGTCGGCGTGCGTGAACTCGATGCGGTCCCCGACGCCGGCGGTGTCGGCGTGCTCGGCGGCCCGGCTGAGCGCGGTGGTGGAGATGTCCACCGCCGTCACCCGCCAGCCGCGTTCGGCCAGCCACACCGCGTCGGCGCCTTCGCCGCTGCCCACGTCCAGCGCCCGTCCCGAGGCGAGGTCGGCGGCCTCGGTGACCAGCTGCGGGTTCGGCCGGCCGCTCCACACCGCCGGCCGAGTGCGGTAGCGCTCCTCCCACGCCGGCTCCTCGAAGGCCGTGGCCCGCAGCTCCCGGTACGCAGTCACCGCCTCGCGGGTCTCCTCGGCGATCAGGTCGGCGTTGATCGCCGCTCCGGCGGTGAGGCCGGCCGCGGCGGCCGCGATCACCTGGCCGCGGACGTCGGCGACGTTGCCGGCCACCCACACGCCCGGGACGGTCGTCGCCCCGGTGGCGTCGGCCGGGATCTGGCTGCCGATCACGTGCTCGCCCATCGTCACCTCCTCGGGGGCCAGCCCCAGCCCCACCAGCATCCCGGCGCGGGGCACCGGCCGCGCCGCGACCACCACCGCGTCGAGCGCCACCACCCGGCCGGAGGCGAGCCGGACGCCGGTCAGCCTGTCCCCGGTCACCTCCAGCCCGGCCACGGGGCCGGGGACCACGGCGATGCCCCGGGCGGCGAGCCGCTCGGCGGTCGCCTCGTCGGGCGCGGGGGCGTCGTGCAGCAGGAGCAGCACCTCCGAGCTCCACTGCCGCCACATCTCGGCCTGGTGCACGGCGAGGGGACCGGTGGCCAGCACGCCGATCCGCCGGTCCCGGACTTCCCAACCGTGGCAGTACGGGCAGTGCAGCACGTCGCGCCCCCACCGCTGCGCCACCCCGGGCACGTCGGGCAGCTCGTCGGTCAGCCCGGTGGTCACCAGCAGCCGACGGGCCCGTACGTCGCGCCCGTCGTCGAGGGTCAGGCGGAACCCGTCGTCGTCCCGGGTCGCGGCCTCCACCCGGCCGTCCAGGAACCGCCCGCCGTATCCGGCGACCTCGGCGCGCCCGGCCGCGAGCAGCTCCGCCGGCGGAGTCCCCTCCCGGGCCAGGTAGTTGTGCACGTGGCCGGCCGGCGCGTTGCGCGGCTCGCCGGAGTCGATCACCAGCACCGACCGCCGGGCCCGGCTCAGCGCCAGGGCTCCGCTGAGCCCGGCCGCGCCACCGCCCACCACCACCACGTCATATGTCTCGTCCACCGGTGTCTCCCTCGTTCGTCAGCTGAGCCCACCATCCGCCGCCGCCGGTCAGGTGGCAACTATCCTTGCCGTTATGGCAAACGACGACAGTGCGGCACTCGCCGCGGTCGGCCCACGGCTGCGCGCGCTGCGCCACCAGCGCGGGACCACGCTGGCCCAGCTCGCCGACCTGACCGGCATCTCGGTGAGCACCCTGTCCCGGCTGGAATCCGGCAGCCGCCGGCCCACCCTCGAGCTGCTGCTCCCGCTGGCCCGGGCCTACCAGGTGCCGCTGGACGAGCTGGTCGACGCGCCGGCCACCGGCGACCCGCGGGTACACCCCAAGCCGATCGTCCAGCACGGCGTGACGTTCCTGCCGCTGACCCGCCGACCGGGCGGCGTGCAGGCGTTCAAGCAGATCCTCCCGCCGGGCACGCCCACGGGGGAGCACACCCAGCAGACCCACGAGGGGTACGAGTGGATCTACGTGCTCTCCGGCCGGCTCGGCCTACTCCTCGGCGAGCACGACCTGACGCTGACCCCGGGCGAGGTGGCCGAGTTCGACACACGCGTCCCACACCGGGTGTACAACCCGGGCCCCGGCACCGCCGAGGTCCTCAACCTCTTCGGGCCGCAGGGGGAGCGGCTGCACGTCCGCGCCCGGCCCGCCGTGCCCGACAAGGGGTAGTCGGGGAGCTGTTGCCGGTCGTACGTCACGCGCCCAGACGAAGTAGTCGCATCGGCGGTCACGGCAGCGCGGACGCGAGCCGTGCTCCTGGTGCTGCGTGACGCTCCACTCGGCCGCCCGGGGTATCCAGACCTCCACGGGGACGCTCACCACCGGTGCGACCCGTTCAGGCGGTGCGCCTTGAGTGCGTCGCGCGCCCGGGCCGCGACGTTCAGCTCCAATCGGGCGGCGCTTGCGCGTAGGCGGGTGGTAGGTGAGGCCAGCTCAGCGGGCGGCCGTCGAGTTGACCCGGTGGGCTGATCGTGCTTCACCCGTTCCCGAGTGCTGTCCGGTAGGTGTCGGCTTGGCGCTTCGGGTCATCGCCCGCGCTCTGCCTGGCTGGCATGCTGCCTTGATCGAGCAGCCATCGTGCCGTCCTGGCGAGGGACACAGAGACGTGGGTGGCGTCGCCGGTGCGGGCGCGTCGGCCCAGTGCGGCCAGCGCGCCAGCAGCGATGAGGTAGCCGGTGGCGTGGTCGAGCAGCTGGCAGGGCAGCGCGCCGGGTTGGACGCCATCCGAGCTCGTAGCCCAGCCGATGCCGGTGGCGATTTGCACCAGGCTGTCGAAACCACGCCGTGTGCCCCAGGTTCCGGCCGGTTCCCACGCCGAGAGTGTTACGACGATGGTGCCGGGGTGCTGGTCCGCTACTTGGTCAGGGTCCAGACCGAGACGGCGCAGCGCTCCGGGTCGGTAGCCGGTCACGAGAACGTCGGCTTGGTCGAGAAGGCGATGCAGAGCTTGACGGCCGTTCTCCGTGCTGGCATCCAGGTTCGCGCTTGCCTTACCGATCACTCCGTCGACGGCATGCAGCGCTAACTCCGGGCGATGCGGACCGTCGACTCGGAGCACGTCGGCACCGAGCGCGCCCAGCATCCGGGTACCAACGGGGCCGGCGATGACTCGCGTCAGATCGAGCACCCTCACCCCCGACGCCGGAAGCTGGCCCGGTTCAGCTAGCGGCAGCGAGCCACGGCCGAGCGGCACCATGCTCACGAGCGGCGACGTCCCCGCCGTGCTGCCTTGGCTGCCCGCTTGCCACTGGGCCTGCGTACGAGCCGCCACGGCCAGCCCTCCCGCGGCGTACACAACACGCTCAACCTCCAGCGCCGGGCGCGCGGCGATGACGCCAGCCAACTGCGCCTGCACGTCGGCGTCTCGACCGTCGTTCACACCGAGGGACGCCAGCAGAGCCGTCCGATGCCACGGGTAGTTCGCATGGGTCCGCACCCAACCGTCCGCAGCCCGCCACAATCGGGACAGTGGAGCGAAGCCGTCGATCCCCCGCCCATCCGCGTCGCGAAGCCAGACCTCGCTGCGCATCGCCGCCGCCACATGTTCCGTGTCGAGCGCGATGTCAGGCCGCCGACCGGTGCGCGCAGAAGCCAGATCAGCGGCAGCCGTGAGACAGGCGGCCACGGACACGATCGCGCATTCGGCGACTGCGAGCGGTGACGCCAGCACCGCGGGGTGTGGGTCTCCGGCCAGCCGAGGCCCGGCGGTATCCACCAGCGCCAGGTCTGCCAGTACGCCGTCCCACAGAGTCACCATGCAGACATCCTCCCGACGATTGCTGACCCGGACCGACCCACCGGGGGGTGCCGTTGCTTTGGACACACTGGTCGAGATGGGAGGCTGCCCGGGTGCCCTGGGAAGCTGCGACTCCATCTCGCCCGCCGTCGAATCCCGTCGCCCTGATACCGGTCGACCGCTCGCACCGGGCGGTGCTCGGCAATCTCGGTCAGCTGTATCGCCATGATCTGTCGGAGGCCTACGGTCACCTCCCCAACGACGATGGCACGTTCAACGACCGACCGCTCGACCGCTTTCTCGCCGGTGTCGACCCGCAGCGCCACGCCTGGTTGATCACTGCGGCCGGCCGGACAGCGGGCTTTGTGATGACGACGCCGACCGAGGGCGGCGGTATGTCCATCGCCAGCTTCTTCGTTGTCCGCGCGCTGCGCCGCACTGGCGTCGGTCGCGCCGCTGCCGTTCAGATCATCTCCCTGTTCCCGGGCAGATGGCGCATCGGCTTTCAGCGTTACAACCCGGGCGTCGAAGCGTTTTGGTCGCAGGTCGCGACCCAGGTCGTCGGGGACACGTGGGAAATCTGCGACGGTCCCACCCCTGAAACCCGACCCCCCGACACCTTCATCACCTTCACCACCTCCGGGTAGCCCAAGTCACCTCGCACGCAGGGGCTGGGCCGGCCGCGTAGGGTCCACAGTCACGATCTAGAGGCAGCTGGCAATACTCGAACCCTCAAGATCAGATGCAATGATCTCGGCACGAGCGCACGATCAGCGGCAGACCCGGATGCGGCCCGACTCACCCGGAGCGCCTTCGCGCTCGGTGCCGATCTTGGTAGCGTTCAGCCGTGACTGATGATCGTAAGGTCGTTCGCCGTTTCGAGCCCTACGCCGATCATCTGGCCTTCGTCATCTCGGACGTGGAGGCGACCGAGGGCATCTTTGACGGAGACACCTGGGACAGGGCCGATGACACCTGGCGCATCGCTGTAGAGCGTCACTGCATCGTGGTGGGTACGGCCCGCTACGACTACGTACCGGTGACGCTGGCGCTCTTGGACACGCCTCCCGAGGTTGAATCTCTCGACGCCTTCGACTACGTCATCGAAGCAGACATTCTGTTGCCCTCGGGGCAGATGGTAGTGACCGGTGCCACCGAGCTTCCGAACGAGGTTGAACCGGTGCCGCTGCCGGCAGGTCGATACCGGGTTCGGGTCGTCTACGCTCAGACCGACCGCCGGCCGGCCAGGTGCGATCTGGAAGGTGTCGGGGACCATCTGGAGTACCAACTCACGATGTGGCCGAACGACGCAGACCTCGGCGTGCGCGTCTTGAAGCAAGGCCCATCGCCTTGGGCGTACTGACGAGCGCACAGAACGAGCTTTCACCGTGCGACACCAACAGCGATGAACACCAGTCCACCCGGAGCGGCAGTTCCGCGCACCGACCAGGGCGGGTCATTGGGGTGCCGGTTAAGCGGTTCGTGTCGCAGCCGCTAGCGTTCCGTTGCCGAGATCGACCTGGAGCCTCGCTTTCATCGATCTCCGGGCCCCCGACACCCTCGTGACCAGCATGATCACGATGAAAATGGCTCAATGGTGCCTGTGCTGAGGTGGTCGTAGCAGGCCCTACTGGGCTTCGCTGGGTCGGCGGTCGATGGCGTCGGCTAGTGCGCGGAGGCGCCTCGCTCCCGCTGGAGCATCGCCGAGAACGTACGTAGCGAACTTCGGGTCGTCGGCCGTGTCGACCAGCCGCAGGGCGCCGACGTGCAAGCCTGACATGATGTCAATCGCATTGACGATCTCTTCGACGCTCGGGCGGAGTTCCGTTCTGCGCCCGTCCCGGGAAATGTCTCGGGCGGAAATCGCCTCGCCCGCCTCGCTCTCCTCCTCGACGAGCTTGGTGAGCAGGAAGGACACGATGTCCAACTCCCGTCGGCGGTCCGCGAGCAGGTCGTGGAGATCCGAGAGTCCATTCGGAACGAGGAACAACGGTCCTATCTCGTATGGCCGGAGCCCCAAGGCGATCGAGGCCTCCGCCAGCGTTCCCAACCGGTCGGCGTCCAGCAGCATCCACTTCTTCTACGACGCCATGTTCTTGATGGTGTCACCGCTGAAACCGGGGCCGACGATCGCGATGAAACTGGCATGATGGCGCCCTTTGTGGGTCTCGATCGCCACATCGCTGACGTCGGTGTGGGTGACATGGCCGGACGATCGCGCCTTCGCTTCGATGATCGCCGTCGACTGTGAGCCGTCGGCGCTGCGCCACCTGACAAGGGATGTCCGTGTCGCCGGATCCGCCGATCGTCCGGGCCGCGAAGTCCATAGCGAGAAAGGCGTCACAGATGGCTTTCTCGAAAGCCCGGCCGGCACTGCGGTCATCGCTCGCGGAACCACTTAGGGGCGTCCTGAGCCTGGTGCCCTCCGCCGTTGCGCGCCAGTGGATGCGGCCGGTGGCCAGGACGTGGCCAGGGGTCGCGGTCGATACCGCGCTTTATCGGCGGCGGAAGCGCACACCGTCTTGCCGCAGGTCGTTCGGCGGCACGTCGGCGGCGGGACCGAGCCGGCCCGGCGGCCCATCCGTTGACAACATCGGTCGCGTCTCAATACGCTTAACACGGTGGTTAAGTGAAGGGAGCTTCCGATGGCTGGCACCGATCAGCTCAGCGCGGTGTTCTCGGCGCTGTCCGACCCGACTCGACGGGCGATCATCGCTGAGCTGGCCGCACGCGACGCCACGGTCACCGAGCTCACCGCTCCTCTGTCGATCTCGATGCCGGCGGTGTCACGGCACCTGAAGGTGCTCGAGCGCGCCGCGCTCATCTCGCGGTCGCGGTCGGGCAAGTGGCGCGCGAGCCACCTCGAAGCTGCCCCGCTGCGCGAGGCGGCCGACTGGATCGAGCGCTACCGGCGGCTCTGGGACTCGTCCCTCACCCGCCTCGATGCCCACCTCGCCGCGGTGCAGGCCGCCGGACGGGCAACGGACCGGATGGTCGACGACCCCAGGGAGGTCGAATGAAAACGGAAACTCCGCAGCTCGTCATCTCGCGTGTGTTCGACGCGCCGCGGGAGCTCGTCTACCGAGCCTTCACCGATCCCGACCACTTGGCGGCGTGGTGGGGCCCGATCGGCAACTCACTGCCGCGCGATGAGATCGAGTTCGACGTACGCCCCGGCGGCTATCAACGGTGGACGGAGGTCAACGCAGCCGAACCCGACCTTCGCGTGCGCATCCACGTCGACCTCACAGACGTCGCCGACGGCGAACTGCTCGAAGGCGTCATGCACGTCACTGGCCGGCTGCAGGAGGGCATCGAGCCGTTCGAGACGAGACTCCGGATCGAGTTCCACGACGAGGCCGACGGACGGACGCGACTGGAGATCCGCCAGTGGCTCCCCGACCATCTGGCGCACCCCAGCGAGGAGGGTTGGCGCCAGGCGTTCTCCAAGCTGGACGCCACGCTGATGAATGTCCAGGCTGTTGCAGCTGATCACCGAGAGGTAGGGGCATGGCAAAGCTGATCTACGTGACGAACGTGTCGCTTGACGGCTACATCGAGGACGAACGCGGCGCGTTCGACTGGTTTCCACTCGGCGACGAGGTGTTCGCATTCCACACCGACCTCCTGCGGTCCGTGGGCACGTTTCTCTACGGGCGGCGCCTGTACGAGGCCATGGCCCTCTGGGAGACCGACGCCGCTCTGGCCGCGCAGTCCGACCTCACGGCCGACTTCGCGAGCGCCTGGCAGGCGGCGAGCAAAGTCGTGTACTCCACGACCCTCGCCGCGGTGTCAACTGCCGACACCCGACTCGAACGCCGTTTCGACCCCGCCGCGGTACGCGAACTGAAGGCCACGGCCAGCAGCGATCTCACCGTGGGAGGTGCCAACCTCGCGACGCAGGCTTTCAAGGCCGGGCTGGTCGACGAGTGCCAGCTGATGATCCTGCCCGTTGTCGTCGGCGGCGGCAAACCAGGGCTGCCGACCGGCATGCGCGCCGACCTCGAGCTCCTCGATGAGCGCCGATTCCGAAACGGCGTCGTACACCTCCGCTACCGCACTCTCGGACAGTGAACGACAGCCCTGTCCGATCGCCGGCGCTTGCACGACACGCGGAGCGCTGACGACTGATTCGGCCGGGTGAGGCCGCCCTGGTTCGAGGTCAGCGAGGCGCGGCTATCGGTGGCGTCGACGGCCCGAACGCGGTGAGGAACCGGTCCCGGAAGGTGTCCATCGGCCAGACCGGAGCCTCCGGACCGGGCCGGAGCCCGTCCTGCCACCCCCAGCCCGCCACCCGGTCCAGCACCGCCGGGTCGCGGGCGACGATGGTGATCGGCACGTCCCGGCTGGCGCCCTCGCCGGTGACGACCGGGGCGGGCTGGTGGTCGCCGAGGAAGACCAGCACCAGGTCGTCGTCTCCGTAGGTCCGCACGTAGGAGATCAGGGTCTCCAGCGAGTACGCGATGGCCTGCCGGTACCCGCCGCGGATCTGGCCGGTGTCCCGGTCGTCGGCGTCGCCGCTGTCCTCGCCGACCGCCGCGCCGTGATAGATCGAGCCGTCGCCCACCTCGTCCCACCCGATCATCCGGGGCACCGCCGTCCAGGGGGAGTGGCTGGAGATCAGCGGGATCTCCGCCATCACCGGGCGGTCCTCGCTGGCGCGCACCTGCCGCTGGAAGAACGACATCGTGTACTGGTCGGGCATCGGGGCGTAGCTGAACTTCGGTCCCCGGTAGCCGAGCGCGGCGGCGTCGTAGTAGCGGTCGTAGTCGAAGAATCCCTGCTCGGGCCACGGTTGGGTGGCCGCGGGCAGCACCCCGACGGTCTGCCAGCCGGCCCGGCGGAACGCGCCGTTGAGGGTGAGCCGGTCGCTGGCGAGCAGGCTGCGGTGCCGCTGCTCGTTGTCCGTCCACAGGCCGGACAGCAGTGTGTCGTGCGCCAGCCAGCTGCCGCCGCCGAAGGTGGGGGAGGTGAGGAAGCCGCTGCGCGCCTGGTACCCGGCCGCCCGCAGCCGCTCGGTCCCGGCGTCCAGCACCGCGTTGACCTGCGGCGCCAGCTCCGGGTCCTCCACCGCGTCGCGACCGTAGCTCTCGACGAACGCGAGGATGACGTCCTTGCCGCGCAGCCCGGTCAGCAGGTGGTCGCCCGGGGTGTCGTGGAACGGGTCGGTGGCGATCTGGGCGCCGAACCTCTCGCCGTCGTGGAGCCGCGCGTCCACCTGGGCGGCGTGCGCGCCGATCAGCGCGGTCATCCCGGTGTCGGCCACCGGCACGCCCGGGACGACCCGCACCCCGCCAACGGCGCAGACCACCCACGCGACGGTCAGCGCGGCCACCGCCCGGGTCGCCACCCGCTCGTGGCGGACCAGCAGTGACGCCAGCCGCCGCAGCGCCAGCGTCAGCACCAGCAGCAGCGCGCCGACCAGCACCACGACGCCGATCACCGCGCCCACCGCGCCGGCCCGACCGGTCGAGTCGCGGACGAAGCCGTACGCGTCGTCCAGCAGCAGCCAGTCCAGCACCAGGTCGAACGGCCGGTCGAGGGCCGTGCGGAAGCCCAGGTCGGCGAGCTTCACGATGGCCAGCAGGCCGAGCAGCGGCCCGACCACGGCCACCACCACCCGCCGGGGCCGCGCCGGCAGGGCCAGCAGCAGCGCGGCCACGAGCAGCCCCTCGAGCGGGATGCGCAGGAACGCGCCCGGCGTGAGCAGGCCGAGCCGGTCCGGGCCGACCAGGACGGCGAACACCAGCAGCACGGCCAGCGCACCGCCCACCGCACCCGCCGCCCGCCGCGCCAGGCCGCGCCCGGCCGTGGCCGACACCCCGGGAGTACGCGCCGACGCCTCGTCCGCAGCAGCCGGGCGCGCGCGGAACCGGCCGGCCAGCCGGCGTACCCGGGCGGGAAGGGTCATCACAGCCTCCAGTCGGAGTGGACGGTACCGCCCGAGCGGGCCGCCATCGCCGGCGCCGGAGCGGCCACCGGCAGCAGGGGAGGCAGCGCCACCGTCGACGGCACGACCACCGGCAGCCGGGGCGGCAGAGCCACCGGTTCGGCCACCGGGGCCGGCACCGGCGGAACGGTCCGCGCCGGCGCGGCAGACGGCGCCGGCGGCACCGGCGCGGTCGGCGCCGGCGCCAGTGTGGCAGCCGGCAGCGGGAGGGCCGGTCGGCGCTGCCACAGCCACGCCACGTCCCGGCCGAACGACTCGACCAGCAGCGCCAGCGCCACCACCAGCACCAGCGTGGTCCACGGCTGCGGCAGCACCCCCGTCGCGGCAACCGCCAGCAGCACGCCCTGCGCGGCGGCCACCACCTTGCGCCAGTAGCGCGGCGGCAGCGACCCGCTCAGCCAGGGCAGCACCGCGCTCGCCGCGACGAACGCGTACCGCATCCCGCCGATGGCCAGCACCCAGCCACCGGCCGCCGGCGCGACGTGCACGCTGAGCACCAGGATGAGGAAGGCGTCGACCTCCATGTCGAAGCGGGCACCGAGCGCGCTCACCGTGCCGGTGCGCCGCGCCACTCGGCCGTCCACCGCGTCCAGCAGCAGCGCCACCGCGCTCACCGTGACCAGCAACCCCACCGGCGCCGGCCGGCCGAACGAGTCCACCACCAGCGCGGTGACCGCGCCGACCAGGACGGCCCGGGTCAGCGTCACCCGGTCGGCGGGACCCAGGCGGGACGCACCGGCCCGGTGCAGACCCCGGCTCAACGCGAGGCAGGTGACCAGCGCGTAGCCGGTCCCGACCAGCCAGCCCGCGCCGCCCAGCCCCACCGTGGCGGCAAGTGCCGCCAGCACGACCAGTTGGGCGCTCAACCCGATCATCGGACCACTTCGAACTGTGGGCACCGTACCTCCGTGTTTATGATCGACGACCCCGACAGGGAACACGGAAAACGTGGCCGTTCGGTTCGGCCGTGAGCAAAGGTGAGGTGCGCGAGGGTGATCAGCGAGGCGTACGCCTGCTGGGTGCGCGAGCCCGGCGCGGCGGAGATCCGTCCGGTTCCGCTGCCCGCCCCGGGCCCGGACGAGGTGCTGGTCCGCGCGCGCTACTCCGGGGTCAGCCGGGGCACCGAGACGCTGGTCTTCGCCGGTCGGGTGCCCACCGACCAGTACGCCGCGATGCGGGCGCCCTTCCAGGAGGGCGACTTCCCCGGCCCGGTGAAGTACGGCTACCTCAGCGTCGGCGTGGTCGAGCAGGGCCCACCGGAGCTGCTCGGGCGCATGGTGTTCTGCCTGCACCCGCACCAGACCGGGTACGTCGTGCCGGCCACCGCCGTGGTGCCGGTGCCCGAGGGGGTGCCGCCGGCCCGGGCGGTGCTCGCGGGCACCGTCGAGACCGCGGTCAACGCGCTGTGGGACGCCGCACCCCTGGTCGGCGACCGGATCAGCGTGGTCGGCGCGGGCATGGTGGGTTGCTGCGTCGCCGCGCTGGCCGCCCGGATCCCCGGCGTGCAGGTCGAGCTGGTCGACACCGACACCCGGCGGGCCGGGGTGGCCGGCGCGCTCGGCGTCGGGTTCGCCCAACCGGCCGACGCGGCCGGCGACCGGGACCTGGTCGTGCACGCCAGCGCCACCGCCGCCGGGCTGCAGCAGTCGCTGGACCTGCTCGCGCCGGAGGGCACGGTCATCGAGCTGAGCTGGTACGGCGACCGCCCGGTGCAGGTGTCGCTGGGCGGGGCGTTCCACTCCGGACGGTTGACCGTCCGGAGCAGCCAGGTCGGCATGGTCGCGCCCGCACGGCGGGGGCGGCGCAGTTACACCGACCGGCTGGCGCTCGCCCTGGACCTGCTCGACGACCCCGCCTTCGACGCGCTGATCACCGGCGCGTCCCGGTTCGCGGAGCTGCCCGACGTCCTCGCTCGACTCAGCACGGGTGACCTGCCCGCGCTCTGCCACCTCATCACCTACGACGGGGAGTGACCGTGTTCAGTGTGACCGTTCGGGATCACATGATGATCGCCCACAGTTTCCGGGGCGAGGTGTTCGGCCCGGCCCAGCGACTGCACGGGGCGACCTTCGTGGTGGACGCGACGTTCCGCCGGCCCGACCTGGACGCCGACGGCATCGTGGTCGACATCGGCCTGGCCACCGAGCAGCTGCGCGCCGTGCTCGGCGAGCTGACCTACCGCAACCTCGACGACGAGGCCGCGTTCGCCGGGGTGAACACCACCACCGAGGTGCTGGCCCGTACGGTCGCCGACCGGCTGGCCGAGCGGGTGCACGCCGGCGAGCTGGGCGCCGGGGCGCGCGAGCTGGCCGGCATCACCGTCACCCTGCACGAGTCGCACGTCGCGTGGGCCAGCTACGAGCGGTCGCTGTGATCGGTGCGGGCCGGGCGGCGCCGGTCGACCGGCCCGCACCGTCCGGCCGTGCGGTGCACGTCGTCCTGCCGGGCGACATCGACGACCCGGCCACGCCCAGCGGCGGCAACTCCTACGACCGGCGGATCTGCGCGGGGCTCGGCGAGCGGGGCTGGTCGGTGCGCGAACACGCGGTGCCCGGCAGGTGGCCGCACCCCGATCCCGCCGACCGGGCGGAGCTGGCCCGGATGCTGGCCACGGCGCCGGACGACGCCGTGGTGCTGCTCGACGGCCTGATCGCCTCGACCGTGCCGGACCTGCTCGCCCCGCAGGCCCGGCGGCTGCGCCTCGTCGTCCTGGTGCACATGCCGCTTGACGACGAGGCCGAAGCGCACGCGCTGGCCGCCGCCCGGGCCGTCGTCACCACCAGCGAGTGGACCCGCCGCCGGCTGCTGGCCACGTACCCGCTGCCCGCCGACCGGGTCCGGGCCGCGCCGCCCGGGGCGCCGCCCGCCCCGCCCCAGCCGTACCAGGAGGCTGCGGGGGCGGCCAGGGTTCCGGCCACCGGCTACCCGGACGCCACCTGGACGCCGGAGAGCACCGCGGCGCCGACCGCGGAGGACTTCGCCCGTCGTCGGCAGGTACGCCCGGCCGATCCGGTGGCCACGATGGGTGTCCGCGCGGTGGTGAACAAGATGGGGCTGCTCCGGCTCGCTCCGGGGCGGCACGAGCAGGAACTCAAGCGGGACATCGAGATGGTGCGCCGCAACTTCGGCGGGCTGCGGCAGGTGACCGTGGTCAACCCGAAGGGCGGCGCCGGCAAGACGGTGGCCATCCTGCTGCTCGCGATGACGTTCGGCCAGAAGCGCGGCGGGTACGTGCTGGCCTGGGACAACAACGAGACCCAGGGCACCCTCGGCATGCGGGCCCAGCAGGACTTCCACTCACGCACGGTGCGGGACATGCTGCGTGACCTCGGGCAGTTCCAGGGTGCGCACGGGCGGGTCGGCGACCTGTCGCAGTACGTCCGCTCGCAGGGCGAGGGGATGTTCGACGTGCTCGCCTCGGACGAGTCGGCCACCGGCGGTGAGATGCTCACCGCGGCGGCGTTCGCCGAGATCCGCGAGGTGGTCAGCCGGTTCTATAAGTTGATCTTCGTGGACACCGGGAACAACGTCCGGGCGCAGAACTGGCAGGCCTCGATGGACGCCACCGACCAACTGGTGGTCACGATGTCCGCCCGTAACGACTCGGCGGAGACCGCTGCCCGGATGCTCGACCACCTGGAGCAGAGCGGTCGACAGCGGCTGGTCCGGCAGGCGGTGACCGTGGTGTCGATGCCGCCGTCCCGCAAGGAGATCGACCTGCCGGCCATCCAGGAGCACTTCGCGGCCCGGACCCGGGCGGTGCTGCTGGCGCCGTACGAGCGGCTCATCGACAGCGGCGAGCCGATCCGGTACGGCGGGCTCTCCTCGGCCACCCGGGACGCCTGGCTGAAGATCGCCGCCTCGGTCGCCGAGGGGCTGTAGCCCGCCGGCGGCCGGCCCGGCACGTGTGCCGGACCGGCCGTCGGCAGTGGTGTCAGTTGCTGGCCAGCGCGTCCGCCGCCGCCGGGTCGCAGTCGCGGAGGAACTGGGCGCAGCGGGCGGCCTCGTCGGCCTCGCTGATCTCGTCGGCGGCGCGCGAGAGCACGTACAGGCAGCGGAGGAAGCCGCGGTTGGGCTCGTGCGACCACGGCACCGGGCCGTGGCCCTTCCAGCCGCTCCGGCGGAGCTGGTCCAGGCCACGGTGGTAGCCGGTGCGCGCGTAGGCGTACGCCGTCACCACCTGACCCTGCGCGAACGCCCGGGCCGCCAGCTCCGCCCAGGCGGCGCTGTACGTCGGGTAACGGGCCGCCACCTCGGCGTACGCCTGGTCGCTGCCCGCCTGTTCGGCGGTGGCCAGGGCTGCGTCGGCCTCGTGGTTCACGGGCAGGAGGGTGGCCGGTGGCTCTGGCAAAAGGTTCTGCATCGCCCCATTCAACCCGCTGGACGGGGCGACACGCGAGCGGGTCGGCCGACGCGCTCGACTGAACGGCTGAGGAGTTGGTCACGCCTGCGGCCTATGCCGCCGCCAGGTGTTTTCCACTACAACTAATGGTCCGGAGCCTCCCCAGGACCCGGTTACGCAGGAGCCCGGTGGTCACGATCACCGGGCTCCTGTCGGTCTCACCCCCGGCCCGGGGTTTGGCCGGTGCCCCCGGCCGGGCAGGATGGCCCGGTGCCGACCCCACCTCCCGCGGACGTCATCGAACCGCACCTGCACACCGACGAGATCCAGACCCGCGACGAGTTCGACCGGCAGGTGGCCACCGGCCGACTGACCGGGCTGACCGTGCAGGGGCTGCGCCTCGACCTGGCCCCGGTGCCCGACCTGACCGGCGTCGAGGTCACCGGCACCCTCTTCGTCGGCTGCCGGTTCGCCGGTCGGGACGTCGGCGCCGACCTGGTCCGGCGCGGCGCGAACGTCGTGCCGCCGTTCTCCGGGCTGCCGTACCCGACCCAACCGACGCACCTCTACAGCCCTGAGGACCTGGCCGCCGGGTTCGCCGAGGACGGGTTCACCGGCATGTACGACACCCGGGTGTACGAGCACTACCGGGCGCACGGCGGTGCACTGCCGGACGTCAAGGAGGCGCTCGGTCAGCGGCTGCACGACCACGGCGTGGACAACGCGCTGTCCGACGACACCCGGGCCTGGCTGGCCCGGTACGGGCCGCAGTCGGTGGTGGGCATCATGGGCGGGCACGCGGTGCGGCGCGGCAGCGCGCCGTACCGGATGGCTGCCGTGCTGGGGTGGGAGCTGGCCCGGGCCGACCGGCTGGTGGTGACCGGCGGTGGTCCGGGGGTGATGGAGGCGGCGAACCTCGGCGCCTACCTGGCGGACCAGCCGGCGGCGGAGTTGACCGAGGCGATCGACCTGCTGGCCACCGCGCCCGACTTCACGGACCACCACCGGTACACCGCCGTGGCGCTGACGGTCCGTCAGCGGTACGCGGGCGTGCCGCGGCAGCGGGGCACCGACGCGGGATGGGCGCGGGCCGGGGGGCTGGCCATCCCGACCTGGTTGTACGGGCACGAGCCGGCGAACCTGTTCGCCGGGCGGATCGCCAAGTACTTCTCGAACGCGATCCGGGAGGACACGATCCTGCGGCTGGCCCGGGGCGGCATCGTTTTCGCCCCGGGGCGGGCGGGCACCGTGCAGGAGGTGTTCCAGGCGGCCACCAAGACCTACTACGGGACGGACGGCGCCAGCGGCGCGTACATCTTCCTGGACCGCGCGTACTGGACGCAGGAGCTGCCGGTGGAGGCGCTGTTGCGTCCGCTGCTCGCCGCCTCCCCGTTCGGCGACCTGTCGGCGACGATCCACCTGACCGACGACGTACGCGAGGCCGTCCACCTGCTGACGACGCCGGCCTGACGAAACGACGGCGGCCGGCCCCCGAGGGGAGCCGGCCGCCGTTGCGACGTCGCTACTTGGACATCGTGGTGCCGGTCGACCGCAGGTGCTCGCAGGCCTCGACGACCCGGGCGGCCAGGCCGGCCTCGGCGGCCTTGCCCCAGGTACGCGGGTCGTACTGCTTCTTGTTGCCGACCTCGCCGTCGATCTTCAGCACGCCGTCGTAGTTGCGGAGCATGTGGTCCGCGACGGGTCGGGTGAAGGCGTACTGGGTGTCGGTGTCGATGTTCATCTTGACCACGCCGTAGTCCAGCGCCTCGCGGATCTCGCTGAGCAGGGAGCCCGAGCCGCCGTGGAAGACCAGGCTCAGCGGCTTGTCCTTGCCGTACTTCGCGCCGACCGCGTCCTGGATCTGCTTGAGGATCTCCGGCCGGAGCTTGACGTTGCCCGGCTTGTAGACGCCGTGCACGTTGCCGAAGGTCAACGCCGCCATGTAGCGGCCCTTCTCGCCGAGGCCGAGCGCCTCGACCATGGCCAGACCATCGTCGACGGTCGTGTAGAGCTTGTCGTTGATGGCGTTCTCGACGCCGTCCTCCTCGCCACCGACGACGCCGACCTCGATCTCAAGGACGATCTTGCCCTTGGCGGCCTCGTCGAGGAGCTGGGAGGCGATCTGGAGGTTCTCCGCCACCGGCACGGCCGAGCCGTCCCACATGTGCGACTGGTACAGCGGCTGCTCGCCGCGCTTCACCCGCTCCTGCGAGATGCCCATCAGCGGCCGGACGAAGCCGTCCAGCTTGTCCTTCGGGCAGTGGTCGGTGTGCAGCGCGATGTTCACCGGATACTTCTTGGCCACCTCGTGCGCGTACGCGGCGAACGCCACCGCGCCGGTGACCATGTCCTTGATCGAGGGGCCGGACAGGTACTCGGCGCCACCGGTGGAGACCTGGATGATGCCGTCGCTCTCCGCGTCGGCGAAGCCCTTGAGCGCCGCGTTCAGCGTCTGGGACGAGGTCACGTTGATCGCGGGGTACGCGTACCGGCCAGCCTTGGCCCGGTCCAGCATCTCCGCGTAAGCCTCGGGGGAAGCGATGGGCATGTCGAACGCTCCTTACTTACCACTCTCGGCCGTGCTGGCCGCTGTTGTTCACGGGTGCGCCGGACCGCGCTGTCCTCCGCCCGGCAGTATCCCGCAAGTGAGGTGCGCCGGAACAACCGACCCGGCCCCGGTCCACCCGTCGGGCCGTGCCCGGGCTCCGGTCACCGGGTGTCCAGGCGGTCCGGCACGATCACGCTGATCAGCCAGGTGACCACGGTCATGACGATGGCTCCCCAGAACGCCGCCCAGAAACCGTCCACCTGGAACGGCAGGTCAAGTCCGCGGGCGATCCGGTCGGTGAGCAGGAACAGCAGCGCGTTGACCACCAGCGCGAACAGGCCCAGGGTCAGCAGGTAGAACACGCAGCCGACCACCTTGATCAGCGGCTTGAGCACCGCGTTGACCACGCCGAAGATCAGCGCGACCACGATCAGCGTGAGGACGGTGTTGCCACCCGAGCGGCCGTGCACGTCGACCCCGGGCACGATGAGCGTGGTTATCCACAGCGCCACCGCGGTGATCGCCAGCCGGATCAGGAAGCCCACGGCCCCATCCTGGCACCGGGTCGCGCCGGCCAGGGGTGAATCGGCCGACTCGGCTTCCGCGCGCGACACCGGCACAGCCCGTACGGTGGGTGGGAACCGTGCACCGAGCCCCGGGAGGGACGATGGGTCAGCCCGATGAGGACTTCACCCCCGGCGACCACCTCGCTCCGGACGAACGCGACCCCGAGGCGGAGCCGGCCGACGCGGTCGAGCAGGCCACGGTGGTCGGCCCCGACGACGCCGACGGTGAGCCGCACCGCGGCATGGAGGTCGGCGACTGGGACGCGATGGAGCAGGCCCGGGTGGTCACCGGGGATGAGGACGACTACCGCTGACCGTCAGCGGGCACCGTCGACCCGCTCCGGGTGCCGGGTCACCCATTCGCCCAGCCGGTCCTCGCGGAGGGCGGTCAGGAACTCCGGGGTGAGCCGTGGATCGGTCCGCAGGTACCGGTCCCGACCGGTCGGCTCGATGGTTGGCAGGCCGAGTCCCACCGGATCGGCCGAGGCCAGCGTCGGAATCAGCCGCAGCAGGTCCAGCACGGCCGGCCTGTCGGGCGCCACGGTGAGCTTCGGGCCCAGGGCCGCGAGCAGCGCGGAGAGCCGTACCGGATTGGTCAGCACGTCCCCCTCGGTCACCCGCTGAACCAGGCCGGCGGCGAAGATCCGGGCTGTCTGGTCCCGGTCGTGGCTGCCGCGGGGCAGCCCTTCCCGCTGGCGGAGCAGGTCGACCGACGCGGCGCCGCCGAGCCGCTGGCAGCCGGCCGGGAAGAGCCGGCCGGTGTGGATGGAGCGCACCTGCCGGGGCAGGCAGACCGGCACCCCGCCCACCTCGTCGGTCAGCGTGCGCACCGCCGCGTACGTCAGCACCGCGCCGGCGTCGATCCGCACCCCGGTCAGCTCCGCGACCGTCCGACGGGTCAGCTCGTAGCCGCGGGCCGGGTCCGGCCGCCGGAACCCGGCGCCGAACGCGAACGAGGCGTTCAGCTTGTCGTCCCCGTACCCGGGAATGGGCACCCCCAGGTCGCGCGGCAGCGAGACCAGGTACGCGCGGCTGCGGTCGGCCGGGACGTGCACGAGAAGCACGGAATCCGCCCGTGCCGCCTCCGGCGGGTCGCCGTCGACACCGAGCAGCAGGACGTTCACCGCGCCCGGGGGCGTGGTCGGACCCGGCTCCGCCAGCAGCTCGGCGGTCCGCGGTCCGGAATGCTCCGGGGTGAGCAGCGGCACCCCGATCCCCAGCACGCCGAGCAGGGCCAACGCGGCGCCACCGGCCCGCCAGCGTTGGCGACGCCGCCTCCGGCCGGTCGCCAGCCGGTCGATCGCGGCCCGCAGCGGGCCGGTCGGCGGGGTCAGCGGCTCGTGCCGGGCGAACGCGGCACGCAGGTCGTCCTCGATCATGAGCAGGCCTCCACGTACTCGGCCCGGAGCGTGGCCAGGGCCCGGGAGATGGACGAACGCACGGTCCCGACGGCGCAGCCGAGGATGTCGGCGATCTCGGCGTCGGGTAGGTCCTCGTAGTAGCGCAGCACCAGGGTCGCCCGCTGCCGGCGCGGCAGCCGGGACAGCCAGGACCAGATCTGGTCCCGGTCCACGGCGGACTGGGCGTGGTCGGCGGGCGCCGGCACCGCCTCGTCGGGTTCGCCGCGGAGCAGCACCCGGCGCATCCAGGACCCGCGCCGCCAGTCGACGTACTGGTTGGTGAGCATCCGGCGCACGTACCGCTCGGGTGAGTCCGCTCGGGCGACCCGTCGCCAGTTGAGCTGGACCCGGACCATCGTCTCCTGCACCAGGTCCTGTGCCTGGTGCGGATCGCCGGTGAGCATCACCGCGTACCGCAGCAGCGGGGCCAGCCGCGTGTCCGCGAACTCCTCGTACGTCACTGCACCTCCCGGGGCTCCTGCCTCAGATGACGGGAGCGGACGGACCGAACGTTGCGGTGACGCTGATCAACCTTTCGGCTGGTCTTGGTACGCGGACGGCGGTCGGGGCGGCGGTCAACCTTAGTGATTCCTTAAGATCCGCAGGCTCCACCTGAATCCCCCTCTGGAGGAACCCCTTCATGCTCACCCACTCCACCCGGCGCTGGCTCGCCGGACTGGGCGTAGCAGGCGCGTTCGTCGCCGCCTCCGCCAGTCCGGCCGCCGCCGCCGAAGAAGCGCCCATCGAGCTGGGCGTCTACTTCTCCGACACCACCCTTGCCGCCGGCTCCGAGGGCAAGATCGACTCCCCGATCCTGTACGCCTCGGAGCCGGTGGTCATCGAGGGACTCAAGATCCGGTACGACTACCGTGATCTGGACGGAACCCTCGAGGTCAAGCCCGATACCGGCGCCTCCGAGTGCGAGTCGCCGGAGCCCGGTGTGCTGGTCTGCACCGACCCCTTCGAGGTCGGCCTCGACGAGTGGGGCATCGGCGGCTACTACAGCGTGGCGATGACGCCGACCGCCAAGGCTGCGGACGGTGACGCCGGCAGCCTCACCGTCACGGTCAGCGCCGAGGGCATCGCTCCGGCCACCCACACCGCCAAGGTGCGGATCGGCGAGGGCGTCGACCTGGCCGCCCCGGGCGAGGAGACCATGGTGTCCGCCGCACCCGGCGGCACGTTCAGCGCGCCGCTCACGCTCAGCAACGTCGGCGAGACCGACGCGAAGGGCGCGGTCGCCGTCTTCGACCTGGACTATGCGATCCGCACCGACAAGCAGTACAGCAACTGCACCTACGAGGAAGGTCACCTGCGGACCTGCAGCTTCTCCGAGGAGACCGTCGCCGGGGAGGCCCGCTCGGCCTCGCTGTCCTACGTCCTCGGCAAGGACACCTACGCTCCGGGCAGTGAGTACGGCTACTACAACTGGATGACCATCGCCGAGTTCGAGGACTTCAGCGCCTACCTCAAGGAGCTCGGCGTCTCGGCCGGGAAGCCCGGCGACGGGCCGGTGCTGACCCTTCCGGCGGTTCCGTCCAAGGCATCGGCTCGTTCCTTCCAGGCCGACACCGACCCGATGAACAACTGGTCGGGTATGACCGTGAAGGTCACTGGCAAGAACGGCGTGGACCTGGTGGCGGTCGCCGACAAGGTGGCCGGCAAGGCAGGCGACGTGGTCACGGCCACCGCCGGCGTCCGCAACGACGGACCGGCCGCGCTGGACTTCGGTCGCCTGGGCTCGCCGGTCACGAAGATCGACGTTGCCGTTCCGGAGGGCACGACCGCCGTCAAGGTGCCCGAGGTCTGCGCTCCGCTCAACGGCGACCAGGCGGACTGGGACCAGGCCGGCAAGCCGGGCAAGAAGCTCTACCGGTGCTACCCGGACATCTTCATCGGCGTCGACGAGGAGCAGACCGTCGAGTTCGGTCTTCGGATCGACAAGGTGATCGCGAACGCGACCGGCACCGTCACCATCAACGCCAAGTGCGAGTGCGAGGGCTTCAGCGACGACCTGAACCCGGCCAACGACATCGCGAAGCTCCTGGTGAACGCGGCCGGTGGCCAGGGCGGCGGTGACGACGACGGTGGCGCGCTGCCGATCACCGGTCAGTCGACCGGCCTGATCGCCGGCATCGGCGCGCTGCTGCTCGCCGCTGGCGTCGGGGGCTACCTGGTGGCCAAGCGCCGCCGGACCCGCTTCGTCGCCTGACCTGTTCCGCACCACCGGTGCCCCGCCGACCATTCCGGTCGGCGGGGCACCGTCGTTACGGCGTCCTCGTTGCGGGGCGTACGCCAGCGGGTGGTGGGGCCCGGTCCGGCGCGGGGCGGGACCCGGCCTTCGGTACCCTTTGTGGCCGTGGACACAGCTGAGAAGACCCGCGCGCTCGCGGAGAGCGTCGCCCTGAACCCGCTCGATCCCAAGGAACTGTTGCAGACCTTCGGGCTGATCGGCGTCTGGGTGATCCTCTTCGCCGAGACCGGCCTGCTGGTGGGCTTCTTCTTCCCCGGCGACTCGCTGCTGTTCCTGGCCGGGGTGGCCGCCTCGCCGGTCGCGGACGCCATCTTCGGCGACGGCACGCGGCTCTCCCTGGCCGGTCTGCTGATCGGCGGGCCGATCTGCGCGGTCGTCGGCGCCCAACTGGGGCACTGGCTCGGCGCGCGGTACGGCCGGCGAATGTTCGAGCGGCCCAACTCCCGGCTCTTCAAGAAGGAGTACGTGGAGAAGGCGGAGTACTACTTCCAGAAGTTCGGCCCGGCGAAGGCCGTGGTGCTGGCGCGCTTCATCCCGATCGTCCGGACGTTCCTCAACCCGGTCGCCGGCGCGCTCGGCATGCCGGCGCGGAAGTTCCTGCTGTGGAACATCGTCGGCGCGGTGCTCTGGGTCGACGGCATCCTGCTGATCGGCTACCTGCTGGCCGAGCAGATCTACCAGGCCATCGGGGACAAGATCGACCACTACATCCTGCCGGTCGTGGCCCTGATCATCGTGGTCTCGGTGCTGCCGATCTTCTTCGAGTTCCTCCGCGACCGGCGGGCCCGCAAGCGTGGCGAGGCGGTTGCGGTGGTCGCGGCGGCCAGCGCCGCCGGCGCGGTCGATGCGGTCCGTGAGGCGTTCGACCACGACGAGCACCCGCACGGCCGCCAGCGTCCGGAGCACGGCCAGGAGCGCTGAAGCCCGGGTACGACGACGGCCGGCCCCCGGTGAGGGGGTCGGCCGTCGGCATGTCGAACCCGGCCTCCGGCGGTGCAGCCGGGGTCGAGCAGGTGTCATCTACCGGTGGCGCCACCCCTGGTTCGCCACCGGACACCGCTCCTACACGGAAACGGCGTGCAGCGTCTGATTCAGCGGGCCTTCTTGGTGGCCCGCTTACGCGGCGGGGTCAGCAGGTCGGCGATCGTCGCGATCGCACTCGGGACCAGCCGGTAGTACGCCCAGACACCGCGCTTCTCCCGCTCCAGCAAGCCGGCCTCGGTGAGGATACGCAGGTGGTGACTGACCGTCGGCTGAGAGAGGCCGAGCGGCGCGGTCAGGTCACAGACGCACGCCTCGCCCTCGGGGGCCGACTGGATCAGGCTGAGCAGCCGCAACCGAGCGGGATCGGCGAGGGCCTTGAGGACCCCCGCGAGACGCTCGGCATCGGCACGTTCGATCGGCTCGCCGGCAAGCGGCGAGATCTGAGGCATAGTCATTTCGGCCAACGCAGTTCCCACGTATTCCATCCTTCCACCAGCAGCATCGATCCGCCTGCATATCAGCAGATCCGAATCGGCAAACTTTTACGCCACAAGGCCGAGGTCAGCCAACGTATAGGCCGCCCGGTACGGCAGTCCGGCGGCTCGCACCGCGTCGCCGGCGCCTCGATCAACAATAACCGCCACGCCCACGACTTCGGCTCCGGCCTCACGAAGCGCCTCGACCGCCGTCAACACACTTCCGCCCGTCGTGGACGTGTCTTCCACCGCCAACACCCGGCGGCCGGCCACCTCCGGTCCCTCGATCCGCCGCTGTAGACCGTGGGCCTTGCCCGCCTTGCGCACCACAAAGGCGTCCAGTGCCCGGCCGGTCGGGGCGGCAGCGTGCAGCATCGAGAGCGCGACAGGATCCGCGCCCAGGGTGAGCCCGCCGACGGCGTCGTACTCCCAGTCGTGGGTGAGGTCGAGCAACACCCGACCGACCAACGGAGCAGCCTGGTGATGGAGCGTGACGCGACGCAGATCGACGTACCAGTCTGCCTCGCGCCCCGAGGAGAGCACGACCCGTCCGTGGACCACAGCCAGGTCGGCAATGAATTTACGCAGGTCGTCGTGGTCCCCCATGGCGATAGAGGTTACTGCGCAAGTCTGAACGCCGTGTGCGGGGTCCACCCTGATCAGCCCGGCGGGGCACAGATGGTTGGCGATGTTCAACTACGCTCAGCGACCGACTCGGTGGCGGCGCGCCAACCTCGCGGCGATCACCCTTTCGGACCGGACGGCCCGTGGAGGCTCAGCGCTCGTCGCGACCGATCCGGCCGCGGGTGTCCCGGGCGACCGCCTGGAGCAGCCGACGCGGCGCGTGCCGCAGACCGGCGACGGCCACCTTGTACTTCCACGCCGGAATGCTGACCAACTTGCCTTTCCCCAGGTCACGCAAGGCTTCGTCGACCACATCCTCGGCCCGCAGCCACATCCACTCGGGCGTCTTCGACATGTTGATGCCGGCCCGCTGATGGAACTCGGTGCGGGTGTAGCCGGGGCACAGGGCCATCACCCGGACGCCGAACGGACGCGCCGACTGGCCGACGGACTCGCTGAAATTGGTGACCCACGCCTTGCTGGCCGAGTAGGTCGACCCGGGCATCACCGCGCCGAACCCCGCGACTGAAGAGACATTTATCACTGCCCCATCGCGCCGTTCGGTCATCGGCCGCAACGCCGCGAGGGTCAGCCGCATGACCGCGTGCACGTTGAGCCGCAGCAGACGAGCCTCGTCCTCCGCCGAGGAACGCAGGAACGGTTTGTTCAGGCTGATCCCGGCGTTGTTGATGAGCAGGTGCACCGGGCTGCCGCCGGCGAGCCGCTGCTCCACCGTCGCGCAGCCGTCGTCGGTGGACAGGTCCGCCGACATCGTCTCCACCTCGCGGCCGGAGCGGGAACCCAGCTCGGCGGCCAGCTCGGTCAACCGGCCCGCGTCCCGGGCGACCAGCACCAGGTGCCAGCCGTCGGCCGCCAGCCGTCGGCTGAAGGCGGCGCCGATGCCGGCGGTGGCGCCGGTGATCAGGGCCCGTCGCTCGGCGGTCGCGGGGTCGAGCGTCACGGGCGATCCTCACCTGGATGGGTACGGGGGCGCGGTCGGCGCCGGCGGAGGCTGGTGCGGGG
>NZ_QGKR01000124.1 GCF_003172955.1 Micromonospora acroterricola | reverse complement strand
CACCCGGCGCAGGGCGGCGCGGCGGGCCGGCGGCCGGATCGGATCGGGCCGGGTGGAGGAGAACAGGTCGAGGGCGAGTTGGCCGTGGGTCGGCGCCGGCCAGTACGCCCCGTCGGCCTCGTCCGCGTACGGCGGGTCGATGGGCGGGACGGGGCGCAGCCGCACGGGTGGTCGGGACGGACCGGGTCGCGGCTCGCTCATCGCCGCCTCCTTGATCTTGCGTTTGCCTTCGTTTGCCTCCGACACCTTTGATTCTCGGTGACAGAACGGCCGCGGTCAATGGCACGCAGGCAGGAGGCCCTACTCCGGGTCGCGGTCGACGAGCGGGTTGTCCCGTACCCAGTCGGCGGTCTCGGCGTACTTGCTCGCGATGTACTCCTCCAGCCGGGCGCGCTCGACCCGCCACTGGCCGCGTCCACCGACCTTGATCGCCGGCAGTTCGCCGCTGCGCACCATGTGGTAGACCTGCGAGTCCGACACGTTCAGCTCGGCGGCGACGTCGGAGAGCAGCAGGAACCTCGGCTCCACAGGAACTCCCGGGGTTGGTGGCGTTTGGCTCAGTTTGCCATCGACAGCTTAGGTCGCCCAGCACCCGGACGGCCCGGCGACGCCCCCCGCGCGGTGGACACACCGCCGGGGAACTTCCACCAGCCGGAGGCGGGGTGTATGACGGTCACGGCGTGCGGCATGATCTGCGCCCGTGCCGGCGGCCGCCGGCGGAGGACCGAGCGGGGAGACGACCGGTGACCGACGAGCTTGTCCGGGTGTACGTGCCGGCGACCGTACCGATGCTGACCCGGCTGCGTGAGCAGGGGCTGACCGCCGACCGGGCGCACGCGGTGACCCCGGCGTTGCGCGAGTGGTACGCCGAGGGCGACGAGGAGGAGTTGGAGTACGTCGCGTTCACCCGGGCCGCCCAGGACGCGCTGCACCTGCTCCGGGCCGACCCGGCCGCGCCCCGCCGCCGGGTCGTCGTCTCGGTCGACCTGCCGCGGGCCGCGCTGGGTCGGGGTGACGGTGAGCTGGGTTCCAGCACGGTGACGTTGGCCGACACCGTGCCGGTGGGCGCCGTTGCGGCGATCCACGTGGACGGGACGGACGCCGTCGAGGAGGTCGCCGCGGCGGCCGACGTGGTGGCCGAGGCCGCCGCCGGCGACCCGGACGCCCAGTTCACCGTCGACAGCGCCGAGGACCACGAACTGGAGTGGTACGACGTGACGGAGCTGGACGTGCTGCTGGGCGCCAACGGCTGAGCCGGGGGGCCAGCCCGCCGTCAGCGGACCGTGTCCGCCCCTGCCGGATCCACGTCGACGGGCTCCGGGTCTGCCGGCTCCGGCTCGTCACGGTCGGAGGCCGCCGTGGCGGGTTCGTCGTCGTCCGCGGGGGCCGGGCCGAGCGTGCGGCCGAACGCGACGAGCGCGGTCAGCGCCCCCACGAAGAGCACCCAGATGCCGTTGTCCACCCGCGAGGTGCCCAGCGAGGTCTGCGCCACCGCGTCCGCCTCGCTCAGGGCCCCGGCGAGGTCCAGCAGGGACCGGCCACCGATCCGGATGATCACCTCGGCGAGCAGCAGGAGCAGCCCGGGCCCGGCGCCGGCGAGCAGGTAGGCCGGCCAACGCAGGGCCGGCGTGCCGGGATCGCGCCGGACGGCCCGCCGCCGTGCCCAGGTCAGGTAGCCGAAGGCGAGCAGACCGGCCAGCAGGCCGGCGACGAGCGACTCGGTGCGCGACACCCACTTCGCCGCATCGATCAGCGACTGCTGGCTGTCACCGGAACCGAAGAGATCGAACAGCGGGTCCCGGGCGCGGCTGAACGCGACCACGAAGAGCAGCGTGCCCAGCGCGGCGGTGACCACCGCGCCGACCGCGGGCGCCGTGCGCGCGCCGGCGAGCGCGGCCCCGATGATCGCCGCGGCCGCGGTGGTGCCGGCGATCACGTTGGTGGTCGAGGTGTCGAAGTACGTGAGGTTGATCGCGAGCGCGGCGGCCAGCCCGACCACCATCCCGGCCCCGATCGCCCCGACGAATCGTAGGGTGACGCCGTCGCCGTACCGGCGGGACAGCAGGTTGCCGCCGGCCAGGGCGACGCCCGCTCCGGCAACCAGCGCGGCCGAGATGACACCGGGCAGGGCGAACGCGGAGAGGCTGATCGCGGTGACCCCGGCCGCTGCCGAGGTGATCGCCTCCCGGGTCGACCAGAGCATGGCGGCCAGCCAGCTGAGCGCCAGCAGCGCGAGCACCGCCGCACCCGGCGCGGGCGCGGGTCGGGTGCTGGGGACGGCCTCGTCGACCGCCGGCTCGTCCGACTCCGAGGCCGGGACGCGGCCGGGCTGCTTGGTCATCGTCTCCCCTTCGAGGCGGCAGGTCACCGACCATTCAGGGTACGCGGGCCGGCTGGACCTTCCACCGCCACGGGACGGCCGCGACGGGCGCGGCTCCCGCCGGACGGCTGCCCCGTCGCCCGCCCGAACCTGATCGGTAAGGAGGGAAGGGGTGGGCCGGTCCTTCGGCGGTGGGAGGTGGTGGAGGTGAGCCGGGCACCCCGACATGGAAGAATCGTGGGAGGTCCCGCCGCTGCTCGGCCATCCCGCGCGGCGTCCGGTGGCCGGCCGTCCGGTCGGTGCCCGCGGGTCCGGTTTCGCCACCGCAGTCGAGATCGCCAGGAGCGTTGATGGATGCCGTGTTCTCCGTACCCGAGCCGCGCAACGAGCCGGTTCGCAACTACGAGCCGGGCAGCACCGACCGGGAGCGGCTCCAGCGGCGGCTGACCGAGCTCGCCGCCGAGCGCATCGACCTGCCGATGACCATCGGCGGTGAGCAGCGGATGGCCGCCGGCGACCCGATCAACGTGGTGCAGCCGCACAAGCACGCGCACGTGCTCGGCGTGACCGCGCACGCCACCCACGACGACGCCCGCGCCGCGATCAAGGCGGCCAAGGACGCCGCCCCGATGTGGCGGGCGCTGCCGTTCGAGGAGCGCGCGGCGATCTTCCTGCGCGCCGCCGAGCTGCTCGCCGGCCCCTGGCGGGACACCCTCAACGCCGCCACCATGCTCGGCCAGTCGAAGACCGCGATCCAGGCCGAGATCGACGCTGCCTGCGAGTTCATCGACTTCCTGCGGTTCAACGTGCACTTCGCCCGCCGCCTGCTCGAGGAGCAGCCCGCGTCCTCGCCCGGGGTCTGGAACCGCTTCGACCACCGCCCGCTGGAGGGCTTCGTCTACGCGGTCACCCCGTTCAACTTCACCGCCATCGCCGGCAACCTGCCGTCCGCGCCGGCCCTGCTCGGCAACACGGTGATCTGGAAGCCGGGCCCGACCCAGCAGTTCGCCGCGCACTTCACCATGCGGCTGTTCGAGGCCGCCGGTCTGCCGCCCGGCGTGATCAACATGGTCACCGGCCGGGGCGAGGAGGTCTCCGACGTCGTGCTCGCAGACCCGGACCTGGCCGGCATCCACTTCACCGGCTCGACCAAGGTGTTCCAGCAGCTGTGGCGCACCGTCGGCGACAACATCGCCCGATACCGGGGGTACCCCCGCCTCGTCGGCGAGACCGGCGGCAAGGACTTCGTCGTCGCGCACACCAGCGCCGACGTGGACGCCCTGCACACCGCGCTGATCCGCGGCGCCTACGAGTACCAGGGCCAGAAGTGCTCGGCGGCCTCGCGGGCGTACGTGCCGCGCTCCCTCTGGGAGGGTGGGCTGCGCGACCGGCTGGCCGCCACCACCGACTCGCTGACCTACGGCGACGTCGCCGACTTCAGCAACTTCGGCGGCGCGGTGATCGACGACAAGGCGTTCTCCCGGCACACCGCGGCGCTGGAGCTGATCGCCGGTGACGACACCTGTCGCGTGCTGGCCGGCGGCACCGCGGACGACTCGGTCGGCTACTTCGTGCGACCGACGCTCTTCGAGTGCGCCGACGCCGCGCACGAGACGTTCACCACCGAGTACTTCGGGCCGATCCTGGGCGTGCACGTGTTCGACGACGCCCGCTTCGACGAGGTGGTCGCGCAGGCCGAGTCGATCGCCCCGTACGCGCTCACCGGGTCGGTGTTCGCCACCGACCGCCGGGTGATCGACGCGGTTGGCGAGCGGATGCGGTACGCGGCCGGCAACTTCTACATCAACGACAAGCCCACCGGCGCCGTGGTCGGCCAGCAGCCCTTCGGTGGCGCGCGGGCCAGCGGCACCAACGACAAGGCGGGTTCCTGGCTCAACCTGGTCCGCTGGCTGTCGCCGCGCACGATCAAGGAGACCTTCGTGCCGCCGACCGACCACACGTACCCCCACATGGGCTAGGAGGCGGTCACCGCCGGCGGCGCGCGTGGCGCCGCCGGCGGTAGCCTGGCCGGGGTGACACACCCCACCCCCGCGCCCGACCCCCGCTTCGGGGAGCAGGGCGGTCTGCTGACCTACAGCGACTACCTGCGGCTGGCCGACCTGCTCGCCGCGCAGGTGCCGGAGTCCGACCCGGCCTCCCACGACGAGCTGCTCTTCATCACCATCCACCAGGTGTACGAGCTGTGGTTCAAGCTGCTGCTCACCGAGCTGACCGACGCCCGGGAGCGGATGCTGGCCGGCGAGACCTACCTGCCCCGGGTACGGCTGGAACGCTGCCACGTGGTGGAACGGGTGCTGATCGGTCAGGTCGACGTGATCGACACGATGACGCCGCAGGATTTCCTGGCGTTCCGCACCAAGCTCGCCCCGGCCAGCGGGTTCCAGTCGGTGCAGTTCCGGGAGATCGAGTTCCTCTCCGGGCTCAAGGACCCGGACTTCCTGCACCGGTTCCGCCGGTTGCCGTCGGCCGAACGGGAGCGGCTGGAACGCCGGCTGGCCGAGCCGAGCCTCTGGGACGGTTTCCTGGCCGTGCTCGCCGGGGCCGGGTTCCCGGTGGACGACGCCGAGGCGCGCTTCGGGGCGTACACCAGGATCGCCGCGGACCGGGAGCGGTTCGGGCCGCTCTGGGACCTCGCGGAGGCCCTGGTCGCCCACGATCAGGCGTTCTCGCTCTGGCGGGCCCGGCACGTGCTGATGGCCGAGCGGCAGATCGGCACCAAGCCAGGCACCGGCGGCTCGGCCGGCGGTGCCTATCTGCGCTCCCGGGTGGAGACGCGCTTCTATCCGGAGTTGTGGGAGCTGCGGAGCCGGCTCTGACCGGGCCGGCTCGACCCGTCAGCCCAACCCATCGATAGTCCTCAACGGACAGTCTGCCGCCGACAGTGCACATAGGAAGTCCTGTCGGGTGGCAAACCGCCAAATCCTGGACGCCGCGAGCGCAAAGTGGCAGCGTAGTGGGCATGGCGGATTCCGGAGTCAACCCCACGGCGGCGGCCCTGCTCGGGCTGCTCCATGAGGGTCCCATGACAGGCGGCCAACTGATGGCCGCCGCTGAGCGCCGGCTGGCGCCGTACTGGTCGATGACCCGTAGCCAGGTCTACCGGGAGCTGCCGGTGCTGGCCGAGCGGGGTTTCGTGCGGCTCGGCAAGCCGGGACCGCGGATGAGCCAGCCGTACTCGCTCACCGCGAGTGGGAAACGGACATTTTCCCGGTGGCTGACCGAGAACCCGGGGCGGGACACCATCCGCAACCCGATAGCCCTCCGGATGGCCTTCGGCGAGTTGCACTCCGCCAGCCAGCTCAAGAGCCTGTACGCCTCCGCCAACGAATACCACACCCAGGCCCTGGCGCAGGTGCGGGAACAGGTGAAGAACGCCAAACGGGACGGCGAGACGTATGACGCCAGTGCTTTGGAGTTCGCCGTCGCCTACCACCGCGCGGCCCTGTCGTGGCTGAAGTCCGCCCCCGTCGGGTGACCTCCGGCGGATTCGCGCATAGGGAACGAGCTGCTCCGCCCGCGGCACAGTACGCTTGTCTGTCGTGACCGCTGCCGATTACGCCGAACAGCTCAAGGAACTCGACGCGACCCTGCGAAACATCGAGGCCGTCCTCAACCTTGACCGTCTGCACGAGGACAAGGCCCGGCTGGAGCAGGAGGCCTCGGCCCCCGACCTGTGGGACGACCAGGCCAAGGCCCAGCAGGTGACCTCGCAGCTGTCGTACGTCAACGGCGAGATCAGCAAGCTGGGCAGCCTGCGGTCCCAGCTCGACGACGCCAAGGTGCTCCTGGAGCTGGCCGAGGCCGAGTCCGACCCGGGTGTGCTGACCGAGGTCGAGGCGGAGATCACCGGGCTGACCAAGGCCATCCAGGAGATGGAGGTCCGCACCCTGCTCTCCGGCGAGTACGACTCCCGGGAGGCGCTGGTCGCCATCCGCGCCGGCGCGGGCGGCGTGGACGCGGCGGACTTCGCCGAGATGCTGCTTCGGATGTACCTGCGCTGGGCGGAGCGGCACGGCTACCCGACCGAGGTCTACGAGACCTCGTACGCCGAGGAGGCGGGCCTGAAGTCGGCCACCTTCGCGGTGAAGGTGCCCTACGCGTACGGCACGCTCAGCGTCGAGTCGGGCACCCACCGGCTGGTGCGGATCAGCCCGTTCGACAACCAGGGCCGCCGGCAGACCAGCTTCGCGGGCGTGGAGGTCCTGCCGGTCACCGAGCAGACCGACCACATCGACATCCCGGAGAACGAGATGCGGGTGGACGTCTACCGCTCCTCCGGCCCCGGTGGGCAGAGCGTCAACACCACCGACTCGGCGGTCCGGCTCACCCACATCCCGACCGGCATCGTGGTGACCTGCCAGAACGAGAAGTCCCAGCTGCAGAACAAGGCCTCCGCGCTGCGGGTGCTCCAGGCCCGGCTGCTGGAGCGCAAGCGCCAGGAGGAGCAGGCCAAGCTGGAGGGGCTGAAGGAGAACGCCGCCGGCTCGTGGGGCGACCAGATGCGGTCCTACGTCCTGCACCCCTATCAGATGGTGAAGGATCTCCGAACCGAGCAGGAGACCGGCAATCCGAGCGCCGTCTTCGACGGCGAGTTGGACGGCTTCATCGAGGCGGGTATCCGCTGGCGCAAGCAGCGGCAACTGGCCGGCGACGGTGCGTGATCACACGCGGGCGGAGCGCGTCGTCGATCTCCTGGTAGAGCCCTAATTCGAGGACGCGCACCGTCTGTGCGGGGCGTGGGGCTTGGCTCTGTCGTCACACCGCGTAGACTCACCACCCGTGATTCAGCTTGAGCAAGTGACGAAGACGTACCCGAAGGCGTCCCGGCCTTCGCTCGACAACGTGTCCGTCTCGATCGAGAAGGGCGAGTTCGTCTTCTTCATCGGTCCATCCGGCTCCGGCAAGTCCACGATCATCAAGATGCTGCTGCACGAGGTCGCTCCCAACAAGGGGCGCGTCGTCGTCAACGGCAAGGACGTCACCTCGATGCGCTCCTGGAAGCGACCCCACTTCCGGCGCTCGATCGGTTGCGTCTTCCAGGACTTCCGGCTGCTGCCGAACCGCACCGCGTACGAGAACGTGGCGTTCGCCCTCGAGGTGATCGGCAAGACCAAGGCGGTTGCCCGCCGGGTCGTGCCGGAGGTGCTGGAGCTGGTCGGGCTCGGTGGCAAGGAGCACCGCTACCCGCATGAGCTCTCCGGTGGTGAGCAGCAGCGGGTCGCCGTCGCCCGGGCGTTCGTGAACCGTCCGCTGATCCTGCTGGCGGACGAGCCCACGGGAAACCTGGACCCGGACACCTCGATCGAGATCATGCGTCTGCTGGACCGGATCAACCGCACCGGCACGACCGTCGTGATGGTCACCCACGACTCCAACATCGTGAACCAGATGCGCCGCCGCGTCGTAGAGATCGAGAGCGGTCGCATCGTCCGTGACCAGGCCCGCGGCGTCTACGGGTGAGCGGGCGCTCCGCCCCTGCGCAGCCTGACGACGAACACCTCATGCCGGAGACCCGGAGGAACCCCCGATGCGCGTGAAATACGTCCTGTCCGAGGTACTGGTCGGACTGTGGCGCAACGTGACCATGACCATCGCGATGATCATCACGATGGCGGTCTCGTTGACCATGCTCGGCGCCAGCGGTCTCATGTACCGCCAGGTCGACGACATGAAGGACCTCTACTACAAGAACATCCAAGTCTCGATCTTCCTCCAGACTGACGTCACCGACGAGCAGCGCGACCAGATGGACGCGAAGCTCAAGGCCGACCCGCTGGTCAGCGAGGTCATCTACGTCGACAAGGCCGAGGCGTACAAGCGGTTCCAGGAGATGTTCCAGGACGCGCCGGATCTGATCAGCGCCGTCAAGGAGGACAGCCTTCCGCCGTCCTTCCGGATCAAGCTGAACAACCCGGAGCAGTACAAGAACATCTACGACCAGTACAAGGACACCGAGGGCGTCGACGAGATCGTCGACCAGAGCCGACTACTGGACAAGATCTTCAACATCCTCACCGCGATCCAGAACATCGCCCTGGCCGCCGCCATCGTGATGGCCGTCGCCGCCCTGCTGCTGGTCGCCAACACCATTCAGGTGGCCGCGTACAGCAAGCGGCGTGAGGTGGCGGTCATGAAGCTGGTCGGCGCGTCGAACTGGTTCATCCAGGCGCCGTTCGTGCTGGAGGCGGTGGTGGCCGGCCTGATCGGCTCGCTGCTCGGCCTGGTGGCCCTGATCGCCGCGAAGTATCTGCTCTTCGACGGGTCGCTCAAGGCGTTGGAGGGCCTGCTCTCGCCGATCAGCTGGGGCGACATCATGTTCATCTTCCCGCTGATGGCCGGCGTCGGTGGCCTGATCAGCGCCGCCACCGCCTGGACCACCCTCCGCTTCTACCTGCGGGTCTAGGCACCGTACGGGTCGTCCCGTCGTCTCCCGGGGACCCTCCCGCTGCCGGAAATAAACGGCGCGGGAGGGTCCTTGTCATTCAGGTAGCATGATCGGTTGTCCGGCCGGGGTGACCCCGGGTGGCGGACGCGCAGGAGAGGGGGTGGCGCCGATGCCACGGGAAAAGGGGCGCAAGGTGGTCGCCTCCAACAAGAAGGCGCGCCACGACTACTCGATCCTCGACACGTACGAGGCGGGTATGGCGCTGACCGGCACCGAGGTCAAGTCGCTGCGGGCCGGGCGGGCGTCGCTGGTGGACGCGTTCGCGCAGGAGCGCAACGGCGAGTTGTACCTGCACGCGATGCACATCCCGGAGTACACGCAGGGCACCTGGACCAACCACGAGCCCCGGCGTACCCGCAAGCTGCTGCTCAACCGTGGGGAGATCGACCGGCTGATCGGCAAGACCCGCGAGGGGGGCCTGACCATGGTCCCGTTGCAGGTCTACTTCTCCGACGGCTGGGCCAAGGTGGAGATCGCCCTGGCCAAGGGCAAGAAGTCGTACGACAAGCGCCAGGACCTCGCCAAGCGGGACGCGGACCGGGAGATCGCCCGGGTCAGCGGCCGACGGGGCAAGGGAATGGACGACTAATTCGTCCCGTTTGTCCGGGTCGGCGAGTTGGCCCGGGGCTCGGGATGAAACCCGTTGCGGCAGGCGTTAGGCTTGTCAGTGCCGCCAACATCGGTGGCCCGTCGAGGGGGTGACTGGTTTCGACTTCGTACGCAGCGACAGGGGAAGCGAGCCGAGGAAGCCGACGTCGTCTCGAGAATCGGTCGTCGGAAACTTATAAGCGCCAAGAACAATCGCGCTGACTTCGCTCTCGCCGCCTGAGGCGAGTAGCTAAGTCTGTCGGCCTGGGAACGCCTTCGTCCCAGTAGCCGGCATCAGCTAGGAGGCTGGCCAATCGGACCCGGTCGCGGGGTCCGTGCGGCGAGATTAATCAGCGACTGGGCCCGTCACACCAACTTGCTCGCGTGAGCGGTGGGGCCGAGTAGAGGCACAGCGAGCTGCGCTCGGAGAAGCCCTGACAAACCGGCGAAGGACCCGGGTTCGATTCCCGGCACCTCCACCATCTCGAAGCGATGCGCCCCGGCCCACCGGCCGGGGCGCATCGTCGTATCCGGGCCTGCGGTGGCGGCCTCCGCACCCCGGATGCCACGACCGGTCCGCCGGCGCGGCTCGCCTACGCTGCCGACTGTGACGAACGAGGAACTGCGCCTGTCGGTCGGCGCGTCACCCGGCCAGCGCACCGTCTCGGTGCTGGCCGGCGTCCTCCTCGCCGCGGTCGGTGCGGCGTTCGTGGTGCTGCCCCTGGTCGCCGGTGGGCTTCTGCGCCAGCTGACCGGCCCGGGTGACGGGTTCGCCTCCTATGAGGAGGCCCGGGACCTGCCGCCGGGGATGCTGCCGCCCGCGTTGCGGGACTCCGGCGGCGGGGACCAGTCCGGGACCGGCCTGCTCGCCGGGCTGTGCGGGCTGCCGTTCGTCCTGCTCGGCGTCTACCTGGTGCTGCGTGTGCTGCGCACCGCCGCCTGGCTGGAGGGCACGCGGGCGCGGGTGCGCGGCGCGTTCGGCAGCCGCACCGTCGACCTCGCCACCGCCCGGATCGACGGCAGCATGGTGGCCCGCGAGGTGGAGGACGACAACCCGCGGGCGCGGGGGCACCAGGCACCGGCCATCGTGGCCACCGACCGCGACAGCGGGCGGCGGGTCACCATCCCGCTGCGCGGCATGGGGCTGCCCACCCTGCCCCCGTCCGAGCTGCGGGCGCTGGCCGACGCGATCACCGCCGGACGTCCCACCGACGGCCGTGACGGCGACGCGCACGCCGTCGCCGGCGAGCTGCGCCGCCTCGCCGAGCACCGGCTCGGCGGCTGAGCGGATACCCCTGGGGCCTGCGAGGCTTCTGCGTCTGCTGGGGTAGATGAGGCGACCGGAGGCTCTGGACAAAGCGGACGGGCCGGGTTCACCATCGCGGTATGCGGTAGCAGCGCAAGCGCGGGAGGTGCCCATGGTCACCGGTCCGGTCCAGCAACCGTCACTCGTCGCCCGGCCGTCCGCCGCGCGCCCGCATCCGGCCGGTCTCCCCGCCGAGCCGTACCGCACCGGATTGCCCGGTGCCCCGCGCCCGGCCGGGCTCGCCGGTGACCTGCACGCGTTCGCCCGTGCCGTCGCCGTCCCGGCGACCGAGCCGTGCTGGCGCGAACGGGTGCTGCTGCGGCTGGACCCGGTCGGGAAGGGCTTCGCCGAGCACGTCCAGGTCACCGAGGGGCCCGCCGGGCTCTACCGGGAACTGCTCACCCACGCACCGCGCCTCGACCACCGGGTGCGGCTGCTCACCCGCGAGCACACCGCGATCGGCGCGGCGATCCTGGCCGTGCAACGGGTCGCCGAGAAGCCCGACGCCAACCTCGACGAGCTGCGCCACCGCGCCGCGCACCTGCTGCGGACGCTGGCCCGGCACCGGCGGCGCGGCGCGGACCTGCTCTGGCAGGCGTACCAGACGGATCTGGGTGGCGAGACCTGAGCGTGGGCCCGACGGCCGCCCGGGAACCGGGGGGCCGGCAGGCGCGTCGAACCGGCATGCGTCGACTCGTCCTGCTGCTCGGTCCGCCCCTGCTGGTGCTCGCGGCCGGGTGCGCCCCGACCGGCACCGAGCCGGCGGACGGCCCTACCGCCCCAGCGCACCGCTGGGAGACGTTCGACCAGCGGGCCGCCGAGGTCGCCGAGGCGTGGCGGCCCGGCCCCGCCTGGCGTACCGGCTACGTCCCGTTGCAGGGGCCGACCGTGCTGACCGGCGACCCGCGCTTCACGCCGGAGACCGAGGAGGCGTTCCGGGCCGGCTGGTACCGGGAGCAGGTCGCCATCCCGCCCACCCGGGTCGGCGGGGAGATCCGCTTCCCGGACGGCCGGCTGACCCTGCCGTTGGTCAGCGCGGCCGAGGCGTACCAGCAGCTCGACCAGGGTGACCCGCTGCCCTGCCCGGGGCGCCCGAAGCGGCCCGGACTGCCGAGCCCCGGCCCCACCGTCGAGCCCGGCCCGGACGGCCCGGTCAGCAGCGCCCCGCAGACCGCCTGCCTGCCGCTGACCGTCACCGGCGTCACGTTCGGCACCGTGCCGGTGCGTACCAGCCGGGGCGAGGCGCAGGTCCCAGCCTGGCTGTTCACCGTCGAGGAGTTGGCCACCCCGGTGGCCCGGCTGGCCGTCGCGCAGGCGGCGGTCACCCCGGTGCCCGAGCCCACCGCGCCCGCGCGGCCCCTGCCGGACGGGCTGGTGTCCGCTCAGGACCTTACGGCGGTGGACGGGGCGCGGCTGACCGTCCGACTCGGCGTCGGCGCCTGCGACACGGGGATCACCCCGCTCGTTCTGGAACGGTCGGACGCGGTGGTGGTCGGCGGCGGGGTGACCCGGTCCACCGGTGTCTGCACGGACCAGCTCAAGCTGGAACCGGTCACCGTCACCCTGGCCGCACCGCTGGGCGCCCGGCCGGTGCTGGACGTCTCCACCGGCACCCCGCTGTCGATCGCCCCGCGCTGACCGGATGAGGAGCCCGGGGATCAGAGGATGCTGGGCACGTCGGTGCTGATCGGCACCGGCAGCACGGTGGGACGGTCCGCGCGCAGCCCGGCGGCGAGTGCCTCGCCAAGCTGGTCCGGGTTCTCCACCACCTGCGTGGCGCAGCCGTAGCCGGCCGCGATGGCCGTGATGTCCAGCCCCGGCAGGTCCAGCCCGGGCACCCCGGGCGTCTCCTTCAGCTCGGCGAACGCCTTGAGGATCGCGTACTGCTGGTTGACCGGGACGACCACCACCACCGGCAGTGACAGCCGGGCGGCGGTCCACAGCGCCTGCACCGAGTAGTGGAACGAGCCGTCGCCGACCACTGCCACCACCGGCCGGCCGCGCCCGGTGTCCCGCTCGGCCAGCGCCACCCCGACCGCGGCCGGCAGGCCGTAGCCGAGACCGCCGCTGGCCATCGTGAAGTACGACGCCGGGCGGCCGATCCGCAGCCGGCGGCGCAGTGCGGACAGGTTGGACGGTGACTCCTGGACCAGCACCCCGTCCGCGGGCCAGTGCGCGGCCAGCGCGGCGAACAGGGCGTCGGCGCTCAGCGGCGTGCCGACCTCCGGCGGCGCCGGGACCGCCCGGGGCGCCGGTGGCGGCCGGTTGGCCGGCGGCACCAGTTCGAGCAGCGCGGCCAGCGTCAGCCCGGGGTCGCCGAGCAGGCTGTCCCCGACCGGGGCGCGGGCGGCCTCGTCCGGGTCGTCCGTGACGTGCAGCAGCCGGGCGCCGTCGGGCAGATGGTCGCCCGGCACGTACGGGTAGTAGCGGAAGACGGGGGCGCCGACCACCAGCACGGTGTCGTGCCCGCTCAGCGCCTCGGCCAGAGGTCCGATCGCGAACGGCAGCACCCCGCGAAACTGCGGGTGGTCCTCCGGGAACACGGCCCGCTCCGGTGCGGGCGCCGACCAGACCGGTGCGGCGAGTCGCTCGGCCAGCGCGACCGCGGTCGACCAGCTCCCGGACCGGTCGACCCCGGGCCCGAACACCAGGACCGGGTCACGGCTGCCGGCCAGCACCCGGGCGAACTCGTCCAACCGCTGGGGGTCCGGCGCGAACCGGGTGGCGACCGTTCGCGGCGCGGGTGGTGGATCGGCGGGCTGGCCCCAGTCGTCCATCGGCAGGGAGAGGAAGACCGGCCCGGCCGGTGGCTGCACCGCGGTCGCGTACGCCCGCAGCAGCGCCGCCGGGATGTCCTGCGCCCGGACGGGCTCGTAGGCCCACTTGACGTACGGCTGGGGAAGCTCGACGGCCCGGCGGTTGGTCAGCCGGGGTTCGAGCAGCAGCATCTCCCGGGTCTGCTGGCCCGCGGTGACGATCAGCGGGGTCTTGTTGTGCCAGGCGGTGACCATGTTGCCCATGCCGTTGCCGGTGCCCGGGCCGGTGTGCAGGTTGACGTGCGCGGGCGTGCCGGTGGCCTGGGCGTAGCCGTCGGCCATCGCGACCGCCGTCGCCTCCTGCAGGGCGTGGACGTAGTGGAAGTCGGCCGGGAAGTCCCGCAGGAACGGCTCCTCGGTGGAGCCGGGGTTGCCGAAGACGGTGGTCATGCCGAGGGCGCGGAGCACGTCGTACGTCGCGTCCCGGACCGTTGCCATCGCCACCTGCCTCCCGTGTCGCGGTGCGCGCAGGGACGACAGCGGTCGCTCGCCCTCCCGACCAGCCGAATCTATCGGGATGGGACGGACCTTTCGGGCGTTTCCGAGCGTCGGTCACCTATCCGACCACCGACCCCGCCGACATCGCGCCGCCCGCGCCCGACAGGCCGGGCACGTGCCCGTCTCAGGGCAGCGGGAAGGGCAGGGTGATGCCGTCCAGCGCCCGGCCGCAGGCGCAGTCCCGCGCGCCGGGCAACGCGGCCAGCGCGTCGATCAGCACGTCCCGCAGCCGGTCGGTGTTCGCCGCGAAGACCCGGAACACCTCGTCCTGGGTCACCGACTCGCCGCCCCGCAACCCGGCGTCCAGGTCGGTGATCAACGCGATCGAGGAGTAACAGAGGGCGAGCTCCCGGGCGAGCACCGCCTCCGGGTGACCGGTCATGTTGACCACCATGCCGCCGATCGAGGCGAACCAGCGGGACTCCGCCCGGGTGGAGAACCGCGGGCCCTCCACCACCACCACCGTTCCGCCGTCCACGGCCGTGACGTCCCGCTGTGCGGCGGCCCTGAGCAGCGCCCGCCGACCGTTCGGGCAGTACGGGTCGGCGAACGGCACGTGCACCGCGCCCCGGTCGTAGTAGGTCTGCGCCCGGCCGCTGGTCCGGTCGATCAGTTGGTCCGGCACCACGAACGTGCCCGGGCCCAGCTCCGGGCGGAGCCCCCCGACCGCACACGGGGCGAGCACCTGGCGTACGCCGAGGGAGCGCAGCGCCCAGAGGTTGGCGCGGTAGGGGATCAGGTGCGGCGGGTACCGGTGGTCACGGCCGTGCCGGGGCAGGAACGCGACCCGCCGCCCGGCCACGGCGGCGATGGTCACCGCGTCCGACGGTGGGCCGTACGGGGTGTCCAGCTCGTGGGTGGTGCCGTCGAGGAGGGCGTACAGGCCCGAGCCGCCGATCACCGCGAGGTCCGCCGTCGGTGCCATCGACCCTCCGTCTTAACTGTCCGATCACCCGCCCGTCAGACCTTAGCCAGCACCCGGGACGCAGGCTATGGTGCCAGGCATGGCGTTGACAGCGCGGCTGAACCTGGTGCACCGTGCGGATCCGGTGGATGACGGATCCCCGGCCTGGGCTCACGGTTGACGGGTGTGTGAGATGCAGGGAGAGGGCCAGGCGATCGGCGGACGGGCGATGGAGTCGATGACCGGGCGGCTGCTGGTCGCGACTCCGGCGCTCAAGGACCCGAACTTCGACCGTACCGTGGTGCTACTGGTCGCCCACGAGGCAGGCGGCGCACTCGGCGTGGTGCTGAACCGGGCCACCGAGGTGCCGGTCGCCGAGGTCCTCGGCGACTGGAGCGACCTGGCCCGCCACCCGGCGGTGCTCTTCGAGGGCGGCCCCGTGCAGCCCGACTCGGCCATCTGCCTGGCCCGGATGCGGCACCCGCTGCGCCGGGTCAAGGGCTTCCACCAGGTCTCCGGTGCGGTCGGCACGATCGACCTCTCGGTCGACCCGGAGCGGCTGCGGGAGAGCATCGGCGGCATCCGGGTCTTCGCCGGCTACTCCGGGTGGGGCAGCGGGCAGTTGGAGCAGGAGATCGCCGACGGCTCCTGGTTTCTGCTGGACGCGCTGCCCGGCGACGCCTTCGTCGACCGGCCGGACGACCTCTGGCCGATGGTGCTGCGCCGGCAGGGCGGGATGATGGCCGCCGTCGCCCATTTCCCGCCGGACGTGGCGCTCAACTGACGCGGCCTGGCGGGAGCCTCGGGGGTCGCCCGGCGGGGGACCCGCGAGATGACCATGCCGGCTGGGATGTGTATAGTTTCCCAGTGCCCGGGCAACCGGGACAACAGCAAGGGGCCGTGGCGCAGCTGGTAGCGCACCACACTGGCAGTGTGGGGGTCAGGGGTTCGAGTCCCCTCGGCTCCACCAATCGCACGATTGTGCGAAATGGTGGTTCTTCTTCGATGCTCCCGTCCGTTTCGGTCGGGAGCGTTGTCGTTTCGGTGGGACTGCGGTGCGCCCACCTCGGCGATCCAGCCGGGGGGCCTAGCGCACGATCGGTGACCACTCGCGCTGGCTGACGATCGTCACTCCAGGGGTGCGGTAGTAGGGGTCGTCGTCGAGGATCGCGGCGAACGCCTCGGCGTCCGGGACGTCGAAGACCAGTAGCGCGCCGGAGTCGTCGGAGAATGGCCCGGCCATGGCCAGCCGGCCCTCCTTGTGCAGGGCTTGGAGACGCTCCCGGTGCGCCGGTCGGGCGGCGAGCCGGTCGGGGTCGTCGCCGAAGGACAGCTCCAAGACGAACAACGGTTCCTCCTCTTCGGATTTCGGGTCGCCACTGCCACGCAGGCATGTGGCGGAGGCGGTCAGTAGGTCCGCCGCCACGGCAGGGGCCATCGACGGGTCCGGCACGGGCACGAGGTATGTGCGTTGGCCTGATCCCAGAGCATAGATGAACAGGCCGGCCAGATATCCCGTGCCGGCAGTCGTGGAGGCGCCCTGAGCCGACGTGCGCGGCAGTGTCGTGGTTACCGGCGGATCTTGATAGCTGAACCGAACTTGAGGTCAACGCGCCGTTTGTCATCCTGATCTCTTGTGGCCGGGCCCCTAGCATGGGACTCATGACCGTAGATCTGTTCGCGGGCCTTCCCGTCCGCGACTACGCCGCCGCCGCGGCCTGGTGCGAGCGACTCCTGGGCGCCCCGCCGTCGTTCCTGCCGAACGACACCGAAGCGGTGTGGGAGCTGGCCGAGCACCGATACGTGTACATCGAGGTGCGGCCCGATCATGCCGGGCATGCCATGCAGGCCATCTTCGTCGACGACTTCGACGCCCGCCTCGCCCAGATCGCCGGGCGTGGGCTGGAGCCCGCCGAGCGGGAGACCTACGACAACGGCGTCCGTAAGGCCATCTTCCGCGACCCGGACGGCAACGAGATCGGCATAGGCGGCGGGCCGGCCTGAAACTATCCAGGTGCGCCCGCGCAAGCGAAACGCCCCGGCCGGAGACCTCCGGTCGGGGCGTTTTCGACTGTATGTCCGGTCAGGGGCGGGATCAGCCCTGACGGCTCTTCCACTGCGGGTTCGCGCGGTTCACCACGAACACCTTGCCGTGCCGGCGGACCACCACCGAACCCGGCTTCTGCTTCAGCGCGGTCGAACCTTTGCCGTCCCGCGCCCGTACCACTGCGCGGGAGGTCCCACCATGACCGTGCGCCGAGTGCTCGCCGCCGTGCTGGTCGCTGTCGCGACCGTGCCGCTGGCCGCCATGCCCGCCGCCGCGCACGGCGCCCCGACCAGCCCGATCAGCCGGGCGGCGGCCTGCGGGCCCGAGGGCCGGTACGCGGCCACCAGCGCCTGCCGGGCGGCGGTCGAGGCGGGCGCGGCCGTTCGCGAGTGGGACAACGTCCGGGTGGCTGCGATCAACGGTCGGGACCGGGAGCGGATCCCGGACGGCGAGCTGTGCAGTGGCGGGCTCTCCGCGTACCGGGGGCTGGACCTGCCGCGGACGGACTGGCCGAGCACCGAGCTGACGGCCGGCTCCCGGTTCACCTTCCGGTACCGGACCACGATCGCGCACCGGGGCACGTTCCGGCTCTACGTCACCCGGACCGGCTACGACCCGCGATCGCCGCTGACCTGGGCCGATCTGGAGTCGCGCCCGTTCCTGACGGTGACCGACCCGCCGGTGCGGGCCGGGGCGTACCAGATGCCGGGCCGGCTGCCGGGGGGCCGCGACGGCCGGCACCTGATCTACACGATCTGGCAGAACTCCAACACCCCGGACACCTACTACTCCTGCTCCGACGTGGTGTTCCGCCCGACGCGCGGCGGCACGGCGACCGGCACCCCGCGGCCGGCCGCCGCGACGAAGGGCGCGCAGGCTGCTCCGCGTACCGCCGCGAGCCGGCCGGCCGCCACCGACCCGGCGGTGGCGGCGGCGGCCGACCCGGGCGTGCCGGTGGCGTCGGTCACCGACCTCGGCGACCGGTGGCCGATGCTGGCCGGCGTGGCCACGGTGCTGGTCCTGGCGTTGCTGGTGACCGCCGGTCGCCGGCGTCGCGGCGTCGGCGCACCGGTCGGCCGGCAGTGCGGGGTGCGCAACCACCGGGCCGGGCGGCGCCGAATCTGGTGACCCGGCCCGCCGGTGGCCCGGCGGTGCTCAGCCCAGGTGCCGGTCGATCTCGGCCAGCTCCTCGGCGGTGAAGTCGAGGTTGGCCAGCGCGGCGATGTTCGTCTCCAGCTGCTCGACGCTGCTCGCCCCGATGATCAGGCTGGTCATCCGCGGGTCGCGCAGCGCCCACGCCAGCGCGAGCTGGGCCAGCGACTGGCCGCGCCGCTCGGCGACCGCGCCCAGCCCCCGGATGGTGGCCATCTTCTCCTCGCTGAGGTCGCTCTCGTTGAGGAAGACGCTGGTGCGCACCCGCGAGTCGGCGGGGATGCCGGCGAGGTAGCGGTCGGTCAGCAGGCCCTGGGCCAGCGGGCTGTACGCGATGCAGCCGGCGCCGACCTCCTCCAGCGTGTCGAGCAGGCCGTCGGACTCGGTCCAGCGGTTGAGCATCGAGTACGACGGCTGGTTGATCAGCAGCGGGGTGCCCAGCTCGCGCAGGATCGCGGCGGCGCGGGCGCTCTGCTCGGAGTTGTAGTTGGAGATGCCGACGTACTGCGCCTTGCCGGAGCGGACGATGGCGTCCAGCGCGCCCATCGTCTCCTCCAGCGGAGTGTCCGGGTCGAACCGGTGCGAGTAGAAGATGTCGACGTAGTCCAGCCCCATCCGGCTCAGGGACTGGTCCAGGGAGGAGATCAGGTACTTGCGCGACCCCCACTCGCCGTACGGGCCGGGCCACATGAGGTAGCCGGCCTTGCTGGAGATGACGAGCTCGTCCCGGTACGGCTTGAGGTCGGTGGCGAGCAGCCGGCCGAAGTTCTCCTCCGCCGCGCCGGGCGGCGGGCCGTAGTTGTTGGCCAGGTCGAAGTGGGTGACACCCAGGTCGAAGGCGCGCCGGACGATGTCGCGCTGCCGCTCGAACGGGCGGTCCGGGCCGAAGTTGTGCCACAGGCCGAGGGAGATGGCGGGCAGCCGCAGGCCACTGCGTCCGCTGCGCCGATAGGTCATGGTGTCGTAGCGGTCATCCGCGGCGAGATAGGTCACGATCATGAGCCTAGCTCCGGTCCGGGGTGGCCGGGATCGGGCGTGTGAACCAGGACAACGGGGTAGTTTCGAGACCATGCGTCTCATCGCGCTCGACACCCCCAAACCGCTGTCCAAGATCGGGTTGGGCACCTGGCAGTTCGGCTCCCGGGAGTGGGGCTACGGCGCGGAGTTCGAACGCCAGGCGGCGCAGATCGTCCGGCGGGCCCTGGAACTGGGCGTGACCGTCTTCGACACCGCCGAGGTCTACGGCTTCGGGCGCAGCGAGCGGATCCTCGGCGCGGCGCTCGGCGACGACCGGCCCAAGGTGGTGATCGCCAGCAAGATCTTCCCGGTCCTGCCGTTGGCGCCGGTGGTGCAGCAGCGGGCGGTCGCCTCCGCTGCCCGGCTCGGCGTCACCTCCCTCGACCTCTACCAGGTGCACCAGCCCCACCCGCTGGTCGCCGACCACAGCACCATGCGGGGCATGCGGGCGTTGCAGGACGTCGGGCTGGTCGGCGAGGTCGGGGTGAGCAACTACGGGCTGCGCCGCTGGCAGGTCGCCGAGGCGGCGCTCGGCCGGCGGGTGCTCAGCAACCAGGTGCGCTACAGCATGCTGGACCGTGCGCCCGAGCAGGACCTGCTGCCGTACGCGCGGCAGGCCGGCCGGGTGGTCATCGCGTACAGCCCGCTGGCCCAGGGCTTCCTCTCCGGCCGCTACGACGCGAAGCACCCGCCGAGCGGCGCGGTCCGGCGGACCAACCCGTACTTCCTGCCGGAGAACCTGGAGCGGGGCGCCAACCTGATCGACACGCTGCGCCAGGTCGCCGACGCGCACGACGCGACCCCCAGCCAGATCGCACTGGCCTACCTGCTGCGCCACCCGAACGTGCTGGCCATCCCCGGCGCGTCCGGAGTGGAGCAGATGGAGCGCAACGCCGCCGCGGCCGACATCGACCTCACCGACGACGAGTACGCCGCGCTGGCCGACGCCGCCAAACGGTTCCGCCCGGTCACGGGCCTCGCCGCGATGCCCCGGATGCTGCGCGCCCGGTTCAGCGGCCCGACGGAAAAGTGAGCACATGGACGACATCACCGCACTGATCCTGGACGACCACACCGCCTTCCGGCGTGGCTTCGCCCGCCTCGACGACGCCCGGAACGAGCAGGAGTTGCTGGCCATCTGGGAGGCCCTGGCGCTGCACCTGGACATCCACGCCGAGGCGGAGGAGGCGATCCTCTACCCGCACCTGGTGAAGCACGGCGACGACGGCGAGGACGAGACCGCCGACGCGATCGGCGACCACAACAAGATCCGGGACGCCATCGCCGAGGCGAAGCTGCACCCCGTCGGCTCGGAACGCTGGTGGGCGGCGGTCGGCACGGCCCGCCGGGAGAACAGCGAGCACCTGGCCGAGGAGGAGGACGAGGCGCTGCCCGACTTCCGCCGGCACGCGAGCACCGAACTGCGCGCCGAGCTGGGCCAACGCTGGCTGACCTTCTACGGCGAGCACAAGAACGGCCGCGACCTGCCCTTCCGCGACAAGGACCCGCAGCGGTACGTGGCCGACCACCGCTGATCGCGCCTCGATATCCCCGGCACGGGGGAGTCGCAGAGGCCGCCCCCGGCAGCAGAATGACGGGGTGACCCCCCGAGCGGCTCTGGCCCCGCTGGTCGCCGGCAGCACCTGGCGGCGCGGCGTGTTCCTGCTGCTGGGTGGGGTGCTGGCGCTGCCGTACGGGCTGCTCGCGGTGGCCTTCGCCCAACTGCTCGCCGACTCGGAGATCCCCGGCCCGCTGGTGTACGCCCTGCTGGTGATCGCGGTGCTGATCGCCGTGGTGCCGCTGTTCCTGGACGGCAGCCGGGCGCTGGAGATCGCCGCCGTGCGGGCGCTGCTCGGCGTCGACCTGCCCGAACCAGCACCGGGGCACCGCGGCGACCGGGACACCCGGCTGCGCAGCGCGCTCTGGATCGCCACCCACCTCACCATCGGCGCTCTGGTGATGATCGCCCTGTTCACCGCCGTACCGATGGCGTTGGCGTTCATCGCCCAGCAGTTCGGCATCGGTGCCGAGCTGACCAGCCGGGAACGGTTCGGGCCACTCGACGGCCGGGACACCGGCTGGCTGACGCTGACCGGGGTGCTCCTGCTGGCCGGCCTCGGCTACGTCGTCGCCGGGCTCGGCGCGCTCGCCGGATCGATGGCGCCGGTGCTGCTCGGCCCGGCCCCGGCGGAGCGGATCGCCGCCCTGGAGGCGCAGGCCACCCGGCTCGCCGAACGCAACCGCCTGGCCCGGGAACTGCACGACTCGGTCGGCCACGCGCTGACGGTGGCCACCCTCCAGGCCGGGGCCGCCCGCGAGGTACTCGACAGCGACCCGGAGTTCGTCCGGCGGGCGCTCACCGCGATCGAGGACGCCGGGCGGACCGCGATGGACGAGTTGGACCACGTGCTCGGGCTGCTCCGGGAGACCGGCGGCGAGCGGCCCGCGGTGGCGCCGCAGCGTACCCTCGCCGACCTGGACCGGCTGGTCACCGACGCTCGGGCGACCGGGCTGGCGGTCGACGCGCACCGCGCGGGCGACCCGGCGGGGGTGCCCGCGGCCGTCTCCCGCGAGGGCTACCGGATCGTCCAGGAAGGATTGACCAACGCTGCCCGGTACGGCCACGGACCGGTGACGCTGCGGCTCGATCTGCACCCGGACGCGCTGGAGCTGGAACTGGTCAACACGATGGCTCGCGTGGGCCGTGCCGACCCGGGCCGGGGCGGTCGGGGCCTGGACGGGATGCGGGAGCGGGTGCTGCTGCTGGGCGGTCGGCTCACCGTGGGCCCGGACGGCGACCGGTGGCTGATTCGGGCCCGCCTGCCGTACGAGGGGACACGATGACCACCGGCGTGCTGATCGTCGACGACGACGAGCTGATCCGGGTCGGGCTGCGGGCCATCATCGATGCCCAGCCCGACCTGCGCGTGCTCGCCGAGGCCGCCGACGGCGCCGAGGTGCCGCCGCTGGTCGCCCGCCACCGGCCGGACGTCGTGCTGATGGACGTGCGGATGCCCGGCATCGACGGCATCCAGGCCACCCGGCACCTGCTGGCCACCTCCGCCGACCCGCCCCGGGTGCTGGTGGTCACCACCTTCGCCAACGACGAGTATGTCTACGAGGCGCTGCGCGCCGGCGCCTCCGGTTTCCTGCTCAAACGGGCCCGGCCCGCCGAGGTGGTCGAGGCGGTCCGGGTGGTCGCGGCGGGGGAGTCGCTGCTGTTCCCGGCCGCGATCCGCCAGCTGGTCGGGGCGTACGGGCGGGCCGGCGGCGACCGGTTGGCCGCTGCCCGGCTCACCGAGCGGGAGGCCGAGGTGCTGCGCCTGATCGCCACCGGCCGATCCAACCCGGAGATCGCCGCGCACCTCGTGGTCGGGCTGGAGACGGTGAAGACGCACGTCGGCAACGTGCTGGCGAAGCTGGGCGTACGCGACCGGACCCAGGCGGTGATCGCCGCCTACGAGTCCGGTTTCGTGGTCCCCACCGGTTGATCCCCCCTGCGGGGGAGCCGCTTCGCCACCGCGCGGGAGGTTTCCCGCCGCCCACTGGCCGAGGCTGAGGCCATGACGACGATCACTCCTTCCCGATCCCGCCCGGACTCCCGCTGGCCCGACCGGCTCGCCCCGCTGGCCGCCGGCTGGCTCGGCCTCTGGGGCGTCCTCGCCCTGCTCGCCACGCTCACCGGCGCCGGCTACCCGTTCGGCGCGAACGACCCGCACGGCGGCGATGCCAACCTGCTGCGCCTGGTGCCGGTGGAGCTGGCCACGCCGCTGTTCGCCGGCGTGCTGCTGACGGCCGCGGTGACGGCCCTGGCGATGAGCCGCTCGGCGGTACGCCCGCCCGGCGCGCTGCGGGCGCTGCTCGCCGGCTACGGCTGGGCGGTGGCGTTCGTGCTTACCGTGGTCGTGCCGGACGCCCGGCTGCTGGTCATCCTCGGCTACCTGCCGATGCTGATCATCGGGGCGCCGTTCGGCTGGCCACCGGTCGACTACGCCGAAATCTTCACCTGGGCGCTGTTCGCCCGGTTCGCCGCGCTCGTGGGCGGGCTGCTGCTCGCCGGGGCGGTGCTCGCCTGGCAGCGCCGTACCGCCGGCGCGTGCGGCGGTTGCGGCCGGGACGACAGGGATCGAGGCTGGACCACCCCGGCCGCCGCCACGCGCTGGGGTCGGTGGGCCGCCGGCATCGCCGCCGCCATTCCGCTGGCGTACGCGCTGACCCGGTTCGCCTGGGCGGCCGGCATCCCGCTCGGCATCTCCCGGGACTTCCTCGCGGAGATGCGGGAGACCGGCCTCGTGTGGGCCGGGTTCGGGCTGGGGGCGTTCGCCACGGTCGGCGCGATCCTCACCCTCGGGTTGGTGCAGCGGTGGGGCGAGCGGTTCCCGCGCTGGATGCCCGGGCTGGCCGGCCGCCGGGTGCCGGTGAAGCTGGCCGTGGTGCCGGCCACCCTGGTCGCCGTCGCGGTGACGGCGGCCACCCTCGGGCTGCTCAGCAACCCCGAGTTCTGGCAGCTCACCCACGGGTTCAGCCTGACCGGGGCGCCGATGCTGCTCTGGCCGTTCTGGGGCGTGGCGCTCGGCACCGCGACGTACGCCTACCACCTGCGCCGTCGCGGCGTCTGCCGGCGTTGCGGTCGGGGCTGAGGGGGAGCGGGGGTGCCCCCCGAAGCCGGGGCGCCCCCGCGAATGTGAGCTAGCGTGGGTCGGGTGACTGCGCCCACCCCGGTAATCCCGGTTCCACCGGCCGACCTCCCCGGCACGCTCGGCGCGCTACGGGCGGCCGGTCACCAGTACCGCACCGTCAAGCAGGAACTCCGCGACAACCTTCTCGCCCGGATGCGGTCCGGCGAGGCCCGTTTCCCCGGCATCGTCGGCTACGACGACACCGTGCTGCCCGAGGTTGAGCGGGCGCTGCTCGCCGGCCACGACATGGTGCTGCTGGGCGAGCGGGGCCAGGGCAAGACCCGCCTGATCCGCTCCCTCGGCGCGCTGCTCGACGAGTGGACCCCCGTCATTCCCGGCTCGGTGCTCAACGAGCACCCGATGCACCCGCTCACCCCGGCGTCCCGCGCCCAGGTGGCCGAGGCCGGCGACGACCAGCCGGTCGGCTGGCTGCACCGCTCGATGCGCTACGGCGAGAAGCTGGCCACCCCGGACACGAGCGTCGGCGACCTGATCGGTGACGTCGACCCGATCCGGATCGCCCAGGGCCGCAGCCTCGGCGACCCGGAGACCATCCACTTCGGGTTGGTGCCCCGCACCAACCGGGGCATCTTCGCCGTCAACGAGCTGCCCGACCTGGCCGAGCGGATCCAGGTGGCGCTGCTCAACGTGCTCGAGGAGCGCGACATCCAGGTCCGCGGCTACCAGCTGCGGCTGCCACTGGACCTGCTCCTGGTGGCCAGCGCCAACCCGGAGGACTACACCAACCGGGGCCGGATCATCACCCCGCTCAAGGACCGCTTCGGCGCGGAGATCCGCACCCACTACCCGGTCGACCTGGAGTTGGAGCTGGAGCTGATCCGGCAGGAGGCCGACCTGGTCGCCGAGGTGCCGGAGCACGTCCTGGAGGTCCTGGCCCGGTTCGCCCGCGCGGTCCGCGAGTCGCCGTCGGTGGACCCGCGCTCGGGCGTCTCCGCCCGGTTCGCCATCGCCGCCGCCGAGACGGTGGCCGGCGCCGCGCTGCGTCGCGCCGGGCTGCTCGCCGCCGCCGGCACCCCCGAGGGACGCCCCGAGGCCGCCGTTGCCCGGGTCGGCGACGCGGTGTCGGTGACCAGCACGCTGCGCGGCAAGGTCGAGTTCGAGAGCGGCGAGGAGGGGCGGGAGATCGAGATCCTGGCCCACCTGCTGCGGACCGCGACCGCCGAGACGTTCCGGGCCCGCCTGGCCGGGCTGGACCTGTCCGGCTTCACCAACCTCGTCGAGGACGGCGCGGCCATCGAGACCGGCGAGCTGGTCGGCGCCGCCGAGCTGCTGCGCCAGGTCGGTACCGTGCCCGGCCTGGCCAAGGTGCTGGACCGGCTCGGGTTGGGCGACGCGCCCATCCCGGAGGAGGCGGCCGCCGGTGTCGAGTTCGTGCTGGAGGGGCTGCACCTGACCCGCCGGCTCGGCAAGGACGTCACCGACTCCGGGCGCACCGTCTACGGCGGCAGGGGCTGACCGTGGCCGGCAACCGGTTCCGGTACGGGCAGTGGCGCGGCGGCCCCGACCCGCTCGCGCCCCCGTACGACGTGCGCGAGGCGGTGGACGCGGTCGGCGCCGAGGTGCTGGCCGGCGGCAGCCTGCGGGAGGCGCTGCGCGACCTGCTGCGCCGTGGCCCGCAGGGGCGTGGCGGGCTGGACGACCTGGCCGCCCGTGCCCGGCGCCTGCGCCGGGAGGCGCTGCGCCGGGGCGACCTGGACGGCGCGGTGACGCGGGCACAGGCCCTGCTCGACCAGGCGCTCGCCGCGGAGCGGGACGAGCTGCGGGGTCGCGACGACGACGCGGCGCGGTTCGCCGAGGCGGTGCTGGACAACCTGCCCCGCTCGACGGCGCGGGCGGTGGAGGAGCTGGCCGGTTACCAGTGGGCCAGCGAGGACGCCCGCCGGTCGTACCAGCAGATCCTCGACCAGCTTCGCGACGACGTCCTCGGTCAGCGCTTCGCCGGGCTGCGCGACGCGGTCCGCGCGTCCGCCGATCCGGCCGTCCAGCAGCGGCTCGCCGAGATGATGCGGGACCTGAACGACCTGCTGGCCCGGCATGGCCGCGCGGAGGACACCACCGACGCGTTCGCCGAGTTCATGCGCCGGCACGGCGATTTCTTCCCGGAGCGGCCGGAGACCGTCGACGAGTTGATCGACGTGCTGGCTCGCCGCTCGGCGGCCGGTGAGCGGCTGATGAACTCGCTCTCCGACCGGCAGCGCGCCGAGCTGGCCGGGCTGATGCGGCAGTCGCTTGGCGACCGTCTCGCCGGGGAGCTGTCGGCGCTCGACGCGAACCTGCGGGCGCTGCGGCCGGACCTGCGGTGGGGGCGCGGCGAGCGGGTCCGGGGCGAGCAGCCGCTGGGGTACGCCGAAGCGGCCGGCGCGTTGGGCGAGATCGGCGAGTTGGACGACCTGCTGGACCAGCTCGACCAGGACCACCCCGGTGCCACCCTGGACGACGTGGACGTCGAGGCGGTGGCCCGGACGCTGGGCCGGGACGCCGCGGACGACGTCCGCCGGCTGCGCGAGTTGGAGCGGGAGCTCCGCCGGCAGGGCTGGGTGAGCCGGGACGCGGAGGGGCTGACGCTGAGCCCGAAGGCGCTGCGCCGGCTCGGCGGGACCGCGCTGCGGAGGGTCTTCGCCGAGCTGACCGCCGGGCCGCGCGGCCAGCACGACCTGCGGTCGGCGGGCGCCGCCGGCGAGGTCAGTGGCGCGTCCCGACCCTGGCGGTACGGCGACGAGCAGCCGTTGGACGTGGTCCGGACGTTGACCCGGGCGGTGAGCCGGGCCGGCCCGAGCGTTCCCGTGCAGCTCTCGGTGGACGACTTCGAGGTGGTGGAGACCGAGAAGCGGGCGTCGGCGGCCGTCGTGCTCTGCGTCGACCTCTCCTACTCGATGATCTCCCAGGGGCGCTGGGGGCCGATGAAGCAGACCGCACTGGCGTTGGCGCACCTGATGGAGACGCGTTTCCCGCAGGACGCCCTGCAGATCGTCGGCTTCGGCCGGGAGGCGATGACGCTCACCCAGCAGGAGCTGGCCGCCGTGGAACCGGACATGGAGCAGGGCACGAACCTCCAGCACGCGCTGCGGCTGGCCGGTCGGCACCTGCGCCGGCACCCGGACGCGGAGCCGGTCGTGCTGGTGGTCACCGACGGCGAGCCGACGGCCCACCTCGACCCGGACGGCGGGGAGGCGCTGTTCCACTGGCCGCCGCTGCCCGAGACGATCGAGGCGACGGTCCGCGAGGTGGACCGGCTCAGCCGCTACGGCGCCACCCTCAACCTGTTCATGCTCGGCGACGACCCTGGCCTGCGCCGCTTCGTCGACGCGGTGGCCCGGCGCAGCCGGGGCCGGATGTTCACCCCGGACACCGACGACCTGGGCGAGTACGTGGTCAGCGACTACCTCCGCTCCCGCCAATCCCACCGCTAACCCCCGCCCGGCGGGGTTGACTGGGGGTGTGGAGAGTGGAGGGCTGCGGCAGGCGTACGGCGGGGTCTTCGCCGAGATCGACGGGGCGGGGTTCGGGCCGCCGCCGGAGGGTCAGCTCACTGCCGAGCAGATCGTGGCGCACCTGGTCGCCAACGACGAGTTGATGATCCAGGCGACGGAGGCGTTGCTGGCCGGGTCGACGTTCGCCTACTACGACCTGGACGACATCCACCGTCCGCAGCTCGACGCTCTGGTCGCCGAGCAGGGTGGCCTGCGCGGTCTGGTCGCGCTGCTGCACGGCACCAGCGATCGGCTCTGCGGGCTGGTCGACCACCTCGGCCTCGCGGCGGACACCCCGGTCGAGACGCACCTGCGGGAGGGCTTCGACCTCATCGTCGACGAGCGGCTGCCCTGGTCGCGCACCCTCGACCTGCACGCTCGCGTCCACCTTCCCAAGCACCAGGCCCAACTTCACATGCTCCGCACCTGAGCCGTCGATCAGCGGCAGCCGTTCGGCGTCGAGCACCTCGGTCTGGTGAGTGCGATACCTGTGAGTCATCAATATGCCTCACAGGTATCACGCTCGCGGCAGTAATCCCCCCCGCCCGGGCCGGACCGGCTCAGCCGCGTCCGCGCGGGCGTGACCGGCCCAGCCGCGTCCGCTCCGGGGCTGACCGGGCCAGCCGTGTCCGTGAGGGCCGGTCCGGTCAGGTCGAGCGAACAGCGGGCGGGACCGTCCGCCCGGGGCCGGGCCGGCGGGCAGCGGCGACGGATCAGCTGCCGATCAGCTCCGCCCGGGGGTGGAAGGTGCGGCGGTAGGTGGAGGGGGCGACGCCGATGCGCTGCCGGAGTTGCTGGCGCAGGGCGGCGGTGGTGCCGAAGCCGCTGCGGTGGGCGACCTGGTCGACGGTGAGGTCGGTCGTCTCCAGCAGCAGGCGGGCGTGGTCGGTGCGCTGTTGCAGCAGCCACTGCGCCGGGCTCAGCCCGGTCTCCGACCGGAAGCGCCGGGTGAAGGTGCGGACGCTCATCCGGGCCTGTTCGGCCAGGTCCCGCAGGGCGATCGGCTCATGCAGCCGCTGCCGGGCCCACTCCCGCGCGCCCGCGGTGCTGGTGTCGGTGGCCTTCGGCACCGGTTGCTCGATGTACTGTGCCTGCCCGCCGTCTCGCCAGGGCGGCATCACGCAGCGGCGGGCGGCCCGATTGGCCACCTCGCTGCCGTGGTCGAGGCGGATGACGTGCAGGCAGAGGTCGATGCCGGCCGCCACCCCGGCCGAGGTCAGCACCCGGTCGTCGGCGATGAAGAGCACCCCCGGGTCGAGGTCCACCCGGTCGTGCAGCCGGCGGAACCGCTCCGCGTACGCCCAGTGGGTGGTGGCCCGGCGCCCGTCGAGCAGCCCGGCGGCGGCCAGCACGAACGCCCCGGTGCAGATCGACATCACCCGGGCGCCCCGCCGGTACGCCGAGCGCAGCGCCTCGGCCACCTCCGGCTCGAGAGAGCCCGAGGTCAGGGCGGTGCCGTCGTGGATGCCCGGGACGATCACGGTGTCGGCGGTGTCGAGCAGGTCCAGCCCGTGGTCGGGGTGCACCTGGAAGCCGGCGGTGCTGCGGACCGGCCGACCGCCCGGGGTGCAGACGCGCACGTCGTAGAAGGACGCCCCGGCGGAACTCCGGGCGGTGCTGAAGACCTGGGACGGGGTGCCGAGGTCGAGGCCGACCACGTGGTCGAGGGCGAGCACGGCGATCCGGTGCGGGCGTACGCTCATGGCCCGATTATTGCGCATGATGGCTTTCCGGCCACTCGTCGGTGCTGGCGACGCCGCCCAGACTGGTCGGCGTGAGAAAGAACCGCCGTCTGCACCCCGCCTGGCTGGTCGCCGCCGTCGCCTTCGTGGCGCTGGTCGGCGCGGCCGGCTTCCGCGCCACCCCCTCGGTGCTGCTGCACCCGCTGCACGAGGAGTTCGGCTGGCCGCTGGCCACCATCTCCGCTGCCGTCTCGGTCAACCTGCTCCTCTACGGGCTCACCGCGCCGTTCGCCGCCGCGCTGATGGACCGGTTCGGCATCCGCCGGGTCGTCTCGGTGGCGCTGCTGCTGGTCGCCGCGGGCAGCGGGCTGACGGTCTTCATGACCGCCAGCTGGCAACTGCTGCTCTGCTGGGGCGTGCTCGTCGGGCTGGGCACCGGCTCGATGGCGCTGGCCTTCGTGGCCACCGTCACCGGGCGCTGGTTCGTCCGGCGGCGGGGCCTGGTCACCGGCGTGCTGACCGCCGGCGGGGCGGCCGGGCAGCTGGTCTTCCTGCCGCTGATCGCCGTGCTGGTGCGCGACCACGGCTGGCGCACGGCGGCACTCGTCGTGGCCGGAGCCGCGCTGGCGGTCGTACCTCTGGTGGTGTGGCTGCTGCGCGAGCACCCGGCGGATCTCGACCTGCCCGCCTACGGCGCGACCGAGGTCGTCGCGGCGCCGACGCCGACCGGCGGCGCGGCGAGCCGCGCGCTGGGCGCGCTCGCCACCGCGGCCCGGACCCGACCGTTCTGGCTGCTGGCCGCCGGGTTCGCCATCTGCGGCGCGACCACCAACGGCCTCGTGGGTACGCACTTCGTGCCGGCCGCGCACGACCACGGCATGCCCGAGACCACCGCCGCCGGGCTGCTCGCCCTGGTCGGACTGTTCGACATCGTCGGCACGATCGCCTCCGGCTGGCTGACCGACCGGGTGGACAGCCGGTTGCTGCTCGGCGCCTACTACGCGCTGCGCGGAGCGTCCCTGCTGCTGCTGCCGAGTCTGTTCGCCGGCACCGCGAAGCCCAGCATGCTGGTGTTCATCATCTTCTACGGCCTGGACTGGGTGGCTACCGTGCCGCCGACCGTGGCGCTGTGCCGGGAGTACTTCGGCACCGCCGGCGCGGTGGTGTTCGGCTGGGTGTTCGCCGCCCACCAGTTCGGCGCGGCGATCGCCGCGACCGGCGCGGGGCTGGTCCGGGACCGGCTCGGCGACTACGCGATGGCCTGGTACGTGGCCGGCGCCCTGTCGATCGGCGCGGCCGGGCTGTCGTTGCTGCTGCGTCGGCGGCCGGGCCGGCCAGTGCCGGAGGCCGTCCTGGTCGCCGCGACCGCGCCCCGGGCGTGGAGCTTCCGGGGCTGAGACCGGGCGGTCAGCCGAGGGCCCACTGCTGGGCGGGGCGGCCGTCGCAGGCCCGCTGCCGGACCTCGTCGCCCGCCTCGGCGCCGTCGTCGTCGGCCTGGGCGCACCTGCCGCTGTGCACCGCGACCAGCAGCACCGGGCCGGTGCCGGTGGCGGTCAGCCGCCACTGCTGGTTGGCCTGGCCGTGGCAGGGGAACTGCATCACCTTCGCGCCGTCGTCCGTGCTGCCGCCCTCGACGTCGAGGCACTGCCCGTGGGCGGCGTTGGTCAGCGTCACCACGTCCGTGCCGGCCGGGTTGACCACCCACTGCTGCTCCGGGCCGCCGGTGCAGGCCGCGAGCTGCGCCTGCGCCTCCTCGTCGTCGCCGTCGAGCCCGAGGCAGAGCCCGGAGGCGGCCCGCAGCACCCGGG
>NZ_QGKR01000178.1 GCF_003172955.1 Micromonospora acroterricola | reverse complement strand
GACACGGGGACCGAGGCCCGCCCGGCCCGGCCCGGCGCGGCCGAACCCACCGAGGCGGATCCGGCGGCCGCACCGCCACGCGGCGGCACCGCGGCCGAACCACCCACCGAGGCCCGCCCACCGGCGGCCCGCGGTGTCACCGAGGCACGACCGGGGGACGCCGCCGGTTGCGGGGCCGACCATCCGGTCCCGCCGGAGTCACCGCCGGATCGGCGGTACGCGTCGTCCGCGCCCGGTCCGGGATCGCCGTCCGGGCCCGGGTACTGGGCCCGCCCGCGCGCAGAACTGGGATCGCCGTACGAGTTCATTCCTCACACCCTGCCGGTCGCGGTGGGGCGCGACTGCGCCGCCACCGGGTTGCCGTGAGTTGCTTCACCCGGGACGCCGGCACGGGGGTGCCGGTTCGTCGGGGTCATTGCAGTATCAATCGGGCCAATCAGACCAACGAGCGGTCGGCCGTCCCGGGTCATGTCTGCGGCCCCGGGGCCGGTCGAACCAGCTGAGATCACCGTTGCGCCTCTCGCCTCCGCCGACCGGCGCCTCCGGCGCCCGCCGCGTCCTGCTCACCCACACCGTCGCCGTCGCTGGTGAGGCCGTCCCGGCCGAGCAGGTACTGCTCGACGAGATGGTTCCAGTCACAGCCGAGGCACACCTCCACCACGAAGACCTGGAACTCACGTAGCGTCATCGCCAGCACCGGCAACTCGGCCAGTGTCCGGGCCTGTCCGGCGGACTGCTTGAGTTCGTCCCCGTAAATGTAGTGGACGAGGGTCAGGTTCTCGCTGCGGCAGATGGGGCAGCGCCGGTCGGTCGGCTCGCCGTGGAACCGAGCGGCGTTCTTCAGGTACGGCGACGCGTCGCAGACGTCGTACGTGCCGACCCGCCCGGCCAGGAGCTCACGCAGCACCGCTCGCTTCTGTAGCGAGTAGTCGACGACCTGGCGCTGCGTACGCATGCGGAGAAGGGTACGCGGTCCGGCCCGACCAGGCGACCACGGTCACGATCCGTGACAGCAGCATCCCGGAACGGGGGTTTGCCCCGGCCTCCCCGAACCGCTAACGTGCGATGTATCGGTCCGATACATCGCGGCGGTTACTGCTCCGCGCCGGGGGTAAGAGAGGGTGGGCCCGTGCTCGAGTTCGCCATCCTCGGCCTCCTGCAGGAGTCTCCGATGCACGGCTACGAGCTGCGCAAGGAGCTGACCGCCAAACTCGGCGCGATCCGGGCGGCGATCAGCTACGGCTCGCTCTACCCGACCCTGCGCAGGTTGCAGGCGGCGGGATGGATCACCGAAGCTGCCGAGACACCCGCTACCGCCGAGGAGGTTCCCGCGCTGACCAGCCGACGAGGTCGGGTGGTCTACAAAATCACCGCGGAAGGCAAGGAACGCTTCGCCCAGCTGATCGCACAGGCAGGGCCCGAGACCTACGACGACACAGGTTTCGGAGTGCACTTCGCGTTCTTCGCCCGGACCGACCAGGCGACCCGACTGCGCATTCTGGAGGGTCGCCGCCGCAAGATCGAGGAACGTCGCGAAGGGCTTCGTGACGTGCTGGGCCGGGCGGCCGAGCGCCTCGACGCTTACACCCTGGAACTGCAGCGCCACGGCCTTGACGCCTGTGAGCGCGAGGTCCGCTGGCTGGAGGAGCTCATCGCCAACGAGCGCTCCGGCCGAGCCCCGACGGTCCCGAACATCGGGACAGCCGGTGGCCGACGAGAAGACAACAGCCCGCCTCCGCCTGGAGAGACCAGGAAAGAGCGGCCGTGACAGAAAAGAAGGAGGCAGACGCTATGGGCTCCGTCCGCGTCGCCATCGTCGGTGTGGGTAACTGCGCCTCGTCCCTGGTTCAGGGCGTCGAGTACTACCGGAATGCCGACCCGAACGACCGCGTCCCGGGTCTCATGCACGTTGCCTTCGGCGACTACCACGTCTCCGCCGTGGAGTTCGTCGCGGCGTTCGACGTGGACGCCAAGAAGGTGGGCATGGACCTCGCGGAGGCGATCGTCGCCAGCGAGAACAACACCATCAAGCTCTGCGACGTGCCGCCGACCGGCGTCAGCGTGCAGCGCGGTCCGACCTTCGACGGTCTGGGCCAGTACTACCGCGAGATCGTCGAGGAGTCCGACGCCACCCCCGTCGACGTGGCGCAGGCGCTGCGCGACGCGCAGGTCGACGTCGTCGTCTGCTACCTCCCGGTCGGCTCCGAGCAGGCCGCCAAGTTCTACGCCCAGGCGGCGATCGACGCCGGCTGCGCGTTCGTCAACGCCCTGCCGGTCTTCATCGCCTCCGACCCGGAGTGGGCGAAGAAGTTCGAGGACGCTGGCCTGCCGATCGTCGGTGACGACATCAAGAGCCAGGTCGGCGCCACCATCGTGCACCGCGCCCTGGCGAAGCTCTTCGAGGACCGCGGCGTCGAGCTGCTGCGCACGTACCAGCTCAACTTCGGCGGCAACATGGACTTCATGAACATGCTGGAGCGCAAGCGGCTGGTCTCGAAGAAGATCTCGAAGACCCAGTCGGTCACCTCGCAGATCCCGCACGAGATGAGCAAGAGCGACGTGCACATCGGCCCGTCGGACCACGTGCCGTGGCTGGACGACCGCAAGTGGGCGTACATCCGCCTGGAGGGTCGCTCGTTCGGTGACACCCCGCTCAACGCCGAGCTCAAGCTCGAGGTGTGGGACTCCCCGAACTCGGCCGGCGTCATCATCGACGCGGTCCGCGCCGCGAAGATCGCCCTGGACCGGAAGATCGGCGGCCCGATCCTGTCGGCCTCGTCGTACTTCATGAAGTCCCCGCCGGTGCAGTACGCCGACCACGACGCCCACCAGGCCGTGGAGGAGTTCATCGCCGGTGAGGTCGCGCGCTGACCCGCTGAGCAGCAACACGGCGAGGGCCGGGTCCGTACGGACCCGGCCCTCGCCGATGTCCAGAACCGCTCGCCGGGGATCAGGACCAGGCCTGTTGCAGGGCGACCCGGGCCTCCAGCTCCAGCAGGTGCACCTTCCGGGGCAGACCCCCGCCGAACCCGACCAGCTTGCCGCCGGCGCCGACGATCCGATGGCACGGCACGATCACCGGGATCGGGTTGCGGTTGCAGGCCACCCCCACCGCGCGGGCCGCCCCCGGGTCACCGACCAGGCGCGCCACCTCGCCGTACGTCAGCGTCTCGCCGTACGGAATCCGCGTCATCTCCCGCCACACCGCCCGCTCGAACTCCGACCCGCGCGGAATCGACACGGGGACGGTGAACCCGGTCAGCTCACCGGCGAAGTACGCCCGCAGCTCGGCGACGGCCTGCCGCGACAACGCGTGGTCGGGCTCGTCGGCCGCCGCGTCGACCCGGCCGAAGTGCGCCCCGCAGACGCTCGCGCCGTCGCTGGCCACGGAGAACTCGCCGATCGGCGAGTCGAGCACGGTCCAGCGCATCGACCCATTGTCCCCGACGCGGAGACCCGGGGGCGACCGCGGCTAGCAGCGCCGGGCCGAACCACTCCTCGGCGGCAACCTGCCGCGACCCTTCGGGCCCCCTGCGCCGTCGGCCACATCTCAGAGCCGTTGGACGTTGCGTCCCGTCGATACCGTGCAGGTCGTGGCCACGGGGACGCTCATCTTTCTGATCATCGGTGGGGCGGGTGTCGGGGTGCTGGCGCTCGCCCTGCTCGGCACCGAACTCTTCCAGTTCGGGCACGGTGACGTGGACGGGCCGATCTCGATCGAGACGGTCGCCGGCTTCGCCGGGGCCTTCGGGTTCGGTGGGGCCATCGTCAACGAGCTGCTCGGCGCCCGTACCCCCAGCATGATCGCGGGCGCGGCGGCCGGTGGCCTGCTCGCCGCCGTGCCCACCGCCTGGTTGGCGTCGCGACTGAGCCGGGCGGCGCGGAACATGCGCACCGACCCCACTCCCACCCGGGACGACCTGGTCGGCGCCCTCGGCCTGGTGGTCACGCCGGTGCCCGCCAACGGCTACGGCGAGGTCCGGGTACGCGTGGCCGGCCAGCCGGTCAAGCTCAACGCCCGCGCCGACCAGCCGATCCCGGTCGGCGCCCAGGTCTTCGTCGTGCAGGCGCTCAGCGAGACCAGCGTGCACGTCGAGACCTACTGACTCCTCTTCGCAGACGGGACTCCTCCATGCCCCTGTTAATCGCCATCGGCGGCGCGATCCTCCTCGTGCTCGTCCTGGTGTTCTTCGTGCTCTCCCGGATCAAGGTGGCCGGGCCGAACGAGGCGTTCATCGTCACCGGCCGCAAGGGCCGCACCACCCAGACCGCCGACGGCGGCCGGTCGACCGACATGTCCGGGCAGAAGGTCGTGCTGGGCGCCTCGGTCTTCGTGCTGCCGGTGGTGCAGAAGCTCCAGTCGCTCGACCTGTCCAGCCGGCGGATCGACGTCGGCATCCGGGGCGCAGTGAGCAAGCAGGGCATCCGCACCGACCTGCACGGCGTCGCGATCGTCAAGGTGGGCGGCACCGAGGACGCGATCCGGGCCGCCGCCCAGCGCTTCCTGCACCAGCAGGACGAGATCGACAACTTCACGCGGGAGGTGCTGGCCGGCGCGTTGCGCTCGATCGTCGGCCGGCTCACCGTCGAGGAGGTGATCCGGGACCGGGCGGCGTTCGCCAGCGCGGTGGCCGAGGAGGCCGAGCACTCGATGACCAACCAGGGCCTGGTGCTGGACACCTTCCAGCTCCAGGACATCCTCGCCGAGGGCTCCTACCTGCAGGACCTGGGCCGGCCGGAGGCCGCCCGGGTGCTCAAGGACGCGGCGATCGCCGAGGCGCGGGCCCGGCAGCAGGCCGAGCAGGAGCGGCTGCTCGCCGAGGAGGCCATCGCCGAGGCGAACCGGAACCTCTCCCTCAAGCAGGCCGGCATCCAGGCGGAGATCGACGCGGCCAAGGCGAAGTCGGCCGCGGCTGGGCCACTCGCCCAGGCCGAGCGGGATCAGGCGATCCTCTCCGAGCAGCAGAAGGTGGCCGAACGCAACGCGGAACTCAAGCAGCGCCAGTTGGACACCGAGGTCCGCAAGCCGGCCGACGCCGCCCGGTACAAGGTGGAACAGGAGGCCGAGGCATCCCGCAACGCGGCGGTGCTGCACGCGGACGCCCAGCGGCAGTCGGTCATCGCCGCCGCGCAGGCCTCCGCCGAGCAGGCTCGGCTCACGGGTGAGGGCGAGCGCGCCCGGCGCGCCGCGCTCGCCGAGGCGAACGCCATCGAGGGCGCCAAGGAGGGTGAAGCCGAGCAGCGCCGACGCTCCGCGATCGCCGAGGCGGTGGAGCGCGAGGGACAGGCCGAGGCGGCGGCCATCCTCGCGAAGGGGCAGGCCGAGGCGGACGCGATGGCGCGCAAGGCGGAGGCGTTCGCCGCGTACGGGGAGGCGGCGGTGCTGGACCTGCTGGTCAAGGTGCTGCCGCAGGTGGTCGAGGCCGCCAGCGCACCGATCGGGGCGATCGACAAGATGACCGTCATCTCCACCGACGGCGCGTCGTCGCTGACCAGGTCGGTGGCCGGCAACGTGGCCCAGGGGCTTCAGCTCGGCAGCGACCTGACCGGGATCGACCTCGCCGGGCTGCTGGCCCGGCTCGGTGCCGGGCGGACCGACGCCACCGCGCCGGCCACCGGGGTCGGCACGGTGGACGGCAGCGCCGTCTCGCGCTGAGCCCGAGGGGCCGGCCGACCGTCAGCGGTTCGGCCGGCACCGGATGACCCACGAACGGCCGGCGCCCGCCGGCACCGTCTCCCGAGGGAGGGGTGCCGGCGGGCGCCGGGGGTGGTTCCGTAGCTGGTTCAGGCGAGGTTGATGACGTAGCGTTCGCCCGCCGAGAGACCGAAGTCCGGAGTCCAGAAGTCGAAGTCCTTGTTCGGGATCAGCTGGCTGGTGCCGGCGCTGCCGGCACTGACCGCCTGGCCGTCGACGTTCGCGTAGATCCAGCCCGACCCGTCCGTGGCACCAACACCGCGGTGCCAGAAGGTGAAGGCCTCCCAGGCATCGATCGTGGGGGCCGAGGCGAGCATCGGCTTCGTTCCCGCACCGGTCGCCGAGACGTACTTGCCATTGGCCAGTGAACGCAGGCCGAAGTAGCCGTAGTAGTCCAGATCGAACAGCTCGAACTTCTCCCAGGTACCGACTGACGAGACCAGCGGGATCAAGGGCTTACTCCCGGCACCGTCCGCGGAGACATACTTGCCACTGGCGGCCGACTTGAAGCTGACGATCAGGTTCGTCTCGAGGTCGAACTTCTCCCAGGTGCTGGCGGTAGCAGCACTGGCAACCAGCGGGCCACCGTTGTTGGGAGCACTGACGAACTTGTTGTTGACCGTGGCCTTCAGGCTCACCGTGCCGTCGATGTTGTGAAGCAGCTGGAACCTCTCCCAGGTGCTCACCGACGCGGCCACGGCGATCAGTGGCTTGGTGCCGGCACCGGTGGCGCTGACGTACTTACCGTTGACGTTCGCCCGCAGTGCGACCAAGCCGTTGCCGGCGTCGACGATGTCAAGCTTCTCCCAGCCGCCGAGCACCGGGCCGACGGCGGCCAGAGGCTTGCTGCCCGCACCGTCAGCCGAGACGAAATAGCCGTTGGAGCGCGCCAGCAGGCCGTGCGAGGTGCGCGCGGGAGAGAGGGCCGACGCAACGTTGAGCAGACGGTCCACCCCGCCCTGAGGGTTCAGCACCGCGCCAGCGAGCCCTCTGGTCACGATCGTGTTGCGCACCTGGGACGGGGACCACGACGGGTTCGACTGAAGCAGAAGCGCAGCGGCTCCGGCCACGTGCGGCGCTGCCATCGAGGTACCGCTGAAGGCCACCGACCCATCAGTGGTTCCGCTTGCCGCCGAGACGATGTCCACGCCCGGCGCCCAGACGTCGACACACGGACCGAAGTTCGAATCGAAGTATTCGGTCGAGGCCCGACGGTCGATCCTGTCGGTGGCTCCGACGGTGATCGCCGCCGACACCCTGGCCGGGGTGTATGAGCAGGCGTCGTCCGCTTCGTTGCCGGCGGCCACCGCATAGGTGAGACCGGTGGCGATGGAGTTGCTGACCGCGTTGGAGATAGCGGGGTAGTTCGGGTCGTGCGGCCCACCGAGGCTCATGTTGACCACAGCAGGCTTCTGTGCGTTGGCGGTCACCCAGTCGATCCCGGCCAAGACCTGCTCGGTGGTGCCAGAACCCTCGCAGTCAAGGACCCGGACGGCGACCAGGTTGACGTTCTTGGCCACGCCAAACTTCGTGCCACCGACGGTGCCCGCCACGTGCGTGCCGTGACCGTTGCAGTCCTGCGCCACGTTGTCCTGGTCGACCGCGTCGTAGCCGTGGGAGGCACGGCCACCGAAGTCGCTGTGATTGATGTCGATGCCGGTGTCTACGATGTACGCCTTCACCCCCGCACCGGTGTTGGGGTAGGTGTAGGAGCCACTCAGCTTGGGCGAAACCTGATCGATCCGGTCCAGGCCCCAAGAGGGGGGCGAGGTCTGCGTGCCGCTCTTGTGGAAGCGGACCACCGGCTCCACGGACGCGACATCCGGGTCGGCGGCCAGCTTGCCGGCCTGCTTGACGGACATGGCGGCGGAGTAGCCGTTGACGGCGCTGCTGTACAGCCGGCGGACGCTGCCGCCGTTCTCCTTGGCCAGAGCCGAAGCGGCAGCCTTGATCTTGGCCGGGGTGGCCTTCTTGTCCTTGAGGACCACGATGTAGCGATCCGGCACGACCTCGGCCGGCTTGGCTGCGGCCAACTTGGCGGTCGGCTTGGCGCCGGTCAACTTGCTTGCGGGTTTCGGCGGCAACGGAGCGGACGGTTCGGCCATGGCGGCCCCACCGGTGCCGACGCTGACGATGACGGTTGCGGAGACGAGAGCAAGGCTCGCCACCGCCGAGCGGCGTATCACGCCACGGCGTTTCACTAGGTGATCTCCCCGTTGGTCGTCGCCCGTCCGATCCGGACGGCCGGACGGGCGGTGGGGTCGGCGGCGGTGTCAGTGCACCGGTAGCCGACGGACGCCAAGCCATCATGGATGACGATCAAAGCGCTCCACCTCAGCCATTCGGTCGATCCGAGCGCGTTTGGTCGCCGACCAGACAGCTGTCCGTTCCGCGTGGACGCGGGGGCGGCGGGCGAACCGACCTCAGCCGAGGATGCCCTCGGCGCGGGCCCAGCGCAGCAGCTCCGCCTCGGCGGCGTCGCGGTCCAGTGGGCCGTGCTCGAGGCGCTGCTCCTTGAGGTGCTTCCAGGCCCGTCCCACGACCGGCCCCGGCGGTACGCCGAGCAGCTCCATGATCGCGTTGCCGTCCAGGTCCGGGCGGACCCGGGCCAGGTCCTCCTCGGCCGCGATCCGGGCGATCCGGTCCTCCAACGCGTCGTAGTCGGCGCCGAGCTGGGCGGCCTTGCGACGGTTGCGGGTGGTGCAGTCCGAGCGGGTCAGCTTGTGCAGTTGCGGCAGCAGGTCACCGGCGTCGGCGACGTAGCGGCGGACGGCCGAGTCGGTCCACTCGCCCCGCCCGTACCCGTAGAAGCGCAGGTGCAGCGCGACCAGCCCGGTCACCTTCGCGGTGAGGTCCTTCGGGTAGCGCAACGCCTTCATCCTGGCCTTGGTCAGCCGGGCGCCGACCACCTCGTGGTGGTGGAAGCTGACCCGGCCGTCGGGCCCGACGGCCTTGGTCGCCGGCTTGCCCACGTCGTGCATGAGGGCGGCCATCCGCAGGACGAAGTCGCAGCCGTCCTCCTCGTAGGAGACCGCGTTCTCGACGACCGTCAGGGTGTGCTCGTAAACGTCCTTGTGCTGTGCGTGCTCGTCGATCTCCAGCTTGAGCCCGGTCAGCTCCGGCAGGAACCGCTCGGCCAGCCCGGTGTCGACCAGCAGCCGCAGCCCGGTGATCGGGTCGGCGCCGCAGAGCAGCTTGGTGAACTCGTCCCGGATCCGCTCGGCGGTGATCCGGTCCAGGTCGGCCGCCATCCGGCTCATCGCCGCGTGCACGTCCGGGTGTACGGCGAAGCGCAGCTGGGCGGCGAACCGGGCGGCCCGCAGCATCCGCAGCGGGTCGTCGCCGAACGACTCCCGCGGAGCGGCGGGTGTACGGATCACCTTGGCCGAGAGGTCGTCCAGCCCGCCGTGCGGGTCGGTGAACCGGTGTTCCGGCAGGCTGACCGCCATCGCGTTGATGGTGAAGTCGCGCCGCTTCAGGTCCTCCGTGAGGTTGGTGCCGTACACCACCACCGGGTTGCGGGTGACCTGGTCGTACGACTCGGCGCGGAAGGTGGTGATCTCCAGCCGGAGGCCGTCGCGCTGGGCGCCGATGGTGCCGAACTCCCGGCCGGTCTCCCAGATCGACTCGGCCCAGCCCTTGAGGATGCGCAACGTCTCGTCGGGGTGGGCGTCGGTGCAGAAGTCCAGGTCGTCCCCGAGCCGGCCGAGCAGCGCGTCCCGCACGGAACCGCCCACCAGGTGCAACTCGTGACCGGCACGGACGAACCGGCGGCCCAACTCGTCGGCGACCGGGGAGACCCGGAGCAGTTCGGCGACGGCGTTGCGCTGCGCTGCGGTGAGTTCGCGGCGGTCGGCGGCGTGGGGAGCGGAGGCTTCGGACATGGGATCGCCAGCCTATCGGGCCGGGTCCGCATCCCCTCCGCCGGGCGCGGGTAACGGGTAGCGGTTGACTATCGTCTGTGACGTGCGGGTCGGTGCCCGGCTCGACGTACCCCTGGGAGGCTGGAGATGAGCGGCGGGCTCTACCGCAGCGCGAACGCCGCGCAGGACGGCGGTGCGGGCGGCGGTGCGGGCTCCGGCGTGCGCCCGGGGGACGGCGCGACGTTCATCTCCGCCGAGCCGCTGAACCAGCCGGCCCTGGAGTCGACCGCGCCACCACAGGAGCAGGTGGGCGAGGCGAGTGCGGCGACCAACAGCGCGGTCATGGCGATCGGCAGCCTGGTCAGCCGGGGTACGGGCTTCCTGCGGACGCTGGTGCTGACCGCCGCGCTGGGTGGCGCGCTGGTCGGTGACGCGTACACGACCGCGCAGATCCTGCCGGGGATGGTCTACGAGTTCCTGCTCGGCGGCATCCTCACGAGCGTGCTGATTCCGGTGCTGGTCCGCCGGCGCAGGGTCGACACCGACGGCGGCCAGGCGTACGCCCAGCGGCTCCTGACCCTCGCGGTGCTCACCCTCGCTGGGGCGGCGCTGCTCGCGGTGCTCGCCGCACCTTTGCTGACCTCTCTCTACGCCAGCGACAACACCGGGGGCGACTACCAGAAACTGGTCACTGCGCTGTCGTACCTGATGTTGCCGATGATCTTCTTCACCGGTCTCAGCGCGCTGATCAGTGCGGTGCTGAACACCCGTGGCCACTTCGCGGCCCCGATGTGGGCGCCGATCCTCAACAACATCGTGGTGATCGCCACCGCGGGGCTCTACATCGCGATCTTCGGTGCGGAGATCATCCGACCCGAGCAGATGACCCCCGGCCGGATCCTGCTGATCGGCGGCGGCACCCTGCTCGGCGTCGCGATCCAGGCCGCCGGGCTGCTGCCGGCCCTGCGCAAGGTCGGCTTCCGCTGGCGGTTCCGCTTCGACTTCCGCACTCTCGGGCTGCGGGAGCTGGGCCGCCTCGGCGGCTGGATGTTCTGCTACGTCGCGGTCAGCCAGATCGGCCTGATCGTGCTGTTCAACCTGCTAAACCGGGCGGGCAAGGAGAACGCCGCCGGTCCACTGATCTACAACAACGTCTTCCTGCTGCTGATGATGGCTCACGGCATCATCGCCGTCTCGATCATCACGGCGCTCATGCCCCGGATGAGCGCGGCCGCCGCCGACGGCCGGTACGCCGACGTCGCCGCCGACCTGTCCCGGGGCACGCGCACCGTCTCGGCGGTGCTCGCCCCCATCGCGGTCTGTTACGCGGTGCTGGCCACCCCGTTGGCCGTGGCGCTGTTCCGCTACGGGGCGTTCAGCGACGAGAACGCGGCGGACACCTCGCTGGTGCTGCTGCTGGCCGCGCTGGCGCTCGTGCCGTTCGCGATCAGTCAGCTCTTCACCTTCGCCTTCTACGCCCTGCCCGACACCCGGACGCCGGCGCTGATCAACATTCCGGTGGTGGCGTTGCGGATCGGCGTGCAGGTGGTGCTCTTCGTCGCCTTCGCCGCCCACTTCGCGGCGGCCGGCATGATGATCGGCAACGCTGTCTCCTATCTGGCTGCGGCGTTCGCCTCGGCGTGGCTGCTGCGGCCCCGGATCGGCCGGATCGGGATGGGTGCCATCCTGCGCACCCTCGGCCGGGTCGCGGTCGCCGCGCTTGGTTCCGCGCTGGTCGGCCTGCTGGTGGTGCACCTGCTGCCCGGCGGCGACACGCCGAGCTGGATCCAGGCCGTCATCCAGCTGGTGATCGGCGGGGCGGTCATCGGTGGCACCTACCTCGGGCTGGCCATGGTGCTGAAGATCGGGGAGATCACCGAGGTGGTCGGCATGGTCCGCCGCAGGATCGGTCGCTGAGCGCGAGCATCCGGGCACCGACAGTCGTACTCACACGTAGGGTGACGGCGGATCACCAGCCTGGGGATGCACCTGTGGATAACTCCGCGATTCGCCGGTCAGCAACCGATTCGACTGTGGATAACCAACCGTACGGATGAGCGTGCGGGTCCGTACGGGGGGAACACGCCTGCTCGTGGGAGCGCCGAACCGGCCCGGCCCCGGCGTCGGTCACTTGCGGTGAAGCCGTAGATTGGCTAGTACATGTGCCAGCAACGTGGCTGACAACGGTCGTAACCGGACGACTCTCCCGACTCCCGGCACCCCGGTGGGTACGGCGGGAAGATGACATGTCGGGGAGACGGGCAACCCGGGTAAGGTCGCTCTGACGGGTACGGCAGGCGCCGACGCTGGGCGTCGACACCGGTCGGCCGGTTCCTTCGACGGCAGAGCGGGAAGCCACATGCCCAGCAGTGCGGGTCCATCGATCGACACGATCACCGAGGGAGGACGGGTGACCCAGGTCGGCGAGGGTCAGGAGGCGGACGAGAGCGCTCCGCCGGTCATGACCTTCGGTGCTCCCACGGCCGGTGAAATCCTCGCCGAGCGGTACGAGCTGGTCGAGCACATCAACAACGACAGCGCGGGTCGGCTGGTCTGGCGCGGGGTCGATGTCATCCTGCGCCGTCCCGTCGCGGTGGTGCTGCGCTACCCGGGTGGCGACTCCGCCACCGAGATGCTCCAGGCCGCCGTCGCGGCCAGCCGGGTCATCCACCCCAACCTGGTCGGCGTCTACGACGCCATCGACGAGGCCGAGCGGGCGTACGTGGTGCGCGAGTGGGTGGACGGGCAGTCGCTGCGCGACCTGGCGACGGAGGGCCCGCTGGACCCGGCCCGGGCCACCGCGATCGGCAACGCCGTCGCCAGCGCGCTCGCCGCCGTGCACGCCACCGGGATGGTGCACGGCAACGTGCATCCCGGCACCGTCATGATCAGCGACGAGGGTCGGGTGGTCCTGGCCGACGCGCGCACCGACGGCGCCGACAGCCAGGAGAACGACATCCGCGCGGTCGGCGGTGTCCTCTACTTCGCTCTGACCGGCCACTGGCCGCACGCCGAGGCGCCGCTGCACGGTGCCACCGCCGGCCACGGCCGCGCCGCCATCCCGGACGCGGTCCGCGACGCCAGCGGCGGCATCGCCGCGCCCCGCCAGGTCCGGGCCGGGGTGCCCGCGTACCTGGACGACCTGACCATGGACCTGCTCGACGCGGAGATCGCGCCGCCCTCCTCGGACGTGCTCGCGGCCGAGCTGGCCCGGCTGGACGTGCCGGCCGAGGAGGAGCACTACCTGGACAGCACCGGGCCGCTGCGGTTCACCGCCGACACCGAGGACGAGCCGTCCCCGTTGGCCGCGGCCGGCGGTCGCAAGGTGGCCGTGGGCATCGCCAGCCTGCTGGCGGTCGCGCTCGTCGGTCTGCTGATCGGCATCAGCGCGCTGAACGGCGACGACAAGGACCCGCAGGGCAACGCCGGGGCCGCACCCACCTCCAGCGCCCCGGCCGGCGAGGCCACCCCGGCCGCCGCCACCGTCCGCAACCTCAACGTGCAGGGCATCCGGATCATCGACCCGGACAGCCGGAAGCGGGACGAGCTCGACGACGCCGACAAGATCATCGACGGCGACAACGACAAGGGTTGGGAGACCGACCGCTACCCGAACGCCACGTACGGCAACCTCAAGGACGGCATGGGCGTCTGGCTGGACCTGGGCTCGCCGCACACGGTGAAGTCGGTGCAGGCCGTGCTCTCCGGTCGAGGCGCCACCGCGCGGCTGCTCGCCGGCACCGGCACCTTCCCGTCCAGCTCCAACGGGGACAAGCAGTTGGTGGAGAGCTACAAGACCGAGATCGGTGTGTTGAAGGAGCACGACGGCACCACGATGACCTTCAACGGCTTCAACGCCGACGAGAAGTACCGCTACCTGCTGCTCTGGTTCACCGAGCTGCCGCCCACCGGCGACGAGGACGGCTTCCGGCTCGGGGTGCAGGAGATTACGGTCCAGGGGTCGTGAGCCGAGCACCACGGACCGGGCGCCGCATCCGCTGGACGTGGTGATGGACGGGCGCGACGCCGCAACGGATCTGGAGCTGCTGCGCGCCCACGCCGCGGGTGAACCGGACGCCTTCGCGACGCTGTTCCACCGACACCGGGACCGGCTCTGGGCGGTGGCCCTGCGGACGCTCGGCGACCGGGAGGAGGCCGCCGACGCCCTCCAGGACGCCCTGCTGTCGGCGCACCGGGCCGCCGGCCGCTTCCGGGGCGACTCCGCCGTCACCACCTGGCTGCACCGCATCGTGGTGAACGCCTGCCTGGACCGGATCCGACGCCGGCAGGCGCACCCCACCGTTCCGCTGCCCGACGGCAACCGCGCCGGGGACGCCTCGGGCACCGGAGGCGTGGAGCCGGCCGCACCCGCGCACGACCACGACACCGTGTTGGTGGTCCGCGAGGCGCTCGCCGCACTGCCCGCCGAGCAGCGTGCCGCCCTGGTGCTGGTGGACGTGCAGGGTTACCCCGTCGCCGAGGTCGCCCGCATCCTCGGTGTCGCCGAGGGCACGGTGAAGAGCCGGTGCGCCCGTGGTCGGGCCCGGCTGGCGGTGCTGCTCGGGCATCTCCGCCCGGCGGCCGGCGCGGCGACGCCATCGGCTCGCCCGGAGCCGACCGGCCCGGTCGCGGACGTGCCCGGCGTCACGCTGGGGAACCCACGGCCGGCGGAGGGCGTCGGATCGGGGTCGGGCCGGTACCGGCGGGACGCCAATCAGGAGGACACGTGACGACCGAGGGGTTCAGGGAGGTCGACGACGACCTGCTCGCTGACTACCTCGGCGGGGCGTTGGACGGCACGCCCCAGCAGGCGGAGGTCGCTCGGCTGGTGGACGAGGACCCGGCCTGGGCCGAGGCGTACGCGCTGCTGGCCCCCGCGGTGACGGAGGTCCGCGCCGACCTGGCCCGGTGGGCCGAGTCGTCCCCCGAACTGCCGCCGGCGGTCGCCGAGCGGCTCGCCGCCGCGCTGGCCGCGGCGGACCCGGTGCCGACCGACGCCACGGCCGACGAGGCGACCCGCACCGGCGCGGCCGACGTCGAGCCGGACGCCGGCACCGCGACGCCGATGGTCGTTCCCGCCCAGGGCGGCAGCGGCCCTGGTCGACGGCCCGCCGGCCCGTCCCCGGCCGATCCGGGACACGGCACACGAACCGGTCCGGGCCGCAGCCGGCGCCGCTGGGCCCGACGCGCCGCTCCGGTGGCCGTCGCGGCGGCCGCCGTCGTCGCGGTCGGGCTGGGCCTCAACCAGTTGTCGATGAACGCCTCGGACACCACCGGCACCAGCGCCCTGGACCGGCCGGCCAGCGCCCCCGAGGGCGCCGCGGCGGCCGGGGCCGTCCGCACCACGGGGCCGTCCCTGCGCAGCGGCACGAATTACACGCCGCAGACGCTCGGCGTGTCGAAGGGGGACCCGTCTCCCCTGCGGGCCGCCAGCAGCGGCCCCGGGGAGCAGCCCGGGGTGGACGCCGAGGGGGGCCGGCGACCCGCGCCGAACGGGCTGAACCAGCTCGCCCGGCTGACCGACGAGGCGGCGCTGACCACCTGTCTGGCCGACGTGGCGACGGAACACGGCTCCGGCCCGCTGGTGGTCGAAGTGATCGACTACGCGCAGTTCCAGGGCGAGCAGGCGTTGGTCATCCGCTTCACCGACGCGACCGGCGCCCGCTGGGCGTGGGTCAGCGGCCCGGAGTGCGGAGTCCCCGGGTCCGGCTCGGACAACCGGTATTCGGCGCGGGTAGGGTGAATCCGCGGTCACCGGCGCGTTCAACGTCCAGTGACCTGACCCACCGGATGTCCTGCTCGGGAATCCCCGGTTCGTACGATGACGTTCTGGAAGTCAGCTGCCGGCACCCTCCAGGCGTCGGCACTCGAATCGGCATCGGTGCGTGCGCCGACGCCGACACACACAACTCGGGAGACGGCAGTGGACGAGGTCCGCAACCTGATCATCATCGGCTCCGGGCCGGCCGGTTACACGGCGGCGGTCTACGCCGCTCGCGCCAACCTCAAGCCGCTGATCATCGAGGGCGTGCAGTCGGGCGGCGCGCTGATGACCACTACCGAGGTGGAAAACTTTCCCGGCTTCGCCGACGGCATCCTCGGCCCCGAGCTGATGGACAACATGCGCAAGCAGGCCGAGCGGTTCGGCGCCGAGTTCCTCACCGACGACGTGACCCGGGTGGAGCTGGTGGACACCGGCGACATCGGCTCCGGCGCGGTGAGCACCGTCTGGGTCGGCGAGACCGCCTACCGGGCCCGCGCGATCATCCTCTCCACCGGTTCGGCCTGGCGTCCGCTGGGCGTGCCCGGCGAGCAGGAGTACCTGGGCCACGGCGTCTCCTCGTGCGCCACCTGTGACGGGTTCTTCTTCCGCAACCAGCACATCGTGGTCGTCGGCGGCGGCGACTCGGCGATGGAGGAGGCCAGCTTCCTCACCCGCTTCGCCGACTCCGTCACCATCATCCACCGGCGCGACTCGTTCCGCGCCAGCAAGATCATGGCTGACCGGGCGCTGAACAACGAGAAGATCAAGGTCGAGTGGAACAGCACCGTCGAGGAGATCCTGGGCGCCGACGGCAAGGTCACCGGCGTACGGGTCCGCAACGTGCACACCGGCGAGACCAAGGTGATGGACGTGACCGGCGTCTTCGTGGCCATCGGCCACGACCCCCGCAGCGAACTCTTCCGTGACCAGGTCGAGCTGGACGACGAGGGCTACGTGAAGGTCCAGGCCCCCAGCACCCGGACCAGCGTGCCCGGCGTCTTCGCCGCCGGCGACGTGGTCGACCACACCTACCGTCAGGCGATCACCGCGGCCGGCACCGGCTGTGCCGCCGCGCTCGACGCCGAGCGGTTCATCGCGACGATCAGCTGAAAACAGAACACATCCCGGAGGAGGGGCATAGTGGGTACAACCAAGGCGGTCACCGACGCGAGCTTCGTCGCTGACGTGCTGCAGGCCGACAAGCCGGTGCTGGTGGACTTCTGGGCCGAGTGGTGCGGGCCCTGCCGCAAGGTGTCGCCGCTGCTCGAGGAGATCGCCGGCGAGATGGGCGACCAGGTCACCATCGTCAAGCTCAACATCGACGAGAACCCGGAGACCGCCCGCGCCTACCGGGTGATGTCGGTGCCGACGCTCACCGTCTTCAAGAACGGCCAGCCGGTGCAGTCGATCGCTGGCGCCAAGCCGAAGGGCGAGCTGGTCCGGCTCATCGAATCGGCGCTCTGACCAGCAGAAACATCACCGAACCCCGTACCCGCTCGCCGGGTGCGGGGTTTCGTGTCTTCCCGGCCCCCGGCCATCGGCGTTTTTCCCGCCCGAGCCACCTCGCCGCCCCGGAACGCATAACCTCAAGCCGGGGCCGCCCGGCCAGCCAGCGTCGTGCAGAGGGGGTCGTGCGTGCGTCCGATCCGACCCGGTGACCGGGGACCAGCGGTCACGGAGATCCGTACCATCCTTACCGGCCTCGACCTGCTCGCCTCCACCGCCGGCCCGCATCTCGACGAGTTCGACCTCGACACCGAGCGAGCGGTCCGCGCGTTCCAGCAGTCCCGCGGGCTCAGCGTGGACGGCCGGGTCGGCAAGGAGACCTGGGGGGCCCTCGACGCCGCCCGCTGGCGGCTCGGCGCCCGCACCCTCTACCACGCGGTGCCCGAGCCGCTCACCGGCGAGGATGTCCGGTCGCTCCAGGAGCGACTGCTGGAGATGGGGTACGACGTGGGCCGCGCGGACGCCATCTACGGCATCCGCACCTCCCGGGCGGTGGCCCAGTTCCAGCGCGAGGTCGGGCTCACGCCCGACGGGGCGTGCGGTCCGCACACGATGAACGCCCTGCGCCGGATCGGCCGCAAGGTGGTCGGCGGCCGCCCCCAGTGGCTTCGGGAGTCGGACGCGATCCGGCAGTCCGGGCCGGCGCTGGTCGGCAAAACGGTCGTCATCGATCCAGGCCACGGTGGCACCGACCCGGGGGTGGTGGTGCCGGACGGGTCGCTGCGCTGGACGGAGGCCGACCTGATGCACGACCTCGCCAGCCGGCTGGAGGGGCGGCTCGCCGCGTCCGGGGTGCGGGTGCAGCTCACCCGGGGTCCTGCTCCGGACAGCTGCCTGCCGGACACGGACCGGGCGCTGCTGGCCAACTCGCTCGGCGCCGACGTGTTCATCTCCCTGCACCTGGACGGGCATGCCAACCCGGACGCCGAGGGGGTGGCGACCTACCACTACGGCACCAACAACGGGGTGACCTCAGCGACCGGCGAGCGGCTGGCCGGGCTGGTGCAGCGGGAGATCGTCGCGCGGACCGGGCTGCGGGACTGCCGTACCCATGCCAAGGCCTGGGATCTGCTGAGGCTGACCCGGATGCCGGCGGTCCGGGTCGAGGTCGGCTACCTCACCTCGCCCACGGACCGCGCCCAGCTGGTCGACCCCCGCTTCCGGGACCGGGTGGTGGAGGCGATCGTCGCCGCGGTGCAGCGGATGTACTTCCCGATCGAGCGTGACGTGCCGACCGGCTCGATCGACGTCAGCGAGCTGCGCGCGGTGGTGACCGCCGGAACGGTCATCGACTGAGACGGTCGGCGCCGCACGGGGTGGCGGGGTCGCCGTTCAGTTGCCGGTGGAGCGGGTCGCCGGGGCGGGGCGGACCGGGCGGAGCAGGGTCTCCGGGCTCATCGAGCCGAGCAGCTTCTCCAGCGCGTACTCCACGTCGGACTTCCAGCTCAGCGCGGTGCGCAGCTCCAGCCGCAGCCGGGGGAACCGAGGATGCGGACGGACGGTCTTGAACCCGACGGAGAGGAAGAAATCGGCCGGCGCCACGCATCCCCCCGCCGGATCGTCCGCGTCACCGAACTTCGCGTCACCGAACGCCTCGATCGCCTTGATCCCCCGCTTCGTCAGATCCCGGGCGACGCCCTGGACCAGCATTCGGCCCAGCCCGCCGCCGGCGAACGCGGCGACCACGTTGGCGGTCATCAGCAGCGCCGCGTCAGCGGAGACCGGCGAGGTGGGGAAGGCCATCGAGCGAGGCACGTAGGCCGGCGGGGCGTACATCACGAAGCCCGCCGGCATGCCGTCGACGTACGCGAGCTTGCCGCACGAGCCCCACTCCAGCAGCGTCTGGGAGACCCACGCCTCCTTCTCCAGGCCGGGATCACCGGCGGCGCAGGCCCGGTCCGCGGAGACCGGGTCCAGCTCCCAGTAGACGCACTGGCGGCACGGGCGAGGAAGGTCTTCCAACGTGTCGAGGGTCAGGCTGACCAGACGTCGCGACATATGGCGCATCCCCACAATAGGCTCGGTGGTGAGACCGGCACGGAACGACAGCGCCGCCTTCCTGCCCCCGACGAGCGATCGTACGCCGCCGATCGACGGTACGGGAGGGGACGCGCAGATGCTCACCGCACCGGGGGACGCCGGCCAAGCCGGTCCGGGATGTGGAAGGTCCACCGCCGCAGGCCGACGACCGGGCTCCGGGCGACTAGGATCGACAATCGGTGTCCCCGCCGCCGCCATGGTCGCCAGCGTCCGGGGTACCCGGGGCGGGAGCCACCCGAGCAGCGATCGAGGTGAGGTCATGACCGGCACGACGCTCGACGACTACACCGACCGGTACGCCCGGCGGGTACGCGGGATGACCGCCTCCGAGATCCGAGCACTTTTCGCGGTGGCCAGTCGACCGGAGGTCGTCTCGCTCGCCGGCGGCGCCCCGTACATTGCCGCCCTGCCGCTCGACGCGGTGGGTGAGATGCTCGGCCGGCTCGGCTCCGAGCACGGCGTGACCACCCTCCAGTACGGCATCGGTCAGGGCACCCTCGAGCTGCGCGAACGGATCTGCGAGGTGATGACGCTCTCCGGGATCGACGCCGGCTGCGGCGCATCCCCGGAGGACGTGGTGGTCACCGTGGGCGGGCAGCAGGCCCTCGACCTGGTGGCCCGACTCTTCCTCGACCCCGGTGACGTGGTGCTCGCCGAGGGTCCGACGTACGTCGGCGCGCTCGGGGTCTTCCAGGCCGCTCAGGCGCAGGTGGCGCACGTGCCGATGGACGCCGACGGGCTGATCCCCGAGGCGCTGGAGGCGGCCATCGACGACCTGGCCCGGGCCGGCCGCCGGGTCAAGTTCCTCTACACCATCCCCACCTACCAGAACCCGACCGGTGTGACGCTCAGCGAGGAGCGCCGGGAACGGGTGCTCGACATCTGTGAGCGCGCCGGCCTGCTCGTGGTCGAGGACGACCCGTACGGCCAGCTCGGGTTCGAGGGCGAGGCGCCGGCGCCGTTGCGGGCCCGCCGCCGCGAGGGGGTCTTCTACCTCAGCACGTTCTCCAAGACCTTCGCCCCCGGCCTGCGGGTCGGCTGGATCCTGGCACCGCACGCGGTCCGCGACAAGCTGGTCATCGCCAGCGAGGCGCAGATCCTCTGCCCCAGCGGCTACGCCCAGGCCGCGGTCGCCACCTACCTGGGCACGATGCCGTGGCGGCAGCAGCTCAAGGTCTACCGCGAGGTCTACCGGGAACGTCGGGACGCGATGCTCGACGCGCTGGCCGACCTGATGCCCGAGGGCACCAGCTGGACCACACCGGCCGGCGGCCTCTTCGTCTGGGCCAGCCTGCCCGACGGGCTCGACTCGAAGGCCATGATGCCGCGCGCCGTCGCCGCGCGGGTCGCCTACGTGCCCGGCACCGGCTTCTACGCCGACGGCACCGGCACAGACGCCATGCGGCTGAACTTCAGCTTCCCGCCACCCGAGCGGATCCGGGAGGGCGTCCGCCGCCTCGCCGGCGTGATGGAGCAGGAGATCGCGATGCGGCGCGTCTTCGGCGCCGTGGGCGGCGCCGGCGGGCGACGCGGCCGGCCCGGCTCCGACGTGCCGGGTCCCGACTTGGCATGATGCCGGCATGGGTACGACCGCTGCCGAGCGCCTCCACGTGACCGACACCGCCGTCGCGGCCGACCTGCGCGTGCTGGTACTCGCCGGTGGGCTCTCCTACGAACGGGACGTGTCGCTGCGCTCCGGCCGCCGGGTGCTCGACGCGCTGCGCGCCGTCGGCGTGGAGGCCGAGCTGCGGGACGCGGACGTCGCCCTGCTGCCGGCGCTGACCGCCGACCCACCGGACGCCGTGGTGATCGCGCTGCACGGCGCCACCGGCGAGGACGGCTCGCTGCGTGGCGTGCTGGACCTGTGCGCCGTCCCGTACGTCGGCTGCGACGCCCGTGCCTCCCGGCTCGCCTGGGACAAGCCCTCCGCCAAGGCGGTGCTCCGCGAGGCCGGCATCCCCACTCCGGACTGGGTGGCCCTGCCGCACGACCGCTTCTCCGAGCTGGGTGCGGTGGCCGTGCTGGACCGCATCGCCGATCGACTGGGCCTGCCCCTGATGGTCAAGCCGACGCAGGGTGGCTCGGGGCTGGGTGCCGCCGTGGTTCGGGATGCCGCGTCGTTGCCGGCCGCGATGGTCGGCTGCTTCGCGTACGACTCCACCGCGCTGGTGGAGCGCTACGTGCCCGGCATGGACGTGGCGGTCTCCGTGGTCGACCTCGGCGACGGACCGCACGCGCTGCCGCCGGTGGAGATCGTGCCGCGCAACGGGGTGTACGACTACGCCGCCCGCTACACCGCCGGCCGCACCACGTGGCACGCCCCGGCCCGGCTCGACCCGGAGGTGGCCGCCACGGTGGCGGACGTGGCGCTCGCCGCGCACGCCGCGCTCGGCCTGCGTGACCTCTCCCGGGTCGACGTGATCGTCGACGCCGCCGGTCAGCCGCACGTGCTGGAGGTCAACGTCTCGCCCGGGATGACGGAGACGTCGTTGCTCCCGCTCGCCGTGCAGGCGGCCGGGCTGGACTTCGGTCGACTTCTCGGCTCCCTGGTCACCCGGGCAGCCTCCCGTCACACCGCTGTCTGACACTCGCTGACCCGCTCGCCGCCGTGCTCAGCCTCCGCGCGGTGCTGCCGGTTGTCGGTCATGGGGTTGGCGGGTGCCGTACGGCCTGCCGCCAACCCCATGGCCGGTCGAGGGTCAGCGGCCGGTGCCTGCGTCCTCCGGCGTGCCGCGGTCGGTGCGTGGAGCGTCGGCCGCAGCGGCCGTGACGGTGCGGCCGGCGGGGGTGTCGGCCCGGTCGGGTGCAGATGCGACGGTGGAGTCGGCCGGGTCCGATGCTGATCCAACGGTGCGCGTGGTTGCCCGGTCGATGTCGGCGGCGGCCTGGTCGGCGTCTGTAGTGGTCGGGTCGGTCGCGCGGTCGGCGTCCGTGGCGGCGGTTGGGTCGGTCGCCGGGCCGGCGTCTGCGGCGGTCGGGTCGATCGCCGGGCCGGCGTCTGCGGTGGTCGGGTCGGTCGGTCGGTCGGCGTCCGTGGCGGTTGGGTCGGTCGCCCGGTCGGCGTCCGTGGCGGTCGGCTCTGTTGGACGGTTGCGGTCCGCGGCGGTCGGCTTGGTTGGCGAGCCGGTGTCAGCGGTGGGCGGCTCGGTAGCCGGGTCCTCGATGGCTGTGGGCCCGGCCGCCGAGCGGGATTCGGCGGCGGTCGGGTCGCCGGTGGATCTCTCTCCGACCTCCGACGCGGCGTCAGGACCACTGCCAAAGGCGGCCTCAGAGGACGGCTCGGGAATCTCCTCGGCAGCCTCGATGATCGACGCCGCCGCGGCCTCCGCTGCGGCGGCGTCCGCGGCGGCGGACTGGGCCAGCAAGCTGGACGGCGCCTGCCACTGGATGCGAGGCGGCTCGGCGAGCGGCCGCCCACCGAACTCTGCGAGCCAGGCAGCGACGAGCGCCAGATTCTCCCGCCACTGCGCCTCGGAGATCGGCGGCAGGATCGAGTCCCAGAGCGACAGGAAGGTGCCCCGCAGCTGAAGCCGGCCGTACGGCCGGGCGAGGAACCACATGTGCAGATGGGCCGAGCCATCTCCCCAACGATTGACGTGCACCCGTGCCACGCCGTCCAGTGACCGGATGGCCCGTTCCAGACGGACGGTCATCACGCCCAGCTCGGCGGCGAGCAGGTTCGGCAGGTCACCGAGGTCGAGGTGGGTCCGCGATTCCAGGATGAGCACCATGGGCAGGCCGGTTGGCCGGTCCATGGCGCGTACCCGCCACCGCTCTCCCACCCAGATGTAGGCGTCGTCGGGTGCGTTGCAGGCGGTGCATTCCCGGAGACCCTCGCCCTTGCGTGGCGGTTCGACCGGGACCGGGTCGTCGAGCTGCTTCACGCGCAGGTCACCCTCGAAGGGAAAAGAGGGCCACTGGGTGAAGTCCGGGACTGAGGGAGGGGTGTCGTGCACGACGCTGACCCTAACCGAGTCTGGCACCGCTGTCCCTACCTGTTCGATCGGTCCGGACCGGCCCGATCAGCGCTCTTCGTCGATCGATGCCGGGGCCATCACCGCCCGGGTCGAGCGATATCCACAGGCTGCCGAGATCGCGAACACGGGCCGTCATCCACAGGCTGGCACCCGCTTTCACGCGGTGTTTCACGTGAAACAGGGGGTGCCTGTGGACAACGGGTGTGGATAACTTTTTGGCCGGCCGGTCGTTGCTCGCGCACCGCTCGTACGCGGCGGCTGTGACCACGCCGACATGGCGTCGAGCCCGGTACCGAGAAGCGAGCGGCGCGGGCGCGCGACTCGCTCGCCTGGCTGCCCCGACCACCCGCACGAGGCAGCAGTTTCACCGATGTTGTCTTCTCCCTCGCGGCGGAGACCGCAGTATCCCTGTAGTTGTTCGGATCTTCGCCTGAGGACGGAGGGGGATGGGCGGCGAGCCGGACGCGGTCACGGGCACCGGACACGAGCATCGGGCGCGGGCACCGGCGCGGGCGCATCGGGCGCGGGCGCCGGCGCGGGCACATCCGGAGCGGGCGCGGGCACATCGGGCGCGGGAGCGGGCGCGGGCGCGGGCGCGGGCGCGGAAGCGGGAGCAGGCGCGGGAGCAGCGGGCGCGGGAGCGACCTGCGGGCGCGGCGCGGATACCGACCTGCGGCACGGGAGCGAGGGCCCGGGTGGGCGCCGGCAGGATCGCCCAGCACAAGAACGGCCACGGGCGCTCGGCACGAGCCCAGGCGCTCGGCACGAGGGCCGGGCTACAGGACTCCGATGCGCAGCATCCAAACCCGGCAAGGCGCCGGTGCAGTAGGCGTGCGCGCGCTGGCGCGAGGAACGACCCACGGCCAACAGGGGCGCGGCACGGCTCAGGTCCGGAGACGGGGGCGAAGCGCACCGAGCGCGGGACACCGCAGCTCGGGACCGGAGACCGGAGCACCGGCACCACACAGCAGCGAACGGGCGCGGGCGATAGGCCGACACGTCGCGCCGAGAGCGCTGCGGATACAGGCGTGGGGCAGCCACGCTCGCCCGCTGGTGAAGCACGGCCGGAAGGCCGCCGCACAAGACCACACCGCGGTGGAACATCCGGGCCCGGTGAGACGGCGGATCGACCCGGCCACAGGCGGGCGAGCCGAGCGGATGAGACCCACGTCCATGGCCCGACCGAGGAGAGGTCGACACGCCCCAGGAGCGGGCCCTGGAGTGGCCAGCCAACACACGACCACCCGCAAGGTCATGGAAGGCCGCAGCATGCCGCTGAGCGGGCCACAGGACATCTTCCTCGCGATCTCCGGACCGCCCCCCGATCGAAGGGCGGGATCCCTGTTTCACGTGAAACGACCCGGTGCGCCGTGCCAACAGTGACCGACCGCGCCGCGCCCGCCGATAGGACACCGCCGACCAGGAAACACCGCCGGAGCCAGCACCCGCCGGGGCACCGTTTCACGTGAAACAGCCAGAGCGGTATGCAGAACGGCCGCGCCCCCCGAGAGGAAGGCGCGGCCGCGCAGGCGGAAGGGGCGATCAGTCCCCGGCTTCCTCCTGCTGCACTCCGATGATGCCGACGATCCGCTCCAGGTCGTCCACCGTCGCGAACTCAATCGTGATCTTGCCCTTGCTTCGGCCGATGTCCACCTTGACCCGGGTGTCGAAGCGGTCCGACAGCCGGTCGGCGAGGTCGGTCAGGGCGGGCGCGTGCGGCTTCGGCCGCCGCTTCGCCGCCTGGCCCTTCGCCGGCCCGTCGTTCAGCGTTAGGGCAACGATCTCCTCGGTCGCCCGGACCGACAGGCCCTCGGCCACGATCCGCAGCGCCAACTGCTCCTGGGCCTCCGACTCGTCGAGGCTCAGGAGCGCACGGGCGTGGCCGGCGGACAGGATCCCCGCGGCGACCCGGCGCTGCACCTGCGGCGGGAGGTTCAGCAGCCGGATGGTGTTGGAGATCTGCGGGCGACTCCGACCGATCCGGCGGGCCAACTCCTCGTGGGTGGCGCCGAACTCCTCCAGCAACTGCTGGTACGCGGCGGCCTCTTCGAGGGGGTTGAGATTGGCCCGGTGGATGTTCTCCAGCAGCGCGTCCCGGAGCATGGCGTCGTCGCGCGTGTCTCGGACGATCGCCGGGATGTTCTCGCGCCCCACGGCCTGGGCGGCGCGCCAACGCCGCTCGCCCATCACCAGCTCGTACTTCTCGTCGTCGAGCTGACGGACGACGATGGGCTGGAGGAAGCCCACCTCCTGGATGGAGGTCTTCAGCTCCTCCAGGGCCTCCTCGTCGAAGACCTGGCGGGGCTGCTTCGGGTTCGGCACGATCGCGTCGACGGGGATCTCGGCGAACCGGGCTCCCGGCACCGGGCTGAGCGTGGGCTCGGGCTGTTGTGCCGCAGCTTCGGCGGGCGCCGCCGATACGGCCTCGACGGCCTCGACCGCCTCGTCGTCCACGTGCCCGTTCTCCGGCTCGGCCGTCATGGTGCCGGCGGCACCCGGTGCCGGCCCGGTCGGGATGAGCGCCCCAAGGCCCCGTCCCAGACCGCCCCGAGGACGGTTCTTCATGCCACGCCTCCCAGCGAATCGTCCGCACTACGCATTCCGGCCCACCGGCTCCTTGACGCCCCGCTCGGCGATCTCCTGAGCGGCCTCGAAGTAACTCGTGGCACCTCGCGAACCGGGATCGTAGGTCATCACCGACTGCCCGTAGCTGGGCGCCTCGGAGACCCGGACGTTGCGGGGGATGACCGCCTGGAGAACCTTGTCGCCGAAGTGGTTCCGGACGTCCTGCTCGACCGCGTCCGCGAGGCGGGTACGACGGTCGTACATGGTCAGCAGGATGGTGGAGACGTCGAGCTTCGGGTTGAGGTGTTGCCGCACCAGGTTGATGTTGTTGATCAGCTGGTTGAGCCCCTCCAGGGCGTAGTACTCGCACTGGATCGGGATCAGCACCTCCTGCGCGGCGACCAGGGCGTTGACCGTGAGCAGGCCGAGCGAGGGCGGGCAGTCGATGAAGACGTAGTCGAACTGGCCCGGGTAGGCGGTGATGGCCCGGTCGAGGCGCGACTCCCGCGCCACGACCGACACCAGCTCGATCTCAGCGCCGGCGAGGTCGATCGTCGCGGGTACGCACCAGAGGTTGGGGATGCCCTCGACCGCCTGGGCCACCTCGGCCAGCGGCACACTGTTGATCAGGCAGTCGTACACGTCGGGTATGCCGGTGTGGTGCGGGACGTTGAGGCCGGTCGAGGCATTGCCCTGCGGGTCGAGGTCCACCACGAGTACCCGGTTGCCATGCAGGGCGAGCGCCACCGCAAGGTTGACCGTGGTCGTGGTCTTGCCCACGCCGCCCTTCTGGTTCGCGACGCACATGACCCGGGTCCGGTCCGGCCGAGGCATGGTCACCTCGCCACTGGGATTCAGGATCTGCACGGCGCGCATCGCCTCCATAGCCAACGGTGGGTCATCCTCTTCGCGCGTCGGGGTTTCACGTGAAACGTACGTGGGATCGGACGCCACGGCGGCCAGCGACTCGGCTGACGCGACCGGCACGTCGGCAACCACCGGCTCGGTGTCCCGAGCCAGCGCCGCAGTGGGTTGGTGCGGGACCGCGGCTTCGAAGCGAACCGCCGCGACAGTGTTCCGCGGACCCGAGGTCGACCGCACGTCGGCGGCGTTGGCCGGTCGGGTCAACCCGTCCGATGCCCGCCGAGCGGATTTCGGGGTGTCCGTTCCAGCCACCTGGCCGGCGGCCTCCTCGTGCATTGCCAGCGAATCGCTGTCCGCCGGCCGAGGCGACGGCCCGGACGCGCCGGGAGACCAGCCTGGGTAGTCGGTTTCACGTGAAACGGGGTCGCTGGTTGACCCGGTCACGCGTGGATCGTCGTACCTGCCGTCGTCATGCACCTGTCATCCCTGCCCGCTTCGGATGGTCGGTCCGCGCCCCGGTCAACTTGGCCGCACCCGTGCTCGCACTCCGGAGCGTACGGCCCCTCGGGAGCGGTCGGAGACCTCGCGACGCCTGCCGCCCGCTCCACACTATCGACGCGCGGTCAGCCTACGGCGGACGGGCGTGGCCGGTCCACGTCGGGTTCTCATCCCCTCGTTCCATCCGTACCGGTACAACGAGGCAACCCGCCGGCCGGACGCCCGATGGCGCCCGGCGTCAACGACGGCGCGGCCGTGCGCCGTGCGATCGCTTGCCGCCGGCCGGGCGAGGCGGACCGACCATCCGCTCGCGAACGATCTCCACGACGGTGGTGGGTGGGTCGATCACCCCGACGCCGCACAGGTGCACCGCCGGCTCCCCACCACCGAGCCGTGCCACCACCTCGGCGTGCTCGCTGATCTCCTCGGCTGCCGACGCACCCTTGAGCGCCAGCAGCCGCCCACCACGCACCGCCAGCGGCAGGCTCCAGGCGGCCAGTCTGTCCAGCGGAGCTACCGCGCGGGCGGTCACGATCTCCCCGCTGATGGGTTCCCGACCGCTCGACCCGCTGGCCGCCTCGTCGGCCCGCCCGCGGAACACCCGCACCGATCTGGTCAGGCCCAGCCGCTCGACGACCTCGATCAGGAAGGACGTCCGTCGGGCGAGCGGCTCGATCAGGGTGACCGTCAGGTCGGGACGGGCGATGGCCAGGACCAGGCCGGGTAGACCGGCGCCGGAGCCGACGTCGAGCACGGTCGCGTCGGCGGGGATCCGCTCGGCCACCGCCGCACAGTTGAGCAGGTGGCGATCCCAGATCCGGGGAGCCTCCCGGGGGCCGATCAGGCCGCGGACCACCCCGTCGGTGGCCAGCAGTTCGGCGTACGCGGCGGCGACATCGAGCCGATCGCCGAAGAGGGACAGGGCAGCGGGGGCCAGCTCGGGCGGCAGTGCCGCGTCGACCGGGGACGGGGCCTCGCCGCCCGAAGCGTCCCGCACCGGGTTGGTGTCGGCGCTCGGGTCGCCGGCCCGGACAGCCGACGGCCCGGGCGGCGTGCCGCCCGGGCCGGTCACGGCGTCGGCCGTGGTGTCGTCGTGGGTCACCCGGTCAGTCCGCCGGCCGTACGACGATGCGTCGGCTCGGCTCGACGCCCTCGGACTCGCTCACCACGCCGGACATGGCGTTGACCACGTCGTGGACGCACTTGCGCTCGAACGCGGACATCGGGTCCAGCCGGACGGGCTCGCCGTACTCCTTGACCTTCTCGACGGCGTTCTTGGCGACCGCGGCGAGTTCCTTGCGGCGGTTCGCCCGGTAGCCGCCGACGTCGAGCAGCAGGCGGCTCGGCGTGCCGGTCTGCCGGAAGACGGCGAGGCGGGTCAGCTCCTGGAGCGCCTCCAGGGTGGCGCCGCGCTGACCGACCAGGTTCTGCAGCCGGGCACCGACCACCTCGACGACCGGTCGGCCGCCGGCGACCAGCTCGTCGATGTCGCCGTCGTAGTCGAGGATGTCGAGCAGCCCCTCGACGTAGTCTGCCGCGATCTCGCTCTGCCGGAACAGTTCGCCCTCGCCCACGGGCTTCTTCTCCCGGACGGTGGAGACCTCGGTGTCCTCGTCGGTCTCCGTGTCCTCGTCGGCCTCGGTGTCCTCGTCAGGCTCGGTGTCGTCGTCCACCGCGAGCGGCGCGGTCTCCTCCTCGTCCAGGGACTGCTCGGCGCGGGGGATGCTGGTCTCGGTCACGGTCTCATCTCCGTACTCGCTCGGCCGGACCGTCGGGTCCGCTGGTTTCCCGGGGCCGGCGGGAGGTCGCCGGTGCCCGCGGGCACGTCTGTACGGGCAGTGTCGCCCGTGGCCGCGTCACGCGCGGTCGGTTCCGTCCGGCGCCGGCCGTACGGCGGCTGCGCGGTGCGGAACGGGCCGCCGTCGGTCGCCCGACGACGGCCCGGGGGGTTCAGCCCTGCCGCTTGGCGGGACGGCTCTTCTTGGGGTTGACCGGCTTGGCGCCCGGCTTCGGCCCGGCCACCTTGGGCGCGGTGGCCTTGACCGGCGCCGGCGGGGCCGACTTGCCGCGACCGAACAGGCCACCCGCCTTGGCGGGCTGCACCGGGTTACGGGTGGCGGGGGCGGCGGCCTTGGTGGCGGTCACCGGCGGCGGGAACTTGCGCAGGACCCACTGCTGCTGGCCGAGGGTGAAGAGGTTGTTGGTCACCCAGTAGATGATCACGCCGATGGGGAAGATCGCGCCGGAGATCAGCAGCGAGGCCGGGATGCCGTAGAGCATCAGCCGCTGGATCATCCGCTGCTGCGGGTCTTCCGCCCAGCCGGTCTTGAGGATCATCTGACGGCTGGTCAGGTAGGTGGTGGCGATCATCACCAGGACCAGGATGCCGGCGATCACCTTGACGGTGGTGCCGTTGGCGCCGAGGCGGGCCAGCTCGTCGGCGGTGGAACCGAACTTGCCCGCGATCGGTGCGGTGAAGAGCTTGGCCTGCGAGGCGCTCTCGAACTGGTCGGCGGTCCAGCCGTAGAGGGTCTTGCTCTGCTTGGCCGGGTCGAGCCGGCGCAGCACGTGGAAGAGGCCGAGGAAGACGGGGATCTGGAGGAACATCGGAAGGCAGCCCATGAGCGGGTTGGCCTTTTCCTTCCGGTAGAGCTCCATCATTTCCTTCTGGAGCGTCTCCCGGTCACCCTTGTGCTTCTCCTGCAGCTCCTTGACCTTGGGCTGGAGGGCCTGCATCGCCCGCTGCGACTTGATCTGCTTGACGAAGACCGGGAAGAGGATCACCCGGACGGTGACAACCAGGAAGACGATGGCCAGGATCCAGGCGAAGTTGGTGCCGATCACCGCGTTGACGGGCACCCCGATGGCGTCCCAGGCGGAGTGCCAGGTCAGCAGGATCCACGAAATCGCGAAGTAGATCCAGTCGAGACTCAATTCGGTGCTCCAGTCACGTCGGCACGGCGGCGACCGCCCGGTTCCGGCACCGGGTCATGTCCACCAGGGTGGAAGGGGTGGCAGCGCAACAGCCGCCGGACCGCCAGCGCGGCTCCCCGGAGCGCGCCGTGCCGGGCCACCGCCTCCTGGGCGTACGCACTGCACGACGGGTAGAACCGACAGCGGGCCGGCAGTGCCGGACTTATCCACCGACGGTACGCGATGATGGGCGCGATCAGCACCCTGGCACCGGTTGTCGGGCGTGGGGCGGGCGGGCCGGCACTCATCGGGACCTCCGCTCACGGGGCGAGCGGGCAGCCGCGATGGCGGCGTCCAGGTCGGCGGCGAGTCGGGGGTACGACGCCTCGGCCGCGGCGGGGAGCGCCCGGACGACGAGGGTGCTGCCGGCGGGCAGTGCGGTCAGCCGCTCCCGGACCAGTGCCCGGAGTCGGCGCCGGACACGGTTGCGGACCACCGCATTGCCGACGGCCTTGGACACGACGAAGCCGGCGCGGGTCGACGCGGAGGGCTGCTCCGCACCGGTGTTCCGCGCCGGCTCCGGCGAGGTCGGTGTGCTGGGGTCGGTGGTGGCGGGCACGTTCAGGTGGACCACGACGGCGCCTCGTCCGGCGCGTCGGCCACCACGGACCGCTGCGGCGAAGTCAGTGCTGCGCCGCAGTCGTTGCGCCGCGGCCAGCACGACTGCCCACGTCCCCCGGACCGGCCCGTCGGCTCAGGCCGACAGGGTGGTGCGACCCTTGGCGCGACGGCTCGACAGGATGGCACGGCCGGCACGGGTGCGCATGCGCAGCCGGAAGCCGTGGGTCTTCGCGCGCCGGCGGTTGTTCGGCTGGTAGGTGCGCTTGCTCACGTCAGGCTCTCCGTTTTCGTACGCGCCCCGGGCGACGGGACCGCCGGGGTCGTGGGGTGGTCCAGGCCACCTCGACGGTGGCCACGATCGGTGCTGCCCTGCGGAGCGGAACCTCGGATGCGGGGATGCGACCGCGGACAGCAAGCACCCATCACCCTAGCAGAGGACGAGAGAGCAGCCGCTCCAGCCTACGCAGGGGTGCAATGACCGTCAAACACCCGCAGCGACGGACATCGGGACGCGCCCGGGACCGAAGGGGCCGTTTTCGCTGATGCCGACAAGGCCTCCGCCGCGTCGCCGGTTGATGGCGCAGGGACAACGCTGTTACCGTGCCCGATTGCGGTGAGCGTCGGAAGCTCCGGTCGTCGTGCGCAGGCAAGACCGGACACGGTAGTGAATCGTTCGGCACGGTGAACCCGCTTCAGCGCCCGTTCAGGCAGGGGGCAGGTCCCACCCGCGTCCGGCGGGCGGCCACAATCGGTCGGTACACAGGCTGTGGATAACCTGTGGACGACCACTGGTCAACCGTCGGTGGGTGATGTTCCACCCGCGAACGCGGCGGGCCCGGAACGGCCGGCTGGCAGACAGCGGCGGCCGGGAGCAGAGGCGAGGGGGTGGCACGACGGTGGCCGGTACGACCGACCTTGCCGCGGTGTGGTTAGCGGCGACCGACGAGCTCGCCGACGAGATCATCTCCGCACAGCAGCGTGCCTACCTCCGGCTGACCCGGCTACGGGCGATCGTCGAGGACACCGCGCTGCTCTCCGTCCCGGACGCGTTCACCCGCGACGTGATCGAGTCCCGGCTGCGTCCGGCGATCACCGAGGCGCTCACCCGGCGGCTCGGCCGGCCGATCCAGGTCGCGGTCACCGTGCGGGTCGCCGAGGACGCCACGGGCCGTCCGGCTGGCACCGTCTACCGCAGCACCCCGGAGCCGGGGTCGGTCGACGCGGAGGGTCCGCCCGCCGGACCGTTCGACGACGAGTACTCCGGCGGCCCGGCGGCCGACGCGGTCATCCCTGAACAGCAGCACCCGCGGGCGCCCGAGCCGGCTGCGCCACCGGCACCGTCCGGTCCGCCGCTCGCGCCGACCGCCGACGGGCACCGATCGGGGCTGATTCCGGCCAGCCGCGACGGGCAGGAGGCGTTGTTCAGCGCCGCGTTCGTGGAGCCGATGCGGTCGTCCCGTCCAGGACCGGACCGACGCGGCTACGACGAGCAGCCCGCCCGACTGGACCCGCCCGCCCCGGACACCCGGCCCTACGAGCCCCGCTACCGGGACGACGCGGCGTCGCCGCGGGACCAGCACGTGATCCGCGCGCTGCCCCGGGACAGCGGGACGGACAGCGGCCCCGGCCGCAGCGGTGTGGACCATCGGACGGGGGGCCGTGACGACCGCCGGCTGCCCGGTGCCGACACCGGCGGTAACCGGCTCAACCCGAAGTACATGTTCGAGACGTTCGTCATCGGCTCGTCGAACCGGTTCGCCCACGCGGCGAGCGTGGCGGTGGCGGAGTCGCCGGCGAAGGCGTACAACCCGCTGTTCATCTACGGTCACTCCGGGCTGGGCAAGACCCACCTGCTGCACGCCATCGGGCACTACGCCACGACACTCGGCAACGCCCGCTCGGTCCGGTACGTCTCGACCGAGGAGTTCACCAACGACTTCATCAACTCGCTCCGGGACGACAAGACCAGCGCGTTCCAGCGGCGCTACCGGGACGTCGACATCCTGCTGATCGACGACATCCAGTTCCTGGAGAACCGCGAGCGCACCCAGGAGGAGTTCTTCCACACCTTCAACACCCTGCACAACGCCAACAAGCAGATCGTGATCACCTCCGACCGGTCGCCGCGCCAGCTCGCCACCCTCGAGGACCGGATGCGAACCCGGTTCGAGTGGGGACTGCTGGCCGACATCCAGCCGCCGGACCTGGAGACCCGGATCGCGATCCTGCAGAAGAAGGCGGCACAGGAGCGGATGTACGCCCCGCCGGACGTGTTGGAGTTCATCGCCTCCCGGGTGTCGAACTCGATCCGGGAGCTGGAGGGGGCGCTGATCCGGGTAACCGCGTTCGCCAGCCTGACCCGGTCCACCGTCGAGCTGTCACTGGCCGAGGAGGTGCTCCGGGACTTCATGCCCGACGGCGCCGGTCCGGAGATCAACGCCGACCAGATCATGGCCTCGACCGCCGACTATTTCGGGGTGAGCCTGGAGGACCTGCGCGGTCAGTCCCGCTCCCGGGTGCTGGTCAACGCCCGGCAGGTGGCCATGTACCTGTGTCGGGAGCTGACCGAGCTCTCGCTGCCCCGGATCGGGCAGGCCTTCGGCGGCCGGGACCACACCACGGTGATGCACGCCGACCGGAAGATCCGTCAGCAGATGGCGGAGCGTCGCTCGCTCTACAACCAGATCGCCGAGCTGACCAACCGGATCAAGCAGAACACCTGAGGGGTACGCCCGCCGCCACGACGGCGCCCAGCCCCGGGACACGCCCGGCCGGATCTCCGGCCGGGCGTTCTTTTCTCGTCCCCGGCTTGACTCTCGACATGGTGTAGACCACAGCATCGAAGCCGTGACCGACTTGAGTCCCACTCGTTGTCCACAGCTCGTTGTCCACCGTCGGTGGATAACTACGGTCCGTCCTTCGCCGGTTACCCACAGGCTGTGGAGAAACCCTGTGTACGAGGCTGTGGACGCCTGGGGACAACCGCCACGTTTTCCACCGGTCGCCGTCGGCCTGTGCACGGGCTGTTGAAGGTTCTGGGGATGACACCAATGGTGATCTTCATGGCGATCCACAGGCTTGGGGAGAAAGTCGGTGGATTACCGGTGGACAACCGGTGGACAACGGTGGACAACCGGCCGGCTCGGCCGGGCTGTGGACGCAGGAGGCGGTTGTACCCCCGGTTCTCCACAGCCAAATCACCGGTGGATAACCTGTCTGAGCTGCGCGGACCCGAGTTCTCCACAGTTTGCACAGGTGCGATGAAGACGATGAGTTATCTCTTCTAAGAGAACAAAAACCAATCATCACCGTTGGACTTTCTGTGGATCGGGCCGAACGCTGCCGGACGAGCCGGTCAGCATCGACACGATCCACGGGGCCGGGCGCACAGCCGATGCCCCCGCGCCCTAAAGTGCGATGGGTACCCGCACGCTTGGGCGGGCGGTAGGCAGCGGTCGGCATGAGAGAGTTGTCGCTGACGTCGACGCGGAGGCATTGATGAAGTTCCGAGTGGAGCGCGACGCGCTCGCCGAGGCCGTGGCCTGGACCGCGAAGAGCCTGCCGAGCCGGCCATCCGTACCGGTGCTGGCCGGGGTGATGCTCCGCGTCACCGACGGCAACCTGCGGGTCTCCGGGTTCGACTACGAGGTCTCGAGCCAGGTCACCGTCGAGGTGCAGGGCGACGCCGACGGCGCCGCCCTGGTCTCCGGCCGCCTCCTCGCCGAGATCACCAAGGCGCTGCCGGCCAAGCCGGTGGACATCGCCGCCGTCGGTGCGCACCTCGAGCTGGTCTGCGGCAGCGCCCGGTTCACCCTGCCCACCATGCCGGTGGAGGACTACCCCGCGCTGCCCGAGATGCCGCAGAGCGCCGGCACGGTCGACGCCGCCGCCTTCGCCACCGCCGTCGCCCAGGTGGCCATCGCCGCCGGCCGTGACGAGACGCTGCCGATGATGACCGGCGTCCGCGTCGAGCTCTCCGGCAGCACCCTGTCCATGCTCGCCACCGACCGCTACCGGCTGGCGCTGCGGGAGATCCAGTGGCGTCCGGACGACCCCGACGTGAGCTTCAACGCCCTGGTGCCGGCCCGCACCCTGAACGACACCGCCAAGGCGCTCGGCCCGCTGGGCGGCGAGGTCACCCTCGCCCTCGCCCAGGGCGCCGCGGGCGAGGGCATGGTCGGCCTCGCCGGCGGCACCCGGCGCACCACCAGCCGGCTGCTCGACGGCGCCAACTACCCGCCGGTGCGCTCGCTCTTCCCGGCGACCCACAACGCCGAGGCCCGGGTGCCGGTCAGCACGCTGATCGAAGTCGTCAAGCGTGTCGCGCTGGTCGCCGAGCGGACGACCCCGGTGCTGCTCAGCTTCAGCGCCGACGGGTTGGTCGTCGAGGCGGGCGGCTCCGAGGAGGCGCGGGCCAGCGAGGCGATGGAGGCCACCTTCGCCGGCGACGCCCTGACCATCGGGTTCAACCCGCAGTACCTCATCGACGGCCTGGCCAACCTGGGCTCCCAGACCGCCGTGCTCTCGTTCGTCGACGCCTTCAAGCCCGCGGTGATCTCGCCCGCCGGCGAGGATGGCGAGGTCATTCCGGGGTACCGGTACCTCATCATGCCGATCCGCGTGTCCCGCTGATCGCGCCCAGCACCACCCAGATCCACGGAGGTAGAAACACATGCAGCTCGGCCTGGTAGGACTCGGCCGTATGGGCGGCAACATGCGGGAGCGGTTGCGGGCCGCCGGCCACGAGGTGGTCGGCTTCGACCACAACGCGCAGCTGAGCGACGTGCCGACCCTCGCCGGGCTGGCTGAGAAGCTGGAGTCCCCACGCGCGGTCTGGGTCATGGTGCCCGCCGGCGTCACCGACGCGACGATCGACGAGCTCGCCTCGGTGCTCGGCGAGGGCGACATCATCATCGACGGCGGCAACTCCCGGTTCAGCGACGACGCTCCCCGCGCCGAGCGGCTCAACGAGCGGGGCATCGGCTACCTGGACGTCGGGGTCTCCGGCGGCGTGTGGGGCCGGCAGAACGGCTACGCGCTGATGGTCGGCGGCGCCCAGGAGCACGTCGCCCGGCTGATGCCGATCTTCGAGGCGCTCAAGCCCGAGGGCGAGTTCGGCTTCGTGCACGCCGGGCCGGTCGGCGCCGGGCACTACTCCAAGATGGTGCACAACGGCATCGAGTACGGCCTGATGCACGCCTACGCCGAGGGCTACGAGCTGTTGGCGGCCTCCGAGCTGGTCACCAACGTGCCGGGCGTCTTCAAGTCCTGGCGTGAGGGCACGGTGGTCCGCTCCTGGCTGCTCGACCTGCTGGACCGCGCGCTCGACGAGGACCCGGAGCTGGCCGAGCTGAGCGGCTACACCGAGGACACCGGCGAGGGCCGGTGGACGGTCGACGAGGCGGTCCGGCTGGCCGTGCCGCTGAACGTCATCACCGCCTCGCTGTTCGCCCGGTTCGCGTCCCGGCAGGACGACTCGCCCGCCATGAAGGCCGTCGCCGCGCTGCGCCAGCAGTTCGGTGGCCACGCCGTCCACAAGCGCTGAGCGGTATCCACACCCTGTGTACGTCCACCGGCTGGAACTGGTCGACTTCCGCTCGTACGAGCGGGTGGCCGTCGACCTCCAGCCGGGGGCGAACGTCCTGACCGGCGCCAACGGCGTCGGCAAGACCAACCTCGTCGAGGCGCTGGGTTACGTGGCGACCCTGGATTCGCACCGGGTCGCCACGGATGCGCCGCTGGTCCGGATGGGCGCCGCCTCGGCGGTGATCCGGTGCGTGGTGGTGCACGACGGGCGGGAGCTCCTGGTCGAGCTGGAGATCGTGCCCGGCAAGGCCAACCGGGCGCGGCTGGGCCGCTCTCCGGCGCGGCGTGCCCGGGACGTGCTGGGCGCCCTGCGTCTGGTGCTCTTCGCTCCGGAGGACCTGGAACTGGTCCGGGGTGACCCGGCTGAGCGCCGCCGCTACCTGGACGACCTGCTGGTCAATCGGCAGCCCCGGTACGCCGGCGTGCGGGCCGACTACGAGCGGGTGGTCAAGCAGCGCAACGCTCTGCTGCGTACCGCGTACCTGGCCCGCAAGACCGGCGGGTCCCGGGGCGGCGACCTCGGCACCCTCGCCGTCTGGGACACCCACCTGGCCCAGCACGGCGCGGAGCTGCTCGCCGGCCGACTGGAGCTGGTGGCCGCGCTCACCCCGCACGTCGCCAAGGCGTACGACGCGGTGGCCGCCGGGCGCGGCGCGGCGGGAATCGCCTACCGGCCCTCGATCGAGCTGGCCGAGCCGACCACCGACCGGGCGGCGCTGGCCGAGGCGCTGACCGCGGCCCTCGCCGCGTCCCGCTCCGCCGAGATCGAACGGGGCACCACCCTGGTCGGGCCGCACCGCGACGAGCTGGCGCTGTCCCTCGGTCCGCTGCCCGCCAAGGGGTACGCCAGCCACGGCGAGTCCTGGTCGTTCGCGCTCGCGCTGCGACTGGCCGGGTACGACCTGCTGCGCGCCGACGGCATCGAACCGGTGCTGGTGCTCGACGACGTCTTCGCGGAGCTGGACACCGGGCGCCGGGAGCGGCTGGCCGAGTTGGTGGGCGGCGCGAGCCAGCTGCTGGTGACCTGCGCGGTGGACGACGACGTGCCGGCCGCGCTGCGCGGCGCCCGCTACCAGGTCGGCGAGGGGACGGTACGCCGTGTCGGATGAGCCACGAACAAACCGACCCGACAGCGGTCGAGGGGACCGGCGGGCCGGCGCTCCCACGCCCGCGCCCACCGCGAAGGCGGAGGCCGCCGAGGGGAGCGGGCAGCCGGACACTGCCACCGGGCCGGAGCTGGCCCGTGCGGTGCTGGACGCGGCGTTGTCCCGGCGGCAGGCGGCGGCCCGCGCCCGGCGTACCCCTGGGGCTGGCGGGGGTGGTGACGGCGCCGGCGGCTCCGGGCGGCGCCTGCGCGGCTACTCCGGCCCGGGCCCGGACCCGCGCGACCCGCAGCCGCTCAGCGTGGTGCTGGACCGGTTGATGAAGGCGCGTGGGTGGCAGCAGCCCGCGGCCGAGGCCACGGTGTTCGGCGCCTGGGAGCGGGTGGTGGGCGCGGAGGTCGCCCAGCACAGCCGCCCGGTCAAGCTGGAGAACGGTGAGCTGACCGTGGAGGCCCGTTCGACCGCCTGGGCGACCCAGCTCCGGCTGCTCGCCGGCTCGCTGCTCAAGCAGATCGCCCGGGAGGTCGGCCACAACGTGGTGCGCAAGCTGCACATCCACGGCCCGGCCGCGCCGTCCTGGTCGAAGGGGCCGCGCCGGGTGCGCGGTCGGGGGCCGCGGGACACGTACGGCTGATCCGGCAGTCAGCTCCGGCGGTCGGCCTCCTTGGCGGCCCGCTTACGTTCGCGCTGCTCCCGGGTGTAGCGCTTGCGCTCGGCCAGGTCGCGCTTCCACAGCTCGCGGGCCTCGGTCGAGCCACCCTGCACCGCGCCGTGCACCTCGGCCGGGCCGGCCAGGTGCCGGTACGCCCAACGCATGAAACGGCCGCCCTCGCCGGGGGACCTGGTGGCCGCGCCGTCCTCGCTCATCTGCCGCCCTCTCCTGCGCGCCATCGCTCCGCCCGTTCCCGAGCGGATGATTGGGACACCAATGGTTGGTGCACCAACGATCTGTACGATAGTCATCGTGCTGGGGGAGGGCAACCGATGAGCGAACGACCCGACGGCGTCGACCCGTTGGCGCTGGAGCAACAGGTGTGCTTCGCCCTGTCGGTGGCGGCGCGCAGCGTCGTGGCCGTCTACCGTCCGCTGCTGGAGCCGATGGGGCTGACCCATCCGCAGTACCTGGTCATGCTTGCGCTCTGGCAGCACGCGCCGCTGTCCGGCCGCGACCTCAGCCGCCTGTTGCAGCTCGACCCGGGGACGCTGTCGCCCCTTCTCAAGCGGCTGGAGGCCGCCGGCTACCTGCGCCGCGAGCGCGACGCCACCGACGAACGCAGCCTCGCTGTCACCCTCACACCCACCGGGGCCGCCCTGCGTGGCGAGGCCGAGCGGATCCCGGCCGCGATCGTGCAGCGGCTCGGGCTGCCGATCGAGGACCTGCAACACCTGCACGCGGTGCTGACCCAGGTGATCGCCGCGGCCAACCGGCCCGGGGGCGACGACCAGGTCGCCACCGAGCCCGGGACGGCCGGTCAGGCGTCGGCGTAGACGGCGAAGCCGCGCTCGGCGCAGCGCCGGTAGAACGCGGCCAGCACGCCCAGCTCGGCGCAGGTGAAGTTCCACTGCGGCGGGTCGCCGCTCTCGTCGCGCAACGCGTCCAGCCGGCTCTCCAGCCAGCGCAGCTGCTGCTCGGCCAGCCGCCCGTCGCCCAGCAGAGAGCGCAGCACCGTGCTCACCGACTCGAAGGTGACCGCCTCGCCCTGCGGCCGGTGGCCGGCGACGAACCGCTCGATGCCGCCGGCGATCCAGGCGCAGCCGTCCGGGTCGATCACCGGGTCCTCGTCCTCGGCGGCGGCGTCTGTGGCGTACAACACACCTTCGAGGCCGAGCAGCAGATCCACCAGCTCGGTGTACGCGGTCGCCCGGACGGTGCCGGTCTTCGCGATCAGCTCAGCCAGGGCCGCTGTCGGCGCCGAGATTCGCGGCAGGTCGACGATCTCGCCGAAGTCGACGAACTCGGCCGGCGCGACCGGATCGTAGAAGCGGCCGGTCCGCGGCCAGTGCACCGCGACGTTGTCCAGCCCCATCTGTCACCTCTTAAAGAGCACGTGTCGGGTCGATCGGGTCGATCGTCCCGGTTCCGGCCCGTAAAGATCAAGCCCGCTTCCGGGGCGCCGCAAACGTACGGCACGGGCGGTCCGGCCGCGACCCCCGACCCGCCCGGGCGCGGGTCAACCCGTTCGGGGGCGGCGCGTCCGATCGAGGGCTGGCGTGTGGGGGGAGTCGCGGGCAATGGGGTTCTGCCGGCTATGGACTTCTCAGCCGCCTCGTTGAGGGTGCCGAGTGGTGGTTCTGTCCTCCGCGCACAGTAGGATTGACGGTGAGACGAAGACCCGGTGTGGAGCGAGGGACGGGGCCGGTGGCCCCAGGATCATTCTCCACGTCGGGTCGAGCCGATCGCGATCCGCGGGCAACCGCGGCGACCGGCGCGTTCGACCCGCTGTCCGGAGATCCCCGGCGCCGGTCCGCGCGCCGACGTCGCGTCCTGTCCGCCGAACCCGCGCCCGACGCGCCCCTCCCGGCGCCGACGACGCGAGAAAGTGGCCGAGGGTGGCAGCGCAGGACAAGCAGGAGTACGGCGCAGAGTCGATCACCGTTCTCGAGGGGCTGGAGGCCGTTCGCAAGCGGCCCGGTATGTACATCGGGTCCACCGGCGAGCGCGGTCTGCACCACCTCGTCTGGGAGGTCGTCGACAACGCGGTCGACGAGGCGCTGGCCGGATACTGCGACACCATCGACGTCGTGCTGCTGGCCGACGGCGGGGTCCAGGTCACCGACAACGGTCGTGGTTTCCCGGTCGATCTGCACCCGAAGCTCAAGAAGCCGGGCGTCGAGGTCGCGCTGACCGTGCTGCACGCGGGCGGCAAGTTCGACGGCAAGGCGTACGCGGTCTCCGGTGGTCTGCACGGCGTCGGCGTGTCCGTCGTGAACGCGCTCTCCACCCGGATGGCCGTGGAGATCCACAAGTCCGGTTTCGTGTGGCGGCAGCAGTACAACAACTCCAAGCCCGGCCCACTGGACAAGGGTGAGACCACCGACCGCACCGGCTCGGCGGTCACCTTCTGGCCCGACGCCGACGTCTTCGAGACCGTCGACTTCGACTTCCAGACCATCTACCGGCGCCTGCAGGAGATGGCCTTCCTCAACCGTGCCCTCCGCATCCACCTGCTCGACGAGCGGGTGGCCGAGGAGGAGGACGGCCGGCAGCGTGAGGTGACCTTCTTCTACGAGGGCGGCATCGCCGACTTCGTCCGGCACCTCAACGCCTCGAAGAACCCGATCCACAAGACCGTGGTCGAGTTCGGCGCCGAGGAGGAGGGGATGTCGCTCGAGATCGCCATGCAGTGGAACGAGTCGTACGGCGAGTCGGTCTACACCTTCGCCAACACGATCAACACGCACGAGGGCGGCACCCACGAGGAGGGCTTCCGGTCCGCGCTGACCAGCGTGGTCAACCGGTACGGCACCGACAAGAAGCTGCTCAAGGGTGACGAGAAGCTCTCTGGCGAGGACATCCGGGAAGGGCTCGCCGCGATCATCTCGGTCAAGCTGGCCAACCCGCAGTTCGAGGGCCAGACCAAGACCAAGCTCGGCAACACCCCGGTGAAGAGCTTCGTGCAGCGGGTCTGCAACGACCGGCTGGTCGACTGGTTCGACCGCAACCCGGCCGAGGCCAAGATGATCATCCAGAAGGCCTCCCAGGCGGCTCGCGCCCGGATCGCCGCGCAGCAGGCGCGCAAGCTGGCCCGGCGCAAGTCGCTGCTGGAGTCCGGCTCGATGCCGGGCAAGCTGGCCGACTGCCAGTCCACCGACCCGCGCGAGTCCGAGGTGTTCATCGTCGAGGGCGACTCGGCCGGTGGCTCGGCCAAGCAGGGCCGTGACCCGCGCACCCAGGCGATCCTGCCCATCCGCGGCAAGATCCTCAACGTGGAGAAGGCCCGGATCGACCGGGTGCTGAAGAACAACGAGGTCCAGGCGCTGATCACCGCGCTGGGCACCGGCATCCACGACGACTTCGACATGGAGAAGCTGCGGTACCACAAGGTGGTGCTGATGGCCGACGCGGACGTCGACGGCCAGCACATCCAGACGCTGCTGCTCACCCTGCTGTTCCGCTTCATGCGTCCGCTGGTCGAGCTGGGGCACGTCTACCTGGCCGCCCCGCCGCTCTACAAGATCAAGTGGAACAAGAAGGGCGACGACGCGCAGTACGCCTACTCCGACCGTGAGCGGGACGGGCTGATCGCGCTGCGCCAGCAGAAGAAGCCGAACGCCAAGCCGGACGACATTCAGCGGTTCAAGGGCCTCGGCGAGATGAACTATCCCGAGCTGTGGGAAACCACGATGAACCCGGCGACGCGTACCCTGCGTCAGGTCACGCTCGACGACGCGGCGACCGCCGACGAGTTGTTCAGCGTGCTGATGGGTGAGGACGTCGAGGCGCGCCGGTCGTTCATCCAGCGCAACGCCAAGGACGTCCGCTTCCTGGACATCTGACGGAACCTCGATGGATCGGCCGGGACGCTGCCCGGCCGATCCACTGGTCCACAGAGTTATCCACAGCTTGGCCGGTATCCACAGCCGTTATCCACAGCACGAAAACGACTCTGAGTCTGATAAGGGTATACAGTGACCGATTCTCCCGAGTCCACACCGAACGAGCCCGAGGTCCCCACCGAGGCCATCGCCGCGGTGGTCGCGCACGACCGGATCGAACCGGTCGGGCTCGAGGTGGAGATGCAGCGCTCCTACCTCGACTACGCCATGAGCGTCATCGTCGGTCGCGCGCTGCCGGACGTCCGGGACGGGCTCAAGCCGGTCCACCGCAAGATCCTCTACGCGATGTTCGACTCCGGCTACCGACCGGACCGGGGCTACGTGAAGTGTTCCCGGGTCGTCGGCGACGTGATGGGTCAGTTCCACCCGCACGGCGACTCGGCGATCTACGACGCGCTGGTCCGGATGGCGCAGCCCTGGTCGCTGCGGTACCCGCTGGTCGACGGCAACGGCAACTTCGGCTCTCCGGGTAACGACCCGGCCGCCGCCATGCGGTACACCGAGTGCAAGCTCGACCCGCTGGCCATGGAGATGCTGCGGGACATCGACGAGGACACCGTCGACCTGCAGGACAACTACGACGGCCGGGCCAAGGAGCCCACCATCCTGCCGTCGCGGATCCCCAACCTGCTCGTGAACGGCTCCGAGGGCATCGCGGTCGGCATGGCCACCAAGATCCCGCCGCACAACCTGCGGGAGATCGGCGCGGCGGTGCAGTGGTGCCTGGAGCACCCGGAGGAGGACGAGGAGACCACCCTCGAAGCCCTTCTCGGCATCGTCAAGGGCCCGGACTTCCCGACCCACGGCCTGATCGTCGGCACCACCGCCATCCAGGACGCGTACCGCACCGGTCGCGGCTCGATCCGGATGCGCGCCGTGGTGGAGGTCGAGGAGGACAAGCGGGGCCGGCCCTGCCTGGTCGTCAGCGAGCTTCCCTACCAGGTCAACCCGGACAATCTCGCCGAGCGGATCGCCGAGCTGATCAAGGAGGGCAAGCTCGCCGGGATCGCCGACATCCGCGACGAGTCCTCCGGCCGTACCGGCATGCGCATCGTGCTGGTGCTCAAGCGCGACGCGGTCGCCAAGGTGGTGCTCAACAACCTCTACAAGCACACCCAGCTCCAGGAGACCTTCGGCGCCAACATGCTGGCCCTGGTCGACGGGGTGCCGCGCACGCTCAACCTGGCCCAGTTCATCCGCTACTACGTCGAGCACCAGATCGACGTGATCCGCCGGCGGACGGCGTTCCGGCTGCGCAAGGCCGAGGAGCGGGCGCACATCCTGCGCGGTCTGGGTAAGGCGCTGGACGCGTTGGACGAGGTCATCGCGCTGATCCGGCGTTCGCCGACCGTGGACGACGCCCGGCAGGGCCTGATCCGGCTGCTGGAGATCGACGAGATCCAGGCGACCGCGATCCTCGACATGCAGCTGCGCCGGCTCGCCGCCCTGGAGCGGCAGCGGATCGTGGACGACCTGGCCAAGCTCGAGATCGAGATCGCCGACCTCAAGGACATCCTCGCCAAGCCGGAGCGGCAGCGGAAGATCGTCTCTGAGGAGCTCGGCGAGATCGTGGCCAAGTGGGGCGACGACCGGCGGACGCAGATCATCCCGTTCGACGGCGAGGTCTCGATGGAGGACCTCATCGCCCGCGAGGACGTGGTCGTCACGATCACCCGGACCGGGTACGCCAAGCGGACCAAGGTTGATCTCTACCGCTCGCAGCGGCGCGGCGGCAAGGGCGTCAGCGGCGCCACGCTGCGGCAGGACGACATCGTCAGCCACTTCTTCGTATGCTCAACCCACGACTGGATTCTGTTCCTCACGAACAAGGGCCGCGTCTACCGGGCCAAGGCGTACGAGTTGCCGGAGGCCAGTAGGGTAGCCAAGGGCCAACACGTGGCCAACCTGCTCGCGTTCCTGCCCGACGAGCAGATCGCGCAGATCATCGAAATCCCGAACTACCAGGTAGCCCCCTATCTGGTACTGGCCACGAAGAACGGCCTGGTGAAGAAGACGCGGCTCGAGGAGTTCGACTCCAACCGTTCCGGCGGAATCATCGCGATCAACCTGCGCGATGAGGACGAGCTGGTCGGTGCTGCGCTGGTGGCACCCGAGAACGACCTGCTGCTGGTCTCCAAGAAGGCGCAGGCGATCCGGTTCAACGCCTCCGACGAGGCGCTGCGGCCGATGGGTCGGGCCACCTCGGGCGTGATCGGCATGCGCTTCACGGACGACGACGTCCTGCTCGCCATGGAGGTCGTTCGGGAGGGTCTGGACGTTCTGGTGGCCACGAACGGGGGATACGCGAAACGTACCCCGATCGAGGAATACCCGGTGCAGGGCCGGGGAGGTAAGGGCGTGTTGACTGCGAAGATCACCGAGCGGCGCGGTGGTCTGGTCGGCGCGGTGGTGATCGACCCGGACGACGAGCTGTTCGCGATCACCAGCAACGGTGGTGTCATCCGGACTCCGGTGAAGCCTGTACGCCGTACGCGTGACCGGAACACAATGGGGGTCAAGCTGATGGACCTCCCGGACGGCGTGACTATCGTGGCTATTGCTCGCAATGCCGACGAACCTGACGAACAGGACTAGTTGAATGACGGAGACACAGGCGAAGTCGGGGAACACGGGGACCTCGGCCAACCCGGTCGACGAGGAGGCCGCCAAGGGCGGCACACCAGCGACCGGCCGCGCGGCCGTGGGCCGGGCAACGGTTCCCGCCGACGCGCCTGCCCCGAAATTCACCCGGGCCCCCGGCATGACACCCCCGCCGGACCAGCCCGGTGAGGACGCTGGATCGGGCGACAAGACCGAGACGTCTGGTACCGAGGCACCGGCGCCCGCCGCTGCAACCCCGGCGCCGGCGGCCCCGGCTCGTCCCACGACCACCCAGCCGATCAGTGTCCGGGCCGGTCAGGCGACGTCCACCGGGTCCACGGGCACCCAGCCCCGGATCACGCCCGGCATGACCCAGCCGCAGCCGGACGGGGCGGCGCGCACCACCGGCGCCGCCCGGCCGGCCAGCGGTGGTGGCCTGCCGCCGGGCATCGGAACCGCCTCCGCCGTCGGGGCTGCCCGGGTCGGTGACGCGGTACGCGCCGCGCGTACCTCGGTCAGCTCGGCCGCCTCCCGCGGACCGCGCCGGGCCCGGCTGAACCTGAAGCGGATCGACCCCTGGTCCGTGATGAAGTTCGCGTTCGCCGTCTCGGTGGTGCTCTTCATCGTCGTGGTCGTGGCCACCTCGGTGCTCTACCTGGCGCTCGACGCGATGGGCGTGTTCCAGAGCGTCAACGACAGCCTGAGCGACCTGGTCAACGCCGGCGGTGGGCAGAGCACCAGCGGCTTCCAGATCACCGCCAAGGGCGTGATCCTCAGCTCGGCGCTGATCGGCCTGGTCAACGTGGTGCTGTTCACCGCGCTGGCCACGCTGGGAGCGTTCGTCTACAACGTCTGCGCCGACCTGGTCGGCGGCATCGAGCTGACCCTCGCCGAGCGGGACTGAGCGATCGGGACGCCGGGGCACCGCGGAATGCGGTCGCTCCGGCGTCCCGTACTCAGGTAGGTTTCGCAGGCGTCGACGACCCGGCTCGCAGGCCCGGACCCCGATTTGGGGCCGACTCAGCGGATGGGTTAACCTTGCTCGTCGCAACACGGGGCTATAGCTCAGTCGGTTAGAGCGCAGAGCTGATAACTCTGAGGTCGCTGGTTCGATTCCAGCTAGCCCCACCGCACGTCGTCCGACGCTAGTCGAGCGCGAGGGGTGTCCCCATGTTCAAGAAGCTGCTGATTCTGGCCGGCGTCGTCGGCGTGGCCGCCGTCGTGTTCAACAAGGTCAAGGCCTCCAACGACGAGCGCGCCCTGTGGCACGAGGCGACCACTGCGCCCGACCTGCGCTGACGTCCGGCACTGCGGCGAGCGATCCGCGACGCCGCAGCCGCTCACGGGGCCCTAGCTCAACTGGCAGAGCACTGCCTTTGCAAGGCAGTGGTTAGGGGTTCGAGTCCCCTGGGCTCCACCAGCACTCTCCTCCGTTGATCTCTGGGCAACCCGGCCGCGCTGTGGTCAGTGCCCTTTGACGCAGAACTCGTTGCCGTCGGGATCGGACAGCATGACGGCCCCGTTCTCATCGACCTCGAGCCGAGTGGCCCCGAGGGACACCAGCCGGTCGACCTCCACCTGCTGATCGTCACCGATGAGGGCGAGGTCGAAGCGCTGCCGGTTCCTCGCCTCTTTCGGGGTCAGGGGCGGGCCTCCCCACGCGACCTTCGTGCCGCCGTGCGGTGACTGGATCGCGGTCTCCTGGTCCTGGTCCCAGACCAGCGGCCAGCCCAGCGCCTCGCTCCAGAAGAGGCCGACCTCCCGGGTGCCGTCGCAGGCGAGTTCCCCGAGCAGGCCGCACCCGGCGAGGAAGCCGTTATCCGACTCGATCACGCAGAACGGGTTGTCCTCGGGGTCGGCCAGGACGATGTGCCCCTCCTCGGGGCGCTGCCCGACGTCGAGGTGGCCACCGCCGAGCCCCAGCGCCGTTGCCACCCTGTGCTGCTGGTCGGCGTTGCTGGCGCTCGTCAGGTGAAGGTGCATGCGGTTCGGCCCCACCTTCTTGGCACGGCTCGGGACGAACTGGAGGCTGAGCTGAGTGTCATCGCCGGGCAGGAGCACGCCACCGGCGTCCTCGACGACCTTCCGGCCGAGCATTCCGGCCCAGAACCGCGCCAGGCGAGCCGGGTCGTGCGCATCGAAGGTCACCGTCAGCTTTCGCGAGAGCATCACCGCACCGTAGACAAGGGCCGGCACGACAACAAGGCGGTTTCGGAGAAGTGGCTGCGACAGTGGCGGGCGTCGATCGTGTTGCCTCCGACGAAGCTCACCCGCACGGGGCAGACGAATCCCTTCTGACGGGGATCACCCGGTCCGACGGCGGGCGGATCGTCGAGTCATGTCGGAGACTCGAAGACTGGCCTGGCGCAAGGCGGCCCTGACCTTCTCGTTCGGCTACGGCCTGTTGCGGCTCTACTGGGCGGCCGGTGGTCGCTGGGGCTGGACGGCGTGCGACCGCACCGACCCGCCGACCGCGGTCGAGTCCGCCACCGGCTGCGGCGCGGACCAGGTGAGCGACCTTCCGTTTCTCCAGGGCTGGGGTGCGGTGCTGCTCAGTGGGCTGCTCGTCGCCACGGCGGTGCTCGCCGTACGCCGGCCCGGGCGCCTGGTGTCGGTCGCCAGCGGCACGGCCGCCGTCGCCCTGGTGGTTCTGGCGTTTCCCGCGCACCTGCTGTTCCAGGTGCCCGCCGGGCTTGCGGGCCGTCCAACCGACTGGCGTGACGTGGCGGGACGCCTCCTGCTGCTGACCGGCGGACTGCTGTTCGGGGCGGTCGCGACAGCTCGCGCCCGCTGCACCCACCGTCTTCCTGAGGGTCCGCGAGCGGTGCCGTCCTGGGTCCGGCGCTGGGCGTACGCGGCGTGCCTCGTGCCCGTGCTCGGCTTCTCGGTGCCGCACGCTCTGTGGCTCGCGGGCGTGCCGTTCGGCATCTCGGCGGAGCTGATCCACGCGGCCGAGGACGACCTGAGCTGGACCGTCGGACTGTCGATCACCCTCGCGCCACTGGCCGGTGGTCTGCTCACCCTCGGTCTGGCGCAGCGCTGGGGGCAGGTCTTTCCGCACTGGTTACCGGTGCTGGGCGGGCACCGGGTACCCCGCGCGTTGGCACTCGTCCCCGCCACCGTGGTCGCGTTGGCGTTGATCGCGTACGGCCTCATCGGCATCTGGGTCGTCGCCTCGGCTCTCGCCGCGGGGACGACGAGGTGGTCGGAGCTGGCGGAGGGTTGGCTGGCGGCCGGCACGGTGCTGGTCTTCCTCGCCTGGGGTTGCTGCCTTGCGGTCGCCACGTACGGATACCGCCTGGTCACCGTGCCGGTCTGCGCGGCCTGTGATCCGTCGCCCGCGGAGCGACGCCCCGTCCGCGCCGGCTGACGTCTTCTGTTCGGCCGGGCCGCTCGGCATGATCTCCGGGTGGATGAGAACGCGACGCCGGTCACCCTGCACGTCTACTGCCGGGTCGACCTGGTGGTCACCGACCCGGCAGCCGTCACCGCTCACGCCCTCGCCGAGCTGCGGTCGGCGAACATCGACTGGTCCACGGAGGAGGACGACGTCGACACGGCGGCCGCGGAGTTGCGCGGCGACCTCGCCAGGTCGCTGGCGAGCGTGGTGGACATCCGTCGAGTCGGTGACGGTGTGCCCGGTGTGGAGTTTCGGGGCGGCCTCTGCTGGGCCGAGCCCGGCCCACCCCGCGACGGCTTCTGAGTCTGCGTGACAGCGGCGAGCGGCGACAGGTGGTTCGCATGGTCGGGAGACGTGGGGGTAGGAGGAACGGCAACAACCCCCCGGAAGTGAGGTGTCAGACCAATGCCGACCGCACGCGAGATCATGACGAACGACGTGAGCTGCGTCCGCGAGCAGGACGACCTGAGGTCGGCCGCGAAGCGGATGGCCGAGCTGGGGGTCGGTTCGCTGCCGATCTGCGGTGACGACAACCGGCTCAAGGGCATGCTGACCGACCGCGACATCGTGGTGAAGGTGCTGGCCGAGGGTCGTGACCCGGCCAACGTGACCGCCGGTGAGCTGGCCCAGGGCGAGGTGGTGACCATCGGCGCGGACGACGACGCGGCCGAGATCCTGCGGACCATGGGGCAGCACAAGGTACGCCGGCTGCCGGTGATCGACGGGCACGAACTCGTCGGCATCGTGGCGGTGGCCGACGTGGCCCGGTCGCTGCCGGAGCGCCCGGTGGGTGACCTGATCGAGGCCATCTCCGAGCGCAGCTGACCGTTCCCTGTCATCGATCGCCGCCGCCGGTTCGCCGGAGGCGGCGATCAGCGTGTGCGCCGGCCCGGGCGGTGCCTAGGAGGGCGGGGTGAGCGGGGCGGTCTCACCGCGGGCGATGGTGCGTACCTGCTTCACCCAGCCGCGGCGGCGGGCCTCGTCGACGAAGTGCGCCAGCGGGGAGCGGAAGACCCCGTAGTCGTCGTAGTGGATCGGCACGGTCAGCTTCGGCCGGATCAGGTCCACCAGGTCGGCGCCCTGCCGGGCGTCCATGGTGAGCAGGATCCCGGCGACCTTCGTGCCGCCGAGGTGGATCAGCATCGCGTCGATGTCCGGGTACCGCTCGGGGATGGCGGTGAGCAGCGGTCGGTTCAGGGTGTCGCCGGTGACGTAGAGCCGGAACTCACGCCGCCCGGCGCGCTCCACGTCGATCATCGTGCCCATCACGTCGGGCATCAGCACGTCCAGGGCGCCGGGGCCGTGCTGGCCGGGCATCGAGGTCAGCCGTACGGTCGTACCGTCGCGGTGCAGCTCCCGCGACGACCAGGTCGGCAGGCCCTCGGCGGCCCGGAAGCCCCAGCGGCGCAGCTTGCGTTCCGCGGCGGGCGTGGTGACGATCGGCAGCTTCCGGTCCAGCTCCCGACGGGCCACCCGGTCGAAGTGGTCGCCGTGCAGGTGCGAGAGGACCACCGCGTCCAGCTCCGGGAGCTGGGCGATCCGCAGCGCCGGGTCCGTGCGCCGGCGCGACCACAGGCCCTTGCCCAGGTACGCCCGCTGGCCCCGGTGCAGGAAGTTCGGGTCGGTCAGCAGGGTGAACCCGCCGATCCGCAGCACCGTCGTCGCGGTGCCGATGAATGTCACCTGCGGCTGCTCCGTCACGTGCCCACCTCCTCCGTCTGCGGTACCCCGGCGGGCCGGGCGCATGCGCGCGACGGTGGTCAGCCCTCGGAACTGTTCGCGTCGTTGCCGTCGGGGCGGGTCTGCGGAAGGTGTTCCACCAGCTTGGTGAGGGCGCCGTTGGCGAAGGTGGCGCCGAGCGCCGAGCCCGCCCCGATGGTCCAGCCGATCGGGCCGAGCGGGGTGCAGCCGAAGAACTGGCTGACCCCCGGCGTCTGCACCACCACGACCAGCGCCCCCAGCGACGCCGCCGTGGACGCCAGCACCGCCGGGCTGGTGCCGCCGGCCAGGATGGTCTGGCCGAGCTGGGTGCCGACCAGGGAGACCAGCGCGACAGTGCCGGCCCGCCGCCGCCGACCGGTGTACCGGGCCAACGTCCAGCCGGCGGTGGCGCCCAGCGTGGTGGCTGCCGCGCGCAACCCGATCTCCCTGGTGAGGGTCTCTCCGAGTGACGTGTCCGGACCCTCCCGGAGCAGGCTGTCGGTACGGTCCGACGCGGGCGGGCGGATCGCGATGGCCAGCGCGGGTGCCAGGTCGGTCAGCAGGTTGACCAGCAGCAGCTGCCGTCCGGTGAGCGCGGAACGGCCGGTCGCCGCGGCCGTGAGCACGCTGAACGCGATCTCGCCGAGGTTGCCGCCGACCAGGATGCTGAGCGCGTGCCGGACCGACGACCACATCGCCCTTCCCTCGACGAGGGTGGCGATGATGGTTTCCAGCCGGTCGTCGGTGACCACCAGGTCGGCGGCGGCCCGCGCCGCCGGGGTGCCCCGCTGGCCGAGAGCGATGCCGACGTCGGCCAGCCGGATCGCCGGGGCGTCGTTGGCGCCGTCGCCGGTCATCGCCACGGTCCGCCCGCACTTCTGCAACGCCTGGATGATCCGCACCTTGTGGGCCGGGGTGCAGCGGGCCACCACGTCGGTGTTGGCCAACCGCTCGGCGAGCGCCTCGTCGTCCAGTTGGTCGAGTTCGCCCGCGGTGACCACCCGCTGCTCGTCGTGCTCGCTGATGGTGGCGGCGATCGCCTCGGCGGTGGCCGGGTGGTCACCGGTGATCATGATGGTGTGCACACCGGCCTCCCGGATCCGGCGTACCGCCGGGGCGGCGCTCTCCCGCACCCCGTCGGCGAGGGCCAGGAAACCCACGAACGTCAGACCCTGGACGTCCCCGTCGGTCACCTTCGGGTCGTCCACCTGGCACTCGGCGACCGCCAGGATCCGGTGCCCCGCGCCCGCCCGGTCGGCCAGCACCCGGTGCAGCTCCGCGCGGCCGGCATCGTCCAGCGGCTCCGTGCGGCCGTCCGCACGCCGGGCCGTGCATCGCGGCAGCACCGTCTCCGGCGCGCCCTTGACGCTCAACAACAGGTGACCGTCGGTCTCCCCGACGCTCGCGTGGTACCCGCGGGACGGTTCGAACGGCAGCCCGCCGGCCGCCCGCCAGTCGGCGGCACCGGTCTGCTCCACCACCTCGGCCACCGTGGCACCCCGACGGACCGCGCGGTCGGTCTGGAGCGCCAACTCCTCCGGGTCGGTCGCGGCGGGGGTGGCCCGCAGCGCCGTGGCCAGCGTCAACCGGAGCCGATCGTCCAGCCGGTCCACCGCGGCGTACCGGTCGCCGACGCCGTCACCGACCCCGGCGAGCAGCAACTGGCCCTCGGTGAGGGTGCCGGTCTTGTCGAAGCAGAGCACGTCCACCCGGCCGAGCGCCTCGATGGTGCGCGGGTTGCGGACCAACGCGCCGTGCTCGGCGAGCCGCCGGGCGGCGGCCAGCTGCGCGGCGCTGACCAGGAACGGCAGCCCCTCCGGCACCGACGCCACCGCGAGGTTCGCGGCGGTCGCCGCCGTCTCGGCCAGGGGTACGCCCCGGAGCAGGCCCGCGCCGGCCACCGCCACCGCCGACCCGGCTGCCAACGGGATGGCGGCACTGGTCAACGAGCCCAGGCGGGCCTCCACGCCGCTGGTCGGTGGCGCCTGCCGGACCAGCGCCAGGCTGCGCCCTGCCTCGGTGTCGGCGCCGGTGGCCACCACCACGGCGGTGCCGTGCCCGGCGGCTACGGTGGTGCCGTCGTACAGCATCGAGTGCCGGTCGGCGACGGCGGCGGCGACCACCGGCCGTTCGGTCTTGGCGACCGGCAGCGACTCGCCGGTCAGCGACGACTCGTCCGCCTCGAGCCCCACCGATTCGAGCACCCGGCAGTCGGCGGGCACCGAGTCACCCGGCTCGACGACGATGACGTCGCCGAGGACCAGGTCCTCGGCGGCGACCACGCGCTCGTCGCCGTCGCGGCGGACCCGGGCGGTCACCGCCGACCGGGACAGCAGCTCCGCCAGCGACCGTTCGGTGTTGCGTTCGTGCACCGCCCCGATCAGGGCGGACCCGCCCACCACGCCGCCGACGAGCGCGGCGTCGACCAGCGACCCGAACGACGCGGAGAGCACCGCCCCGGCGGCCAGCACGGGGGTGAGCGGGTTGGACAGCTCGCCCACGAAGGCACGCAGCAGGCCCCCTCCAGCGGGTGCGTCGCCGCCGCCGCTCGCGCCGCGTCCGTCCTGTCGACGCCGCACCTCCGCGCTGTCCAGCCCGTCCGGTCCGGTGCCGAGCCGGTCGAACACGGTGCGGACCGGCATCAGGTGCCAGGCGGTCGCCACCGGGGTCGGGGTGCTCGGCTGGTCCGGCAGCCGGTGGGCACGCCAGACACCGTGCGCGAAGGCCAGTCCCGACGTGCCGTTCACCGCGACCAGCGACCGTTGGGGCAGTTGGGTCGGTGCGGCGGTGAACGCGCCCAGCGCCCCGAGACCGGTGCCGACCATGGACAGCCGGATGTTCTGCTCGGTCATGCGCCGGGCCACCCCGGTCGCCTCGATCAGGAGGGCCACCACCCGCAGGTCCGCGCCGACCAGGAGGTGCGCTCCCCATGGCGGCAGGTCCTCCGGAGCGGACATCCCGAGACCGCAGTCGGACGCGCCGAGTGCCGTCCGGTCGCCGGACACCAGCATCACGACCGCCCCGTCGCGCTGCAACCCGCGTACCGACTCGGTCAGCCGGTCCCCGCCGGGCAGCATCGCGTCGGCGAAGCCGTACCGCTGCTCGTCGCCGCCGGCGACGACCAGTCGCAGGCCCGCCTGTCGGGCGGCGGACGGCAGGCCGTCGACGCCCGGCGCGGGCTCCGGTTCGACCCGCAGCAGGGCGGTGAGCCGGTCGTCGTGGGCCAGCCCGAGCAGCTGGCCACCGGCCGTCCGCAGCCGGTCGCTGTCCGGGATGTCACCCGGATCGCCGGGTAGCTGGTCCACCGGGCCGAGGCGCCAGCCGTCCACCGCCCGCGAGCCGGCCGGATCCGCCGGGTCGAACAGCGCGAACGCCCGTTCCGCCACCTGGTCGACGTCCACCCCGCGCGCCGGCGCCAGGTCGGCCAGCACGCCCCGGTCCGAGCCGAGCACCGCGGCGTCCAGCACCAGCGTGTCGATCCGGTCCAGCTCCCGCAGCACGCCGCGGTCCATCGCGATCACCCCGCGCCGGGCCAGGATCCGGCCGAGCTGGGCGGCGTACCCCTCGCGTCCGCTGCCCGGAGCCTTGGGCAGCGCGGACAGGCCCAGCGCGGCGGCTCGCTTGGGCCCGGCGAAGGGTGTCGCCGCCGCCGCGGCCGCCACGCCGGCGGCCAGCATGCGGTTGACGTACCGCTCGACCGGGCCGTCCGGCTTCGGCCGGGGTCGGTCGGTCACCGGCCACCGTGCGGCGGCGCGTTCCGGGTCGCCGGTCAGCCGCGGCTCCGCCCGCTCCCACGCCGAGAGCTGCGCCCGTGCCTCGCCCCACTGCACGATCCGCTGGGCGCCGTCCACGACGATCCCCGCCCAGCCGCCGGCCAGGCCCTGCGCCACCGCCTCGGCGAGCGGAAAGATGACGTCGGCGCGTGGATCGGCGCGCAGCCCGCGGCTGGCGAGCGCGTGCAGTTTCGGTTGCAGGTCCACTGCGGTGAGCAGCCCGGCCACCTCGCCGGGCACCGGCGTGAACGGCAGGATCCGGGTGGCCGCCGAGATGGTCAGGCCCAGCGCGTCCGAGGCGAGTGCGCCCAGGGTCCGCGGGGTCCGGGGCCCCTCCTCGGGCGGGTGCGGGGGCGGGATCTCCGGGTCAGGGTCGTGGTCACAGGTCTTCTCGACCCGGGCGATGGTGGTGATCAGGTCGCGCAGTTGCGGCTGTGGGTCCTGTACGGCCACCACCACCCGGCCGGACGGGGCGTTCACCCGGGCCCAGGCCACTCCGGGCAGCCGCTCGAGGGCGCCCTCCACCTGCCGAGCCAGCTGGTCGCCGCCGTCCTGGCAGACGCCGTGCACCTCGATGTGGTGCCGGCCCGGCCGGGACCAGACCCGACGCCGCGTCAGCCCGGCCGTCCGGGCCAGCCGGGTCGCGGCCGAACCGACGGTCCGGGACGCCTCGCCGATCAGGCTCGGCACGCCGATGGACGGCAGGAGGCGGCCGGCTGCTCGACCCGCCGCGGTCATCGAGGCGTACGGCCGGACGGACGCCGGCGCGACTCCCCGCTGCTGCTGGTCCTGCCGTCGCCCATCATCGCCCTCCCACCGCCTCGCGTCCGGCGGCCTGGCTTCCCGACCTGCCATCCGTTATGCCCGGCGAACGGGGGAACTTTCCGCCGTCGACGGCGCATGGACGGGGTGGGCGGTGGAATCCGGCGACCATCACCGGACACGGGGAGGCCGGAATGAGCACGCTGACGCGACACCTCAACGGAGCGCGCGAGACCGTTCACATGTACAGCCGGCGGGTGGAGGTGCCGATGCTGGGTGAGGTCGCGGTCCCGCCGCCGGACAAACTCGCCTACTACGCGGGGCTCGGAGTGCTCGCGGCGCTCCAGGTCATCGAGTGGCCGATGGCCCTGGTGATCACCGCCGGCCACCTTCTGGCCGACCAGCATCTTTCGGGACTGGCCCGGGGGGTCGGGAGCGCGTTGGAGAGCGCCTGACGAGAGCCGGGTCACCCCCCGATTGACATGAATCCCGGTTGAGGTCGCAGGCTCGGTGCATGCTGAGTCCTTCCGTCACCGCCGTACCGGCCCCACCGGGACTGTTCGCGCCCCGGCTGCGGGCGATGACGGTCGGCAGCGTCGCGCTGATCTCGCTGCTGGCGTTCGAGGCACTGGCGGTCGGTACGGCGATGCCGACCGTCGCCCGCAGCCTGGACGGGCTGGCGCTGTACGGCATCGCGTTCGGCGGCCCGTTCGCCGCGGGCGTGCTGGCCATGGTGGTCTCCGGGATCTGGTGTGACGCCCGAGGACCGAAGGGGCCGATGTGGCATGGCGTCGCCTGGTTCGTCGTCGGGTTGGTGATCGCCGGTACCGCGCCCGTGATGGGTGCGCTGGTCGTCGGCCGGGTGGTGCAGGGGTTCGGCTCCGGGCTGCTCTCGGTGGCGCTCTACGTGATCGTCGGGCACGCGTACCCGGAGGAGTTGCATCGGCGGATCTTCGCGGCGTTCGCGGCGGCGTGGGTCGTTCCGTCGCTGGTCGGGCCGGCGTTGGCCGGCCTGATCGTCGAGTACCTGGGCTGGCGGTGGGTCTTCCTGGCGGTGCCGGCGGTGGCGGTGCCGGCCGTGTTGCTGATCCACCCCGGGCTGCGCTCGCTTGAGCGGAGCGTGCCGACCCGGCCGGCGGCGGGCGCGGTGGCCCGGATCGGTTGGGCCTGCGGGGCGGCGGTGAGCGCCGCACTGCTGCACATCGGGGGGCAGCAGCGCGGTGCCACCGCCCTGGCGTTGGTCGCGTTCGCGGTGGTCGGCCTGCTGGTCTGCGCCCCGCGCCTGCTGCCTCCCGGGTTCCTCCGGGCGGCCCGGGGGCTGCCCACCGTGGTCGGGCTCCGGGGGCTCGCCTCGGCGGCGTTCGTCGGCGCCGAGGTGGTCATTCCGTTGATGCTGTCCCGGGAGCGGGGCCTGTCGCCGACCGCCGCCGGCCTGGTCCTCACGGTGGGCGCCCTGGCCTGGTCGGTGGGCTCGTGGGTGCAGGGCCGGATCCCCGTGCCGGCGTCGCGGGCCACCCTGCCCCGGGTCGGGCTGAGCTGCATCACGATCGGCACCGTCACGGTGGCGCTGGCCGTCCGGCCCGAGCTGCCGGTGGCCGTCGCCGTGCTGGGCTGGGCGGTGGCCGGCGTCGGCATGGGGCTGCTCTACCCGTCGTTGTCGGTGCTCACCCTGGAGCTGTCCGCTCCCGGCGAGCAGGGCCGCAACAGCTCGTCGCTGCAACTGGGCGACTCGCTCTTCGCGGCGACCGTGCTGGCGCTCACCGGGGCGGTGCTGGCGGCCGGAAGCGCGCCCGGCCCGGCCGACTACACCGTGACGCTGGTGGTGGCCGCCGGTCTGGGGCTGCTCGGAGCGGTGCTGGCCGGCCGGGTGGTAGTGGGCGGGAGCGCGCGACCGGGCGGCTGATCCGCGGATTCGACGGCCTCGCGCACCAACCGGCCGGGAGGATGGCGGCGATGAACTTCCTGACCGTCCTGCCGCTGGCCGTGGTGATGGTGGCCGGGACCCAGTTGGTCGTGGCGGTCTTCCTCGCCTCGTCGGATCGTCCCCGGGCGGCGTCGCTGGGCTTCCTCGCCGGTGCCGGGCTGGTGGTCGCCGCCGGGGTGACGGTGGCGTGGCTGCTCGTCCGGTTGGTGGGCGGCCTGGCCGCCGACGCCACCGCCGCCGTCGGCCGGATCGAACGCGGGCCCGCCATCGATCTGGTGGTGCTCGTCCTGCTGGTCGTCCTGGCCGTGGTCGTCTGGTTGCGCCGGCACCGGGCCGGGCAGCCGAAGTGGCTGGGGAGCATCGGGCACGCCGATCCGGCCTGGGCGTCGCGACTGGGCGCGCTGCTCTTCGTCGTGACGCCCACCGATGACCTGACCATGGCGGCGGTCGGGGCGAGCGTGGCCCGGCACGACCTGCCGTGGTGGCACCTGCTGCCGTTCGTGCTGCTCACGGTGACGCTGCTCGCCCTGCCGCTGCTCGCGTTGCTGCTGCTCGGGCGGCGGGCCGCGCGGGTGCTGGCCCGGATGCGGGAGTGGGCCCAGGGGCACGCCTGGGTGGTCAGCGAGGTGCTGATCGCGTTCTTCGCGCTGCTGACCGTGTTGGACCTGATTCGCTCGGGGTGAGCCGGCGCACACCCGGTCACGGGTCGCTCCCGGGTGCCGTCAACAGCAGTGGCCCACGGGCGGCGTGAACCCGCGTCGGGATGGACCGGTGGGCTCGCGGATGCCGCGGTGTCGCGGCGGGACAGGAGGACGGGATGAGGGTTCTGGTCACCGGGGCGAGCGGTCGCCTGGGCCATCCGGTGCTGGCCCGCCTGGGCGCCGACGGGGTCAGCGTCCGGGCCACCAGCCGACAGTCGCGTACCGGCGGTGACGTGGAGTGGGTGGTGACCGACCTGGCCACCGGTGAGGGGCTGACCGAGGCGGTGACCGGGATGGACGCGGTGCTGCACCTGGCGTCCGCACCCCAGGGCCGGCGGGCTTATCAGGTGGACGTGTTGGGCACCCGCCGGCTGGTGGTGGCCGCCGGTGCGGCCGGCGTCCAGCACCTGGTCTACGTGTCGATCGTCGGCGTGGACCGGGTGCCGATCCCGTACTACCGGCACAAGCTCGCCGCCGAGCAGGTGGTCGCGGCCGGGCCGGTGCCGTGGTCGGTGCTGCGGGCCACCCAGTTCCCGCAGCTCCTGGACGACCTGCTGACCGCCGGCGCGCGGCTGGGGCCGGTGATCGGCGACCGGGCGGTGCTCGCCCAGCCGGTCGACCCGGCCGAGGTGGCGGCCCGGCTGGCCGCCCGGCTGGTCGCCGGCCCGCTCGGCGGCATCGAGGAGTACGGCGGGCCGCAGGTGCTTCGCTTCGACGAGGCGGTCCGCGCCTGGCGGGAGGCGCGGGGCTCGCGCCGGCCGCTGCTGCCGGTGCGGATCCCCGGCCGCCTCGGGCGGGAGCTGCGCGCCGGTGGCCTGGTCACCGAGGCGCTGCCCCGGGGCGTACGCACCTGGGCCGACCACCTCGCTGACACGTACGGGGGAACCGGGCGGAGATGAGACGTACACCGGTTCACGTTCGTCTTACGGTGACGCCATGTTCGCTGTCGTCACCACCGTGATCCTTTACGTCTTCGGCTTCGTCTTCCTCTACGGCGTGATCCGGCTGGGTGTCCGGCACGCGTTGGAGGACCTGGAGCTGTATCGAGCGAAGGCTCAGCGCGCCGAGGAGTTGGCCGCCTCCCGCGACCGCACCTTCCTGCGCGAGAACGCCTTCCTCTCGGGCAGTTGAGCAGCCCCGGACGGGCGGCGCCGCGTGGCGGCTCCGGAGTCGCCGGGCGGTTCGATGCGGCGGGTGCGAGGATGCCACCCGTGATGGGAACGCTGAAGACCGAACCGGCCCGCGCCCGCCTCGACCTGCTCGCCCCGCCCGTGGCGGCGGCGATCGCGGAGTGGCCCGCCGACGCGCCGGTGGACGTCGAGGACGTGCTGGTCGCGCCGATCGACGCCGAGCTGGCCGACACGGCCGCGTTCTGCGCGGCGTACGAGGTGGGGCTGGAGGTGTCGGCCAACTGCGTCGTGGTGGCCGGCAAGCGCGAGGGTGTGGTCCGCTACGCGGCCTGCATCGTCCTGGCAACCACCCGTGCCGACGTGAACGGGGTGGCCCGCCGGGCGCTGGACGTCCGCAAGGCGAGCTTCGCCCCGATGGCCGACGCGGTCGAGCTGACCGGCATGGAGTACGGCGGCATCACCCCCATCGGGCTGCCGGCGCAGTGGCCGATCCTGGTGGACGCGCGGGTGATCGCCACCCCGCACGTGATCATCGGATCGGGCGTACGGCACAGCAAGCTCGCGCTGCCCGGGCCGGCGCTGGGCGCGCTGCCCGGCGCGCAGGTGGTGGAGGGACTGGCCAAGCCAGCCTGACCGGGCACCGACATCGATGTCGTTGCACGTGAAACATCACGTCGGTCGATGCCGGACGGCTGCGGCCCGACTCAGTGCGTGTGCGCCCCGGATTCGCGTTGCTCAACCTCGGCCAGTGCGGCGAGCAGCGTCTGCGCCTCCTGGGCGCCGGTGACCGCGTACTTTCCGGCCAGCACGAACGTCGGCACGCTGGTGACCCCCAGCTCCCGGGCGGCGGCCAGCTCGGCGGCGACGTCGGCGGTGCGCTCGTCGGAGTCGAGGAACCGGCGCACGTCGGCGGCGTCCAGGCCGATGCCCCCGGCCAGCGTGGCCAGGGCCTCCCGGGAGCCGACGTCGACGCCCTGGGTGAAGTGCGCCTGGTAGAGCGCCTCCACCATCTCGGCCGCCCGACCGTGGTCGGTGGCGTACGAGACCAGCCGGTGCGCGTCGAACGTGTTGGAGATCACCGCCCGGTCGAAGTCGAGCCGGAGGCCGTCACCCGCCGCGACCTCGGTCACGTGGGCGAACATCTGCCGGGCCCGCTCCGCACCGCCGAACTTGGCGGCCATCGCCTCCACGAGGGGTCGGGGCTCGGCCACCGGCGACGGATCGAGCTGGAACGGCCGGTAGCGGACGGTCACGTCGCCGTCGTAGCTGGCGAGGGCCGTCTCCAGCCGCCGCTTGCCGATGTAGCACCACGGGCACACGACGTCCGCGTAGATCTCGATCTCCATGATCGATGCCAACTTCCAGGTCAGCCCAGTTGTTCCCGGACCTGGCGCTTGAGTCGGCCCAGGATCGCGGTGCCGCCGCGGACCCGCAGCGGGCTGATCGCCTGCGCCAGGCCCATCCGCTGGTAGAGGTCGTCCGGCACGGCCAGCACCTCCTCGGCGCTCGCGCCGGCCAGCCCTTCGGCGAGGATCCCGGCGAACGCGCGGGTCGTCGGCGCCTCCGGTGGGCAGTCGAAGAGCGTCTCGACGGCGCCCTCCGGCGTGACCCGGGCGCGCAGGAAGAACGCCGTCTGGCACTCCGGCACCTGCTCCATGCCCTCGCGTCCGGTGTCGTCGGGCAGCGGTGGGATGACGTCCGCGTACTCCAGGAGCATCTCCAGCACCAGGTCCCGGGGAGCGGCGGCGAACTCGTCGACGATCTCGGCCAGTCGGGCCGGCATGTCAGCCATGCGTCGAGGCTACCGCTGCCGACGAGGGGCTTCCCCGCGCCTCAGACGGTCGGGGACTGCTCGCTGATCTCGCTGAGGGCGCTGGTCGGGTCGAGCTGCATGGCCAGGTCGCCGAGCGAGACGATGCCGACCAGCTTGCGGTCGGTGTCGCAGACCAGCACCCGCCGGATGCCCCGCTCCCGCATCAACGCCGCCGCCTCGCCCGCCGTGCAGTGCTGCTCGATCATGACCACCTCGCGGGTGACGATCGAGCCGATGGTGGTCGCCGCCGGTGAGCTGTTCTCGGCCACCGCCCGCACCACGATGTCCCGGTCCGTGAGCATGCCGGCGAGGCTGGCGCCGTCGGTGACCACCACGTCGCCGATGTCCGCCTCCTTCATCACCCTGGCCGCCTCGTCCAGGGTGGTCTCCGCCGGCAGGTAGACCACCTGCTTGGTCATCACGTCACTGACCCGGTAACCGGTCATGAGAGCCTCCGAAAGCGTTTCCACCCGATCGAACTGCGGTACCCCGTGACGCGGTGGCTACACCACGTTCCCACGTTCCCGGCGCACCTCGTCGACCAACCGTTCCACCACACCCTCCAGCGGCAGCTCGACGCGCCCGTCGCCGGCCCGCTCGCGCAGCTCGACGTACCCCTCGGCGAGCCGGCGGCCGACCACGACGGCGCGCGGGATGCCGATCAGCTCGGCGTCGGTGAACTTCACCCCGGCCGAGACGTGCGTCCGGTCGTCGACCAGCACCCGCAGGCCGGCGGCGGCGAGCCGCCCGCCGAGCTCCAGCGCCGCGTCGAGCTGCGGCCCCTTGCCCGCCACGACCAGGTGTACGTCACACGGCGCGACCGCCGCCGGCCAGACCAGCCCCCGGTCGTCGTGGTGCTGCTCGGCGATCGCCGCCACCGCACGGGACACCCCGATGCCGTAGCAGCCCATGGTCGGCCGGACCGGCTTGCCCGCGGGGCCGAGCACGTCGACCGCGAACGCGTCGGTGAACCGGCGGCCGAGCTGGAAGATGTGCCCGATCTCGATGCCCCGCCGGATGGTCAGCTCGCCGGGGTCGCAGGCCGGGCAGGGGTCGCCGGCGCGTACCTCGGCGGCCTCGATCGTGCCGTCGGGCGTGAAGTCCCGCCCGCAGACCACGTCCGTCGCGTGCCGGCCCGGCTCGTTCGCCCCGGTCAACCAGGCCGAGCCGGGCACCACCCGCGGATCGACCAGGTAGCGGATGCCCAGCTTGTCGAGCAGTTGCGGCCCGATGTACCCGCGCACCAGCTCCGGATGGTCGGCCCACTCCTCGAAGACGGCCACCTGGGCGGGGTGCAGCGCGGCGCCCACCCGCTTCAGGTCGACCTCGCGGTCACCGGGAACCCCGATCACCAGCGGCTCCGCTTGCTCCGCGCCCGGCTGCCGCACGGACAGGACGACGTTCTTCAGGGTGTCGGCGGCCGTCCAGCCGTCGCGGCCACCCAGGCGGCGGGTGTTGGCCAGCTCCACGAGGCCGGCGATCGTCGGGGTCTCGGGAGTGTCGTGCACCTCGGCGGCCGGCCCCGCGGCCGGGTCGCCGGCGGCCGGAGCCCGGGTGGTGACCGCCTCGGTGTTCGCCGCGTAGTTGCAGGCGGTGCAGCCGACGAAGGTGTCCTCGCCGACCGGAGTCGCGGCCAGGAACTCCTCCGACGCCGAGCCGCCCATCGCCCCGGACATCGCGTGCACCACCGCGTAGTCCAGACCCAGCCGGTCGAAGATCCGCCGGTACGCCGCCCGGTGCCGTCCGTACGCGTCGCGCAGCCCCGCGTCGTCCAGGTCGAAGGAGTACGCGTCCTTCATCAGGAACTCCCGGCCGCGCAGCAACCCCGCCCGGGGCCGGGCCTCGTCGCGGAACTTCGTCTGCACCTGGAACAGCGTCACGGGGAAGTCCCGGTACGAGCTGAACAGGTCCTTCACCAGCAGCGCCGCCAGCTCCTCGTGGGTGGGCGCCAACAGGTGCTCGGCGCCGCGCCGGTCGGCGAGGGTGAAGATGTCGTCGCCGTACTCCGTCCACCGGCCGCTGGTCCGGTAGGGCTCCGCCGGCAGCAGCGCCGGGAAGTGCACCTCCTGGTCGCCGATCGCGATCAGCTCGCCACGCACCACCTCGGTGATCCGGTCCAGCACCAGCTTGCCCAGCGGCAGCCAGGTGTAGCCGCCCGGTGCGGCGCGACGGATGTAGCCGGCGCGCAGCAGGAGCCGGTGGCTCGGCACCTCGGCGTCGGCCGGGTCCTCGCGCAGGGTCCGCAGCAACAGGGTCGACATGCGTAGCAGCATTCGCGCAGCCTATGACCCGTGCGATGGATGAGCGACCCAATTCGGACGTGATGTCGGGGTGTCCGGGTGGCAGGGATGCCCCGGATTCCGGGAACCCGGATGGATCAGCTTCGGTGCGGCGAGTCAGCGTCGCTTGGCAGAGATGACGAACGCTCGCCAGGAGTGCGGGTCGAAGGTGAGCACCGGACCGGCCGGGTCCTTGCTGTCCCGCACACCGACGACGCCGACGAGGTTGTCGGCCACCTCGACGCAGTCGCCCTGTGTGCCGCTGCGGGTGGACTTGCGCCAGGTAGCGCCGATCAGCTCCATGACGTCATCACTTCCTTCATCAGCTCGACCGACTGCCGCTGGGACAGTGCTTGACTGCGGACGCTCTCCCACCTGGCCAGCAGGATAGCCACATCCTCGTCCCTGTCGACCACCTCGCCGCCGAGCTGAGTCTCCAGATGGCCAACCCAGCCACCGTCGCCACCTCGCGCCAGAGCGAACGGGCCCACCAGTCCGACGTGCATCGGGATGTCGGACGGGATGATGTGGATGCTGATGTGCGGGCGGTCCGCACACTCGACAAGACGCGTCACCTGCTCCGCCATGAGCGCTTGGAAACTCTCGTCGGCACGGCGCAGAACGGTTTCCTCGACGACGGCGACGTACACGGGCGGGTCGGCCTGGCAGAGGAGAGTTTGCCGATCCATCCGGACCGCGAGACGCTTCTCCACCTCATCGCCGCTGATCGTGTTGTCGCTCCGAATCACTGCCCGGGCGTAATTCTCCGTCTGGAGCAATCCCGGAACGATGGTCGGCTGGTAACACCGCATCTGCTGGGCCTGGCGTTCGGCTTCCAGCCACGGTCGGAGCCAGCTCGGCTGCCCGTCGCGCTCGGCCAGCTTGAGCAGCGACATCAGCAGCCCGCCCGTGCCCAGCACCTCGTCCGCCCGCCGGAGGAAGAACCGGTCGAGCGGGCGCTGACCCAGCTCGACGGCGGACACCTGCGAGCCCGAGAAGTGGACGAGCTTCCCGAACTCCTCCTGACTCAGCTCGGCCCTGAGTCGAAGCCGCCGGAGCTGCGCCCGGATCAGCTCCGCGGTTGGTTCACCTTCCACACTTCCTCCACGCTCTTTCGGCGTTTTCCCCGGCCGGTCCGGACGAGCGCCGGGGACCAGCCCGGCCTCGCCCCGACCGCCGTCAATGCCTTCCGACAGTAGTGCCTCCATCAGCAGAGTGTCACGGAGCACCAGAAGGAGGTCGAGATGCGCAAGCGCCTGTCCGACGAACTGCCCGTACCCCGGCTCGGTCCGCACGCCGACCGGCCCCGGCCGTACCCGCCGGGCCACCGGCCGCACCTACCGATCCGTCCGCTGTGGCTGTGCCGGGCCTGCGGGCTGCCCTGGCCCTGCGCGGAGGCGCGGCTGCTGCTCAAGGTCGAGTACGACAATCACCACGTCGACCTGGCCATCTACCTCTCCGGGCTCTACCACGAGGCGACGCACGACCTGTTCCGGTTGAATCCGCACGACGGCCCGACCCCGCGCGAGCTGTTCGAGCGGTTCGTCGCGTGGGGGCCGTACCGCCGACCGATCGTCGAGCCGGACCGATGATCGTCGGCATCGGGGTGGCAACCATCGCTGCCCCGGCTCGCGTCTGGGGAGGCAGCACATCACCCCGCATCACTACCCGAAGGATCGGCCCGTGTGGACCCTCTGCTGAGTGAGTTCGACTCGTTCGTCCGTACCCGCACCCCCGCGCTGCTGCGCTCGGCGTACCTGCTGACCGGAGATCAGCACCTGGCCGAGGACCTCGTCCAGTCGGCCCTGGCGCGAACACACCGGTCATGGAACCGACTGCACCACAGCGGCAACGCCGAGGCGTACACCCGCAAGACCATGTACCACCTGCAGGTCTCCTGGTGGCGGCGGCGCCGGGTTCCCGAGTCGATGCCGGGCGACCTGCCCGAGCCACGCGGAGGCGACTCGGCCCCGGACCACGCCCACCAGACCAGTCTGCGGCTCACCCTACGGGCGGCGCTGGCGAAGCTCTCCCCGAAGCAACGTGCCGTGCTGGTGCTGCGGTTCTTCGAGGACCGCACCGAGGCGGAGGCGGCGGACCTGCTCGGCGTCACGGTCGGCACCGTGAAGAGCCAGACGGCCAAGTCACTGGCCAGGCTGCGCGCCGTCGCACCCGAACTCGCCGAGCTGTACGTCCTGGAAGGGAGCACCCGATGAACGACCAGCGCCTCCGGCTCGACCTGGCCGCCCTGGCCGACGAGGTCACCGCGGTCGACCTGAGGGACCGTACGCTGCGCACGTCCCGCCGGCTCGGCATCCAACGGGCGGTGGCCACGTCGGCCGCCGCGCTGGTGCTGATCGCCGCGGCGACCGGCACCGCCTTCGCCATCCGACCGGACCAGACCGCGCCTCCGCTGCCGGCTGACACCCCGTCGGTCACCGCGACCCCGACGCCAAATCAGTCGCCCACCCCGACGCCCTCCACCAGCGCCGACGATCCCTCCGGCGCCCCGCCCAGCGGCGGGTCGGGCACGAACACCCCGTCCGTGCAGTTCGGCAAGCTCTTCTATGGCCCCGCCGATGTGACCCGGGTGAAGACCGCGATCCTGCGGTCCTGGCGTCCCGGCGGCAGTACGGTACAGCTGCTGGCGCTGCCCGACATCGCGTTCAAGGGCAACATGAGCGTCTCGTCGGACGGCCACCGGGTGGCTTGGGTGGACAGCAACAACAACCTCGTCGTCGCCGACGCCGACGGCTCGGGCAAGCAACAGATCCGCTCGAATGTCGATCCGTATTGCGTCGGCGCGGCCTGGTCGCCGGACCGGCGGCAGTTGCTGTTCCGCGAGTTGGCAGAACCGGGCGGACCCGGTCGGTTCGGCATGCTGGACCTGCGCTCGGCAGAGATGACGGTGCGCTGGTGGGCCAGCGAACCTGCGGCTTGCAACGCCGTCTGGTCGGCGGACGGTAGGACCATCGCTCTGACCACCGACTACGGGGTCACGCTCTACGGTGCGGACGGCACGAAGAAACGAGTCGTCCCTGGCTTTTCCCGGGACGGTTGGAGCACCGACGACGTCGTCAGTCTCGCCCCGAACGGCTCCCGGGTCGCACTGCTGCGTCGCAACATGGGTGGGGGGGACGCCGGCGACGTCGCTCGCGATCTGCGGGTCAACGTGGTGCTGGACACCCGCACTGGCAAGCAGGTCACCTTGCCACTGGGTGGGCGCACCCTACGGCAGGTCTACTTCCAGACCGACGGCTCCATGGTCGTGCGAGTGCAGGCCGGCAGCGGGTACGCGGTGCTGCTGGTGGACGAGGACGGAAAGAAGATCTCCGAGACCGCCGAGCCGGCGAGCCTGAAGGACATGCAGATTCTGGCCGTCGTCGATTGACGATCAGCGCGAGGTGGGCGGGCCACCCTCGGGTGGCCCGCCCTTTCTGCGTCCGCGCACCGTCGACGGGACGGCGCTGATCACCGTCGGTGAACTGCGGAAAAGGTTGCCGGTGCGAGCGGATCCGACTGTCCGGTAGTGGCGCGCTGCGGCGGCAACTCGCCACGGCCAGGGGTCGTCTTGGGTGGTGTCAGGCACGGTAAGCCTCCACAGAGGATGGAAACGATGAGTCTCGGCCCGTTCACCCACACCACCCGTCCCGCCTCGGCCCGCCGTTCCGGCGCGCTCGCCGGTACGGCCGCCCTGCTGCTCCTGACGTTCGGTGCTGCTGCCTGCGGCACCGCCGACCCGAAGGCCACGCCTGCTCCGGCCGAAACGGCCACCGCCACCCCCGTTCCCGCGAGCGGTGACACCTCGGCCGCCGGCACGGGCGGCTCCGTGCCGGATGCGGCTTCGGCGGCGCCGGCCGTCGCGTCGGCCCGCCCGGCCGTCGGCTCGCCGCAGTGGCCGCAGCTGACCTGGTACACCGCCGAGGAGCACGGCCAGAAGCAGAACGACCCGGCCCGGATCTGGCGGCGTACCCCCGGTGGGAGCTGGCAGTTGGTACGCGAGGGCCGCCCCTACAACGGCAAGGCCATCATCAGCCCGCTCGCCATCTCGCCGGACGGCCGGCGGGCGACCTGGCTGGAAGAGTCCGCCGGTCGGCTGGTGATCAGCGGGTTCGACGGCACGAAGCGGCACGCCATCCCGACCCAGGGTCAGCAGGCCTGCGCGCCGAGCTGGCTCGACTCGGGTCGGGTGCTGTACGGCCTGGGCGGGGAGAAGGACATGACCCTCATCGCGGTCAACGCCGACGGGACCGGGCGGAAGGTGCTCGCCACCCACCAGGCGAAGTGCCCGACGGTGTCCGGCGGATGGATCGCCCAGTTCACCGATCGGACGGTGCGCATTCGCAACGAACGTGGCGACACCCGCTCGATCGGCCCGCGCATCCCTGCCGGCCTCGTCATCGGCGGGGTGGCTGCGATCTCCGGCAACGGCCGGACGCTGGTGATCAGCGCACACACGACCAGCCCGGGGGGATGCAGCTGCGGCTGGCGGTTCCGCAACTACCGACTCGACGCCGCCAGCGGGGCCGTCACCGAGTTGGCGCCGTTGGACCCGGCGTGGAAGCAGCCGACCGGGCACGGCCAAGCCACCGACGGGGTCGTCCTGGCCGACGGCGGCCTGGTGGTCCAGGTCAAGACGGGTACGCCGGCCGACGGCGCACCGGCGTACCGGCTGGTCAGGTACGCCGCCAACGGCCGGGTGCTGGCCGCCGCGTCGGTGCCCGCCGGCCAGCCGTGGGGCGCTCTGCTGGGCTGAGCCACCAGCGCACTGCCCCGGGTACGAGGGACCGACCACTCACGGGGGTGGCCGGTCCCTCGTCTGGTGCGCGGACGACTCGGACCCGACGGCACGGGTGGTGTGCCCCACACACCCCGGCCGGTGACCGGGCCGCACCGCCGGTGACAGACTGGTCGCCGCAGGCAACGGGTGGCGTGAGGGAGGCGCGGGTGCGCTGGCGCAGTTTTGTCGCGGTCGGGGACAGCTTCACCGAGGGTATGGACGACGCGTACCCGGACGGCACGTACCGGGGCTGGGCGGATCTGGTGGCGACCCGGCTCGCCGCCGAGGCGGGCCCCGATTTCCGCTACGCCAACCTGGCGATCCGGGGCCGGCTCTTCCCCGGCGTCGTCGCCGAGCAGGTGCCCGCCGCGGTGGCCATGAAGCCCGACCTGATCAGCTTCGCGGCCGGCGGCAACGACGTGTTGCGGCGTACCTTCGACCCGGACGCGCTGGTCGCCCGCTTCGACGAGGTCGTGCGGCAACTGCGCTCGGGCGGCGCGGACGTGCTCCTCTTCCGGTTCGCCGACGTGATGGCCCGACTGCCCGGCCAACGCCTCGTCGCCCCCCGGGTGCAGCTGCTCAACCAGGCGGTCGGTGAGACCGCCGAGCGGCACGGCGCCATCATGGTCGACCTGTACGCCGACGACACCTTCCTCAACCCGATGCTCTGGAGCACCGACCGGTTGCACCTCTCCCCGGCCGGCCACCGCCGGGTCGCCGGGCAGGTGTTGAACGCCCTCGGGGTTGGTTGCGACGAGGAGTGGCTGATGGTCCCGCCGCACCCGGCACCCTCGCCGTGGCTGGCCGCCCGCGCCGCCGACCTGCGTTGGGCCGGTCGGCACCTCGCTCCCTGGGTGAAGCGGCGGCTGACCGGCCGGTCGTCCGGCGACACGGTGACGGCGAAGCGGCCGTTGCTCGGGCCGATCGTCGACTGAGGGTGCGCACCCTGCACACCGCACCGCTGCTGCGGCTCACCGCCGACGGTGAGCCGATGCCGGATCACGCCGTACTGGTGAGCGCCGACCGCGTCGAGGCCATCGGCCCGCTCGCCGAGCTGAGCGGTGCGTACCCGGGGGTCCGCGTCCGCCGCTGGCCCGGCACGCTCGGGCCGGGCCTGCTGCACGACGGCCCGCTTCCGGTGGCACCCACCCCACGCGAGCGGGTGTACGCCCTGCTGCGGCGCGGGGTGACCGCGGTGCGGGCGGAGCACCTCGCCGACCCGGCACTGCGGGCCGCCGTCGACAAGAGCGACCTGCTGGCGCTGCCCGCCGCCGTGGCGCCGGCGCTGCTGCGCGGCGGGCGCGCCGACCTGGCGGTCCACGGCGTCGACGGCGCGTGCCTGGTGACCGTGGTCGCCGGTCGGATCGCCCACCGTCGCGCCTGAACACACGTGACCGCCGGCGACGGGGACGTCAATCGTCCTCTGTGGAGTCTGGTCGCCGGATAGGGATCGCCCGATGTCCGCCACTCCGGATAACATCCGCTGCCCCCGTTGATCGGAAGGCGGGGACATCGGGGAAAGGTGGATGAGGGATGGCCCTCATACCTGGCACGACGACATCCGGAAGATCGGGGCGAGTCCTGCTGTCCGCGGCGCTGTCCATGACGGTCGCCGCCGGGATGCTCACCCTCACCGCCACGCCGGCTTCGGCGTACGACGTGCGGTACGAGAGAAACACCTCCTGGGCCTACACGGACTCGCACCGGCCCACGAAGATCACCATCGACCCGGCCGGCGACGTGCCGGTCGGCTCCTGGACGGACGACCGGGGGCGCGCGCACACGGCCCGCGCCTACTTCACCTTCGACATCTCCCGCTACCGGGGAGCGGCGATCGAGTCGGCGACCTTCTCCGCCAAGGAGACCTCCGTCGTCGACTGCACGAAGCGTCCGGGTGTGGAGCTGTGGCGCACGGCGCCGTACACCGACAGGTCGAGCTGGGAGAAGCCACCGGCCGACCGGGCGAAGTTGTCCACGGCCACGTTGCCCGACATCGCCGGCTGCCCCGCGCCCTACGTGGAGTGGAACGCGGCCGAGGGGCTGCGGCAGGCGCTGGCCGAGGGCGCCTCGACGCTGACCCTCGCGCTTCGGCTGCCGGCGGGGGTGGACTCCGATCCGACGCTGGGCCGTCGCTACGCCAGCGCGGTCGGCATCTCCATCGACTACAACTACACCCCTGGCGTGCCGACCGAGCTGCAGACCTCCGGCAAGCCGTGCACGACGGCCGAGCCGTACCAGTTCCAGCGGAGCGACGACCTGGCGCTCTCGGCCGTCCTGCACGACCGGGACCGCAACGACACCGGCGGCACGGACATGCTGACCGCCACCTTCGCGCTCTGGCCGGTGGACGAGCCGACGGCTCGGCTGGAGCGGACCGGGAACGGCCGGGACGGCGAGCGGGCGAGTGGCCTCTTCTACCGCGACACCCTCACCCACGACCGCGTGTACGCCTGGCAGGTGCGGGCGGCGGACAGCCGGGCCACCGGCGAGTGGAGCGGCCTCTGCTACTTCCGCACCGACTTCCAGGGCCCGTCGGTCGCACCGGTCGTCTCCTCCACCGACTTCCCGGTCGAGGGCTGGCATCCGGCGCTGCCCGGCCAGTTCACCTTCGACGCCGGGTCGGCGACCGACGTGGTCAGCTTCCGTTACCAGCTCAACAGCACGGGGGAGCAGACGGTGGCGGCGGACCGGAACGGCGGCTCCGCCACGGTCACGCTCACCCCGGGGACCGGGCCGAACAGCCTCACCGTGTGGAGCGTGGACGCGGCCGGGAACCGGTCGCCCGAGGCGCGGTACGAGTTCCTGGCCAGTGACGTCGCACCGGTCATCACCGGCAGCCTGACCGAGATCGGGGCGCCGGCCACGTTCTCCGTCCAGCCGGGGATGGGCGGGGTAATCCGCTACCGCTTCCAGCTGGACGGCGACCCGGAGCAGACGGTCGAGGCGGCGGCAGACGGCTCCGCCGCGCTGACCGTCACCCCGACCCGGGGCGGCAACCGCACGCTCTCGGTGACCAGTGTCACCGCCGACGGTGTGACCGCCACCGCGGTGCGCACGTTCCGACTGACCACCGCGCCGAAGATCTCCGCGACGGTCTACGAGCAGGGCGCCACGAGCGGCGGCCAGGGCGTGCCCGGGGTCTTCACGTTCGCCCCGCGCCAGCCCGACGTGGTCAGCTACCGCTACCGCTTCGGCACGGTGACCAGCACCGTCGCCGCGGCGGCCGACGGCACCGCGTCGGTGACCTGGACGCCGACGAAGGCGGGCTTCACCTCGCTCACCGTCTGGAGCGTCGACCGGAACGGCGTCCAGTCGGAGTCGGCGAGCTTCGTCTTCTTCGTGCGTGACCTGCTGCCGGTCATCCAGGGAATGCTCTACGACCCCAGCTACCCCGCGGGTGGCCCCGGTCAGGCCGGCGACTTCTTGATCAGCTCGGAGGTGCCCGACACGACCGAGTTCCGGTACCGCTTCGACGACGGCCCCGAGCAGGGGGTCGGTGCGGACATCAACGGCAGCGCCATCGTCACCTGGACCCCGGAGCAGAGCGGCACGCACACCCTGACGGTCCGCAGCCTGTTCGCGGACGGTACGGCGTCCCAGGAGCGGACGTACACCTTCCTGGTCGCCGAAGCCCCGGCGGCGTAGTCCGAGCGAAGGCGTGGTGCGAGTCGCCCGTCACACGGACCGGCCCACCATCCCGTCTCGGGTTGGTGGGCCGGTCCCGTTACAGCGGTCGGGGGCGGCGATCCGGCGTACCTTGGGGATCATGTCTGTGCCGAACGATCCTGATCCCCGCCTCCAGTCGTACGCGGACCCGCAGCGGCTGGTCACCACCGACTGGCTGGCCGAGCACCTGGGTGACGAGGGCCTCGTCGTGGTCGAGTCCGACGAGGACGTCCTGCTCTACGAGTCCGGCCACATCCCGGGCGCAGTCAAGGTCGACTGGCACCTGGAGTTGAACGACCAGGTGACCCGGGACTATCTCGACGCCACGAGCTTCGCCGAGATGTGCGCCGCCAAGGGCATCGGCCGAGGGGACACCGTCGTCTTCTACGGCGACAACTTCAACTGGTGGGCGGCGTACGCCCTCTGGGTCTTCTCGCTCTTCGGCCACGCCGACGTGCGGCTGCTCGACGGCGGCCGGCAGAAGTGGATCGCCGAGGGGCGCGAGGTCACCCGCGACAAGACGAGCCGGCCGCGCGCCGACTACCCTGTGCCGCTGCGCGACGACACGCCGCTGCGGGCGTTCCGCGAGCAGGTGATGGCGCACGTCGCCTCGGGCCGTCCGCTGGTCGACGTCCGGTCCCCGGGCGAGTACACCGGCGAGATGCTGCACATGCCGGACTACCCGCAGGAGGGCGCGCTGCGGGGCGGGCACATCCCGGGCGCGGTGAACAAGCCGTGGAAGTCCGCCGCCAACGAGGACGGCACGTTCAAGTCATCGGACGAGCTCCGCGCGATCTACGCCGACCAGCTCGGGCTCAGCCCGGACGACGACGTGATCGCGTACTGCCGGATCGGTGAGCGGTCCAGCCACACCTGGTTCGTGCTGCGGCACCTGCTGGGCTACCCGCAGGTGCGCAACTACGACGGCTCGTGGACCGAGTGGGGCAACCTGGTCCGGGCACCTGTCGTGAAGGGCGACCAGCCCGGCGGCCTCGCCGCCTGAGGAGTTCGACGTCCCCGCGCGCCCGCGACGGCCGCGCGGGGGACGGTACTCAGCCAGCTGGTGATCCACGCCAGGAACGGACGTCGGGCCAGACGGCGTCAGGACCGGATCGGCGTGCTGACCGGTGCGGTCGGTGGCACCGACGTGGTCGGCCGCAGTGAACGCCACGCCGCGAAGGTGACCAGCGCGAACGTGCCGGCCGCCGCACCCGCCACCGGCACCGTGCCGTAGGCGGCGGCGACCAGCCCGGCGAGCGCCGCCCCGACCGGTGCGGTGAGCAGCCCGACCATCCGCTGGGCGGCACCCACCCGACCGAGCAGCCCGGCCGGCACCTGGTGCTGCCCGTACGACGCGCACAGGCTGTTCCACACCACGGTCCCGGCGGCGAAGACGGCCAGCGCCAACCCGCCCGCCACCGGATGCCGGGCCAGCGCGAACCCGGTCAGCGCGACGGTCTGCGCGGCGAGCACCGCGCGCAGGGCGGGCACCGTGCCGAGCCGGGCGGCGAGCCGACCCGCACCGAGCGCCCCGGCCAGGCCGCCGAGGATCGCACCCGCGGCGAACAGCCCGTACCCGGCCGGCGGCACCCGCAACACGTCCAGGGCGTAGAGCACCAGCACCGCCAGCAGCCCGCTGATCGCCAGGTTGCTGGCCGCGGCGAGCAGGGTGACGCGCCACAGTGTCCGGTGGGTACGCAGCCACCGCACACCCTCGACGATCTCGCCCCACACCGGACGGCGCCGCGCCACCATCCCCACGTCCGGCGCGGGCGACGGGGTGAGGGACAGGATGAGGACGGCGGCCACGGCGAAGGTGACGGCGTCGAGGGCGAACGGAACGGCGGGGGCCACGGCGAAGAGAACGCCGGCGGCGGGCGCGCCGAGGAAACCACCAGCCACCGCGGTACCCGCCTGGAGCCGGCCGTTCGCCCGGGGCAGCGCGGCCGGCGGCACCAACGCGGGGAGCAGCGCGAACGAGGCGGCGTCGAAGAGGGTGCCCAGCGTGGCGAGGAGGAACGCCGCCACCAGCAGCGCCAGGACGCCGGCCCGGTCGAGGGCGACCGCCACGGCCAGCGCCGCCACCACGGCTGCACGTACCCCGTCGACCAGGGCCATCGTCCGCCGGCGGTCCCAGCGGTCCGCGTACACGCCGCCGAGCAGCCCGAAGAGCAGCGGCGGTAGCTGGCCGGCCACGGTGACCGCCGCGATGATCCGGGGGTCGCGGGTCAACGTCGCGGCCAGCAGCGCCAGAGCCGGCGTCCGCAGCGCGTCTCCGAACCGGGAGGAGACCGTGGCGGACCAGAGCAACCGGAAGTCCGGCCCGAGAGCGGAGGAGGTCATGCCCACGACCGTGCGGGTTCGACCGGGTCGAGGGTCAAGCCGCGGGGCGAAAGGGGGACGCGCCCGCCGGTGATCATCGGTACGGTGGGCGCCGGCATCGGGACCGGCCGACTCGCGGCCGGTGCGCCAGACGGCCTGGCTGCTGGCCCGCGCGCTGGACCTGCTGGACCACGCCGAGGAGGCTGCCGCGCTGCGGGCGGAGCACGACCTCGACCCGGACGGCTGAGGTGTGTCCAACCGACCGGTAACCACCGCTCCACCGGGGGCGGCTGGCGGTCTACGCTTGCTCCGTGACGGTGGAGCAGCAGGCACGGGGCGCGGCGGCTACGGGCCGGCGCCGGTCCCGCAAGGACGAGATCCTGGAGATCGCGGTCGGTCTGTTCGCCGCCCGGGGCTACCACGGGGTGTCGATGGACGACATCGGCGCGGCCGCCGGGGTGACCGGTCCGGCGCTCTACCACCACTTCGCCGGCAAGGAGGCGATGCTGGCGGCAGCGCTGATCCCGGTGAGCGACGGGCTGCTGGCGGGCGGGCGGGAGCGCGCCGCGGGGCACCCGGACGACCCGCGCGGGGTACTGGAGTCGCTGATCGACTTTCACGTCGAGTTCGCGCTGGCCAACCCGGCGGTGATCGCGTTGCACCTGCACGAGCTGGACCGCCTGCCGGAGGAGCCGCGGCGGCGGATCCGTCGCCTGCAGCGGCTCTACGTCGAGGAGTGGGTGACCGTGCTCACCGCGCTGCACCCGGGCATGCCCGACGGTGAGGCGCGGGTGCTGGCGCACGCCGCGTTCGGCCTGATGAACTCGACGCCGTTCCTCGGCGGCGAGGTGGACCGCCGACGCCGCGCCGAACTGCTGCGCGACGCCACCCTGGCCGCGCTGCTCGCCTGAGCCGACTCGTCACTGGCGTACCGGACATGGTTTCCTGACTATCGTCCCACCATCCGGACGCCGGGAGGAAACATGATCGAGTCACTGCTGGTCGCCAATCGGGGCGAGATCGCCCGCCGGATCATCCGGACCGCCAAGCGGCTCGGCATCCGCGCGATCGCGGTGTACTCGGAGGCGGACGCCCACCTGCCGTTCGTCGCCGAGGCGGATGAGGCGGTCCTCATCGGTCCGCCGAACCCGGCGCAGAGCTACCGCAACACCGAGGCGATCCTCGCCGCCGCGAAGTCGACCGGCGCCCAGGCCATCCACCCCGGGTACGGCTTCCTGTCGGAGAACGCCGAGTTCGCCCGTACCGTCGAGTCGAGCGGCCTGGTCTGGGTCGGTCCCGGCGCGGATGCGATCACCGCGATGGGCGACAAGATCAACGCACGGAACCTGATGGCCGCTGCCGGCGTCCCGGTCGCACCGGGCACCACCGACCCGGCCGCCGACCTGGACGCGGCGGTGGCCGCCGCGGCCGAGATCGGTTACCCGGTGATGGTCAAGGCCGCCGCCGGTGGCGGTGGCATGGGCATGGGCGTCGCCGTCGACGAGGCCGCGCTGCGCACCGAGTACGACAAGGTCCGCGCGTTCGCCGAGCGGATGTTCGGCGACGGCTCGGTGCTGATCGAGCGGTACTTCCCCCGGGTGCGCCACGTCGAGGTGCAGATCCTCGGCCTGGCCGACGGCCGGGTGGTGGCGCTCGGCGAGCGCGAGTGCTCGGTGCAGCGGCGCAACCAGAAGCTCGTCGAGGAGTCGCCGTCCCCGGCGGTCTCGCCGGAGCTGCGCGAGCGTTTCCTGGCCGCGGCGGTGCGGGCCGGCGAGGCGGTCGGCTACCGCAACGCGGGCACGGTCGAGTGCCTGCTCGACCCGGCGTCCGATGAGTTCTTCTTCCTGGAGATGAACACGCGGCTCCAGGTGGAGCACCCGGTGACCGAGTACGTCTACGGCGTCGACCTCGTCGAGGAGCAGCTGCGGGTGGCCTCCGGGCTGGTGCCGACGTTCGATCCGGACGCGCTGGCACCGAGCGGGCACGCCATCGAGATGCGGATCAACGCCGAGGACCCGAAGCGTTTCCTGCCCGGCCCGGGCGTGGTCGGCACGTGGGTGGAGCCGACCGGTGAAGGCGTTCGGGTGGACTCCGGCTACACCCAGGGCAACACCGTCACCCCGTTCTACGACAGCCTGATGGCCAAGCTGATCGTCAGCGGCGACACCCGCGAGCAGGCGATCGAGCGGGCCCGGACGGCGGTGGCCGCCTTCCGGATCGAGGGCCCGAAGAACAACCTCCCCTTCTTCGCCGAGCTGCTGGAGAACGAGGAGTTCCTCTCCGGCGCCTACGACACCGGCATCGTCTCCCGCATGCGCTGACCCGTCTCGACCTGTTGATCAAGAGGTTCGCGTCAGGATTCCGGCTGAGGCTGACGCGAACCTCTTGATCAACGTCGCTGGTGCCGGGAGTGGCATGCTGGGGGAACCCCAGCACAGCGTGACGTCACAGCGAGGTGACCCCTTATGACGGACCTGCCAGATTCCGTGTCGATCCGTGAGGTCGGGCCGCGAGACGGGCTCCAGAACGAGGACCCGATCCCCACCGACGCGAAGGTGCGGCTGCTCGACGCGCTCTCCGCCACCGGCGTACGCCGGATCGAGGCGGTGTCGTTCGTGCACCCGAAGGCGATTCCGCAGATGGCCGACGCCGACGAGGTGTGGCGGCGGGCGGCGCGGGCCGACGGGGTGCGTTACTCGGCCCTGGTGCCGAACACGCGGGGCGCCCAGCGGGCCCTCGCCGCCGGGTTCACCGAGATCGAGGTGGTGGTCTCGGCCAGCGACACGCACAACCGGCGCAACGTCAACCGCTCCACGGACGAGTCGCTGGACGACATCGCCGGGCTGATCGACCTGCTGCACGGCGCCAGCGCGCGGGTCGAGGTGATCGTGGCGACCAGCTTCGGCTGCCCGTACGAGGGGGACGTCGACCCGGAACGGGTGGCCGGCATCGTGGACCGGGTGGTCCGCGACGGCGCGGACCGCGTCGCGTTCGGCGACACCACCGGCATGGGCACTCCACGCCGGGTCCGCGAGCTGCTGACCGCGGTACGCGACCGCAACGCGCACGTGCCGGTGCTGCTGCACTTCCACAACACCCGGGGCACCGCGCTGGCCAACCTGCTGACCGCGCTGGAGCTGGGGGTGACCGAGTTCGACGCCAGCGTCGGCGGGCTGGGCGGCTGCCCGTACGCCCCCGGCGCCAGCGGCAACCTCGCCACCGAGGAGGCCGTGCACATGCTGCACGACATGGGCATCGACACGGGCATCGACCTGGCGGCTCTGATCGAGGCGGCCGAGTTGGCCGAGCATCTGCTCGGCAAGAAGCTCCCGTCCGGCGTCCTCCGCGCGGGCCCCCGCACCCGGCTGACGTCGATGCCGAGCTGACCGCCCGGGAACGCGGGGAGGGGCCGGCACGAAGCCGGCCCCTCCGACGTACGCGGTCGGTCAGCCCACCGGAGTGAGCGTGCTCGGCCAGCTGTCGCGGAAGATCTCGGACCCGGCGCGGTCCGTGCTCCGCTCGGTGGCGATGCGGGTGCCGGCGAAGAGGTTGCTCACCCGGCTCGCCTCGGCGCTGCTCGGGTACGGGTTGGTGCAACTGGTGCCGGCGCTGCCGCCGGACATCAGCAGAGAGCAGTTCCCGTTGTAGTTGTCCGGCAGGCCGAGGATGTGCCCGATCTCGTGGGTCATGATCCGGAGCGGGCTGTACTGCGCGGCCTGCTGGGTGTCGATGTAGACCCGGCCGTTGCCGAGGCTGGTCCGGACGGCGTACGAGCCGCCGCCGGTGATCTGGTAGATCCGCAGGTTGGAGCCGCAGTTCGCGGAGAGCGTCAGGTTGACGGTGGCGTTGTTCCAGATCGAGGCCGCCTGGTTGGCGGTGCCGGCGAAGCTGCCGGCCTGGCTGGTGTTGTAGCAGATGGTCATGGCCGCGGACGCGGGCGCCGGGTTGGCGACCGTGACGGCGAGGGTGGCACCTGCCGTCGCCACCAACGCGACCGCGAGCCGACTGAGTCGTGAGGTCATCGCTGACTCCAATCTGGGAGGGGGTGCCAGGAGCCTAGCGATAGACATTCACAAATATCAATGTCTAGTTCAGGATTGCCTGGTCATCGACCTGTCCTCGCCCCGGGCCGGTGCCGATGGGCGGCCGCTACTGCGACCACCAGGTCGGCTGACGCGACCAGCGGTGCCGGCGCAGGGTCGCCAGCAGGTCCGGATCCAGCGGCTTCCCGTCGCTCACCCCGATGTTGCTCTCGACGTGCGCGATCCGCCGCATGCCCGGGATGGTGGTGCAGACCCGGGGGTCCGCCAGGATGAAGCGCAGCGCCGCCTCCGGCATCGGCATCCCGGGAGGCAGGTCCTCGCGCAGGGCCCGCGCCCTGGCCACGCTCTCGGCGAGGTTCTCCGGCACGAAGTACGAGTTTCTCCAGTCCCCCTCCGGCCAGGTCGAATCCAGGGTCAACGTGCCGGTCAGGGTGCCCTCGTCGAACGGGACCCGGGCGATGACCGCGACGTCGTGCGCCTCGGCCACCGGGAACAACTCGTCCTCGGGATCCTGGTCGAAGATGTTGTAGATGACCTGGACGGCGTCGATCAGCCCGGTCTCGATCGCCCGTACGCCGTTCCACGCCTCCCAGCGGTTGACCGAGATGCCGATCCCGCCGATCAGGCCACGGTCACGCAGCCCGGTGAGCGTCTCCTGCCAGCGCGGGTCGTCCGTCCAGGAGTCCTCCCAGACGTGCAGGTGCAGCAGGTCGATCGACTCCAGCCCCAGATTGTCGAGGCTCTTGTGGACGTACTCCTCGATGTGCTTCGGCGGGAAGACGTCATCGAGAGTCGATTCGCGGGTCGACGGCCACCGCATGTCCTTCGGCGGCACCTTCGTGGCCACATAGAGACGGGTGCCCGGGTTGGCCCGTACCAGGTCGCCGAGCACCTGCTCGCTGTGCCCGCGCCCGTACACCCAGGCCGTGTCGAAGAAGTTGCAGCCCAGGTCGACGGCCCGCTGGAGCGCGGCGAACTTCTCGTCGTCGTCGACGCCGGTCCACCCGTGGAGGCCGCCGCCGACACCCCACATGCCGTACGAGATCTCACTGATCTGCCAGGCCAACCGGCCGAACCTGCGGTACTGCATGGTCACCTCTCTGCTGGCGAGGGAGTGTCGGGGACGGGGCGCCCCAGATCTGCACCGCCTGCCGGTAGTCCGAACCGGCGACCGCGAAGGCCTGCGCGAGCTCCGCGGACACGTCCGCCGGCGGCCGGACCAGGCCCGCCGTCCACCGCGGCTCGGCACCGCGGGCACGCTTGGCGCCATAGGTGCCGGCGCCCAGGTGCACCGCGCTCAGCCCACGCACCGCCGCCAGATCGCGGGGGCGGTACATGGTCAGGTTGAAGTACGAGTACGGGGCTGCCAGCTTGTCGAACCCGGCTGCGCGGACGTACACCCCGTCGGGCCACAGGTAGTTGAGGCTGAACCCGACCACGGCGTCCCCGGCGTACTCCAGGAGCACGAGGCTGTACGCGTCCAGCGCCGGCACCTGGAAGGCGAAGTAGCGGTGCATGTCGGCGTCCGTGTCCGGCCCGCCGTACTTGCGCTGGGTCGCACCGAGCAGCGGCGCGATCACGTCCACACACTCGGACAGCCGCACCGTCTCCACCCGGTCCACCGTGTCGTCGTACCGTCGACGTTCCCGTCGCCACTCCCGCCGGTCCGCCGCCTCGGCGGCGCGGTCGGAGATGTCGCCGCCCGGTGCGGGCAACACCGCCTCCGCGGACAGCATCGCCGGCACCGGACCGCGACTTCCCGGGCCGATCGCCCGGTCCCAGGCCGCCTGGTACGTGGCGACGTTCTCCGCCGGGGTGTAGAGCAGGGCGACGCTGGCCGCACCGAGTCGCGCGGCGAGCGCCTCCACCTCGGTGAAGAGCGCGGTGAGCACGGCGTCCCGCCGGTCACCGGTCAGCTCGGCGGAGATGGCGACCGCGCCGTGGTAGCCGGCCCGTGAACCCACCAGCAACGCGGGCAGGAAGGCGTCGTGCTCCTCGGGCGACAGCGGCCGCTCGAGATTCTCCTCGGCGATGTGACTCGGGCTGTACGCCAGGTTCATCGACGGCACGCTCGCGCCGCCCCACAGATAGGTCGCCACCGCCGCCAGCGTTGCCCCCGTGGCGTCCCGGGCCACCAGGTACGTGGTGACGAACGACGGGTCGGTCTCGGCCCAGGCCATCCAGGGGTAACCGAGGTAGAAACCGTCACCCTCCGCGAGGCCGTTCCACACGTCCTCGCCGATCTCGCTGACCGATCGCAGGGCCGTGACCGACACGTCGCCGTTCATCAGTCGCCCTGGTCGCTGCCGTCGTCGAGCAGTTCCAGACCCACCAGGTCGGCGTATGTCTCCCGCCGCCGGATCAGCGAGACCTGGTCGCCGTGCACCAGCACCTCGGCGGGCCGCAACTGGCTGTTGTAGTTGCTGGTCATCGTCATGCCGTAGGCGCCTGCCGTGAAGATCGCGAAGTGCGCGCCGGCCTTCAGCACCGGCAACGAGCGGCCCCGGGCCAGATAGTCGCTGGACTCGCAGATCGGGCCCACGACGTCGTACGTCGTCAGGCCATCGAGGCCCGACACGTCGCGGGAGGACGGGATCGCCTCCGCGGGGGGCTGCACCGGCCACATGAAGTGGTAGCTGTCGTACATCGCCGCCCGGGCGATGTGCGTCATGCCCGCGTCGATCACCGCGAGCTGCTGATCGCCGGCCTGCTTCAGATAGCGGACGGTGCTGAGCAGAATCCCGGCATTGGCGGCGATGGTCCGGCCCGGCTCGAAGATCACCTGACCGCCCTGCCGGGTGAACCCGGTGAGCCGGTGCACGATCACCTCGGCGAAATCGTCCCAGCTCGGTGCGGTGCGGTCGATGTACTCGGCGGGAAAACCACCGCCCAGGTTGAGGGTCGTGATGCGGTGTCCGACCGCCTCCAGCCGTGCGACGAGGGCGAGCAGGCGGTCCATCGCGACGGCGTACACCTGCGGATCGAAGATCGGGCTGCCGAGGTGGATGTGGAAGCCCTCGATGCGCAGCGCCTCGTCGGCGGCGGCACGTTCGAACAGCGCCGCCGCGCGCTCGATGTCCACGCCGAACTTTCCGCCCCGGGTGCCGGTGGTCGTCCGGGCCGGGGTGCGCTGGTCCGGTGCGACATCGGGGTTGACCCGGATCGCCAGCCGGGGCCGTACGCCCTCCTCGCGGGCGATCCGGGACAGCAGCTCCACCTCGGCCTCGGACTCGACGTTGATGCAGCGGATGTTGCGGCGAACAGCCTCCCGAAGCTCGTCCGAGGATTTGCCCACCCCGGCCAGGACCGTCCGCTCGGGGTCGATACCCGCCACCATCGCCCGGTGCAGTTCACCGCCGCTCACCGCGTCGATGCCGGCGCCCTCCCGGCCGAGCAGCCTGAGCAGGTGAATGTTGCTCAGCGCCTTCGCCGAGAAACAGACCAATGGGCTGATCGAGTCGAAGGCCTTGGCGAATCGGCGGTAGTGATCGATCAGGGTGCTGGCGGAGTACACGTATGTGGGTGTGCCGTAGCGGTCGGCCACCGAGGTCAGCGGCACCCCTTCACACCAGAGAGAACCGTCGCGATAGGTGAACTCATCCATCAAATCCTCATTCGGGAGATCAGCGATCAGGATATCGCCCACTCAACGAAGATCTACCCCTTACCTGTACTCGTACAGGTCGTTCTGTTCGAGGGCACGGATCCGCTGGTAGTCCTCCTCCAACCGGCCCGGGTCGTCGGCGATCAGGTAGAGATGGCCGGGCGAGGTGAACAGGTCCACGGTCCGGTGCACCGGGGTGCCGGGCACCAGGTCCAACGCCGATCCGCAGAAGACCGAGGGAATGTCGGCCAGCCGTCCGGCCGCGCCCTCGGCGACCATGCCGTCGTACGGCGCGACCAGGCAGACGACCATCATGGCCCGCTGCCGCCGGTAGCCGGCGCCGATCCGTTGGGCGAAGCGGTCCGGGTCGGTGTACCGCTCGACGGTCAGCGACAACTGGCTCACCCCGGTCGCCTGCTCCGGGCCGGCCGGGGTGACGCCACCCTCCAGCCGGGCCCCGGACTCGATGAGCACCGGCCCCCGGTCGTCGACGAGAAGCTCGGTGTGTGCCGGCCCGGTACGCACACCGAGCGCGTCCAGCACCCCCTCGACGAACGCGCGCAGCACCTCCTGGATCTCGCCCGTCCCGTCGAGCAGGACCTGCCGGTCGTACACCGGCCGGCCGTCGACGAAGAACCGGTCGTCGCGCCAGATCTCGTGGACGTGGTGCCGGCCGTCGAGGCTCACGCTGTTGACGAAGTACTGCTGGCCGACGAGCTGCTCCTGTACGAGCAACGAGTCGTTGGGCTGGCCCATGGCGTTCGTCGCCCCGAGCAGCTTCGCGGTCGCCGCCCGGGCCTGGGTCTCGTCCGCGCAGAAGTACACGCCTTCGGAGCCGGCGCTGGCCGCGGGCTTGACCACCACCGGTAGCACCCCGGTGGCCGCCAGCCAGTCGTCGAGATCCTCCACGCTGCGCACCCGCGCGCCGAGCGGCACCCGCAACCCCGCGCGGGCGACCGCGGTCATCATCGCCGGCTTCTCACGCCGGGGACGGTCCGCCGAGTGGAGGTTGCCCGGCAGCTTCAACAGCTCCGCGAGGTCGTCGGCCACGTTGACGCCCCACTCACTGCCGGCGAGCACCTCGGTGGGTCGCAGGGGCGCGAGCAGGTCGGCCACGGCGCCGAGGGCCTGCGGGGATTCACCCCGCACGGTCAGCACGGTCAGGAAGTCGTCCCGGCGCAGGCCGGCGGCGTACCGCTCGTTGATGGTGCCGGTGAGGACCGCGACGCAGCGCCGGCCCTGCCGGGCGAAGGCGGGCGCCAGCAGCGCACCGGTCGAGAACGGGTCGACGATCACGACGACCTCGCCCGCCGGCGCCTCGGCGGCCGGGGGCGCGGCGATCGTCTCGGTCACGAAGGAAGCCCGGTACGGGCGCAGGTCGAGACCCTGCGCGGGGCTGAGCACGTCCAGCCGCATCGGCAGCGGATCCGCCCAGGTGGCCAGCCGGTCCGGCGGCCGGGCGTAGCAGAGGCTCAGCGCCGGCTCGCTGAGGCGTTCGGTGCTGAGCACCAGCTCCGCCTCGTCGCACCCGTCGTCGTCCGGATCGAGGTGGTGCAGCGGCACCGGGACGAAGCCGAGCCGGCTCTTGAAGGTGAACAGACCCGCCTGGGCGATGTGGCCGTACAGGGTGGGGTCGGTGCCGAGGGAGATCCAGGCAAAGTCGCGCCGGCGGGCCTCCTCGAACGCGGCCAGGTAGAGCGCCCGGCTGATCATCGCGTTGCGGGCCTGCGGTCGGGCGGCGGAGAACGCCACCCGCATCGCCTCGTCGGACGCGGCGACCCGGCAGACGACGCCGGCGGTCAGCTCGGCCCCCGATCGGGCCGAGACGAGGAAGAAGTCGGCGAGCCCAGCCTCGGTGGCGGTGACCGCGTGCGCCGCCGGCAGGCCGTGCGGCATGGTGGCGATCTGCGCGTCGTACACGGCGAGGAACTCGGCGAAGAGCTCCGGAGTCAACCGGGCGTGCACCTCGACGGTGAGCCCCTGCGCGTCGACGTACCGCTGCGCGTCCCGGAAGTTGCGCCGCTCGGCCTTGGAGAGCCCGGCCAGGAAATCCTCCTGCCGGGCCGGGGTACGCCGCCCCCAGGTCACCCACCGGGGCTTGATCCGGAAGCCCGCCGCCTCAAGGTCCGCCCAGTGTTCGCGGGGCGGATCGGTCACGACGACCACGTCCGTGTCGTCTGCCCACCGTCGGTCCAACGCTTCCCGCGCGGTCACCACCGACCTGCGCACGCCGTAGTAGTCCCTCGCGCCGTCTCCGGACACGTGTCCCCCCGCTTTTTTCTGATCCCACCCCGGGCGCTGTTCGACCGCGCTGTCCCGTCACGCTCCGCTGTCGGCAGTGGCCAATGAATCGACGTCGCTCAGCGTAGCCCGCATCGACAAGACGGCCGCGAACGCGATCAGGGCGGCTGCCGGAGACAGCAGCCGCGCCTCGGTGGGGCCGAGCCAGCCCAGGATCGCGCCCGCCGCCAGGGTCCCGACCGCGCTGCCCACCGCCATCATCGTCGCGGCCAGGGCGAACGACTCGTTGATCACCCTCTTGGGCACCAGGCTGCCGAGCAGCCCGAACTCCTCCGAGCTGAGCGCCGCCAGCGGCAGACCCGCGAGGAACAGACACACCGCGAGCACCGCGACCGAGGTGGCGAAGACCAGCGGGACCATGCACGCGAACGCCACCGCCAGCAGGCCGAGATAGCGGTTGACCGGCAGACGGGTGTGCTGCCGTGCGCCGTAGACCAGCCCGCCGATGACGCTGGCCGCCGGCGGCAGGGACAGCAGCGCCACGCCGGTCGCCGCCGCGTCGCCGTGTGCCGACACGGTCGCGGGCACGGTGACCTCGAGTACGGCGAACGCCGCGGCCGCCCCGCCGGCGGCCACCAGGATCGCCACGACACCGGGGATCCGCCACGGCCTCCGCTCGCGTCGATCGTGGCTTCCTCCGCCGGCCAGGGTGCCCGGCTCGGTCGGGTCGGTCTCCCGCCGCATCGTCGAGATCGCCGGTGCGCTGCCGTACAGCAGGGAGCCGACCACGAGCATGCCGCCGGCCAGCAGCGTCGTGGTGAGCGCGCTGAAGACGCCGGTCAGCAGGCCGGTCAGGGCGGGGCCGATCACGAAGAAGACCTCGACCAGCACCGCCTCCAGGGCGTTGGCGGTGTTCAACGCCGGCCCGGGCGGGAGGATCAGCGCCCACGCGGCGCGGACGGTCGAGCCGACCGGCGCCATGGTGAGCGCGACGGGCGCCACCGAGGCCACCAGCAGCCAGGCCGGGCCGCTGCTCGCGAAGACGAACACGGCCAGCGCCGCCGAGTGCAGCACCGCCAGCGTCAGCAGCACGACACGCAACCCGCGCCGGTCGATGAGCCGGCCGTGCAGCGGCCAGGCGACGGCCAGCGCCGCGGAGAACACGCCGAGGGCCGTCGCGCCGGCCGTGTACGAGCCGGTCTCGGCGCTGATGTGCAGGAAGATCGCGAGTGGTTCGATGGCCACCGGCAGCCGGGCGAGCATCGCCGGCAACATCACCCGGGGAACGCCGGGCGTACGCCAGAGTGCGGCGTAGCGCCCGACGGCCTCACCCAGCGACATCAGTCACCAGTTCAGACAACGGGGACGGACTCCTTCTGCACGCGCGGCCGGTAGATGCCGTCGTACTGGTCGATCAGCGAGCCGTTCAGCGCCTCGGTCAGTCGAAGGCGTTGCTCGAACAGCTCGTAGTAGGAGAGGTGGCTCGAGGGCATGGGTGAGAGGTAGACGCTGATCACTTCCGGCGTCTCCTCGATGTTGAACGATAGTCGATCCGACTTCTTCCGGAAGTCCGCGGTACCCGGGAGCAGAGTCCGGTTGAAGACATTGAAGTAGCTCGTCGCCTCGGTGCTGGCCTCGTTGAGCCGGGCCTTCAGTTGCAGGCACCGGTCCAGGTACATGTCGATCATCGGCATGTCGTCGTCGTCATGCCCGATCAGCATGTTGAAGGTCAGGTACCGGACGCCGAGATCCAGCATCGACGTGACGATCTGCAGCTGCTCCTGGAACGGCCGCAGCTTGTTGAACTTCTTCGTGGGCTCGTCACCGAGGTACTCCAGCGGGATCTGCACCCGGTAACAGCCGACCCAACGGTCTCCGCTGGTGTCGTTCCAGAACAGGGTCTCCATCAACTCCCGGTCGACCTCACCCAGGTCGAGGAACTTGCCGAACTCCAGCCCGTTGGCGAACTCCCAGGAGAAGCCCATCTCGCGGGCCATCCGGAAGATTGCCAGGGTGTCCTCCCGCCCGCTGTCGTGCAGCAGCGTCCCCCGCCCGGAGCGCTGGATGCGGGACAGGGTGTTGTCCTCCTGGAAGAGGATGTTCGAGATACCCATCGACTTCAGGTACTCGAAGTGCCGCCGGACCACGTCCGGCTTCATGTAGCGGTAGTGCCCCCGCATCGGGGTCGCGCAGAACGAGCAGGTGCGGTAGCAGCCGCGCGAGGTCTCGAAGCAGGTGAAGGGTGCCCGCACGGTCATCGGCGGCTGCCCCTCGCCGGTGTCGTCGTACACCGAGAGGTCGTCGATCAGGTCCAGCGCCATCGGCGGCAACTCGGCCAGGTTGAGCTGGGCGCCACCCATGATGACGAGGCCGTCGCCGACCCGTCGGGTCATCACCATCCCCTCGATGGGCTGGCCGGTCGCCCGGGACTGGATCAGCCGGGCGAAGGTCAGCTCACCCTCGAGCTGGATCACCACGTCGAAGCCGTTGGCGAGGTACCACTCCGGCCGGGCGGTGACGTCCATCCCGCCACCGACGATCAGCGCGTCCGGGTTGACCTGCTTCAGGAACTTGGCGAAGTCGGCCACCACCCGGGCGGAGTTGGTGAAGTTGTTGGAGATCCCGATGATGTCGGCGGAGCGCGCCTCGTCGGCGTACGCCTCGAACGGGCCGCCGTAGCGGTGACAGTCGATCGTTCGCGGCCCGTACTGGAACGAGGCGTAGTGCTCCGGTTCGCCGTCGTCGACCTGGGTGTCGACGATTTTGAACTCCGCGTCGACTCCCCATTCCCGCAGGTAGGCCCGAGCGCCGGCGGCCAGGGTGACGAGGGCGCTCTTGGGGTTGCGGACGCGCACCGGACTGATGGTGGTGTCCTCGTCGCGGAACGACTGCCCGGGGTACGGGGCGTACAACAGGGTGACGCGCATTGCCGAAACCTCCTCGTCAGCCCGCGAAGATGCCGTCGTAGAGACGGTGCATCTCGCGATCGTTGAGCATGGTCGTCATCTCGAGACGCTTCTGGTAGATGTCCCAGTAGGTGAAGTGCTCGGTGTTGATGGCCGACAGGAAGATCCCGATCACCTCCGGGTTCTCGTCGATGTCGAACTGGAGCAGGGAGTGCAGGGTCGTCCAGTCCCGGGCGCCCGGCAGCAGCGAGAGGTTGAACACGTTGAAGTAGGGCTTGTAGCGGCCCTGCCCGACCGCTGTCAGCTCCTCCTTCAGCCGCAGGCAGTAGTCGGTGAACATGTCGATGCCCTCGCGGTCGTGCTCGGGGTAGCCGATGAACAGGTCGTACGTCTGGTGGCCGACGCCGTGGTCGGTGAGCATCGTCGCCAGGACGTCCACCTGCTCGTCGAAGCCGAGCAGCTTGGGGAACCGGCGCTTCTTGACGTTCATGTTGTCCAGCGGGATCTGCACCCGGTAGCAACCGACCCACCGGCCGTCGACCATCTTGCTGCCGAGCAGGGCATCGGCGAGCTCGTGGTCGAATCTGCCGTTCTGCATGAACTTGCCGAACTCGATGCCGTTGGCGAACTCCCAGGCGAAGCCGTAGTCCCGGAACATGTGGAACATGGCGAGCACCTCTTCGCGCCCGGAGTCGTACAGGTAACGGCCGGCGCCGTTCTGCTGGATCCGGGAGAGCGGGTTGTCCTCCTGCCAGACGATCGTCTTGATGCCGTACTCCTGGAAGGTCTTCAGGTGCTTCTCCATGGTCGGCAGGCTCATGTACCGGTAACCGCCGCGCGACGGGGCCGTACAGAACGAGCACCGCCACGCGCAGCCCCGCGACGTCTCCCAGCAGATGAAGCTGCCCTGCACACCCTCCGGCGGCGGTCCCTCGGCCGTGTCGGTGTAGACCGAGAGGTCGGGGATCAGGTCCAGGGCCATCGGCTCGATCGAGTCCATCGGAACGGTCTCGGACGTGTCCACCTTGGTCGGGATCAGCCGGCCGGGCAGGGAGATGTTCGGAACCGTTCCCAGGTCCTGCTTGCGGTTGAGCGCGTCGACGACCCGCGCGAACGTCAGCTCGCCCTCGCCGCGCACCACCACGTCCGCGCCCCGGGCCAGGTAGTACTGCGGGCGGGCGGTGCAGTCGACCCCGCCGACCACGACGAGAGCCTTCGGGTTGACCCTCTTGATGTGCTGCGCGAGGTCACTGACGATGTGCGCGCTGTTGGTGAAGTTGCAGGTGATGCCGTGCACGTCGGCCGAGCGGATCTTCTCGTCAGCCTCCTCGAACGGGGTGCCGTACCGGTAACAGTCCATGATCCGAGGGCCGTAGGGCAGCGACTTGTACTTCACCCGCTGGCCACCGAGCTGAAGATCGATGATCTCGATGTCGCAGGAGTAGCCGAAGTGCGGTGCGTACGCCCGCAGGCCGGCAGCGATGGTGGTCAGCGCGCTCTTCGGGTTGAGTGGCCGCTCAGTGTTGATCGGCTCGCTCTCGCCCTGGAAGATCTGCGAGGGGAACGGGGCGTAGTACAGGTTCACCTTCATGGCGTCTCCTGGGCCGGTCGGTCGCGGTTCACTGGACTGTCGCGGTGGACAGGTGCGGACGATTCACCGACAGGGAAGTCCTCGTGAGACGGTCGATCATCGTGTCGATCTCCCGGTCCCGGCTCGTGCCCCAGCCGAGGCCGAGGTCCCGGGCCATCCGGGCGGCACGGATCGTGTCGGTGCCGACCAGGGCGTCGTGGCACACCCCGGCCAGTGCGTCGGTCGCCGCGGCGCTGCGGGGCCGAAGAACAGCGAGACAGCGAGCTGTCTCGTCATCGCCGACCAGGTCGGCGGCCCGGTCGAGGAACCGGTCGTACGGGATCTCCGGCAGCGCGCCCGCATCGGCGCGGAGCCGGGACAGCAGATCGGTCACGGGCACCGACGCGGGCGCCACCACGTTCAGGACGGTGCCCGGCGGTACCGGGTGGCGCGGTTCGGTGAGCGCGGCCACCATCCGGGCGACCACGTCGACCGGCGTCCAGTCGACGTGCAGGCGGGTCGGCGGCCGTACCCCGAGCCGTAGGCAGAGCCGCAGGATCATGGTCACCGACGACCGCGGGTTGGCGTGGCCGGTGCGCGAGTGGGCGGCGACCTCACCGAGCCGGACGACGGCGGTGGGGACACCCTGCTCGGCGGCCGCCCTCAGCAGCTGCTCACCGACCCACTTGGACTGGCTGTAGCCGTCGGCCGGCAACGTCGACCAGGGCGCCAGGAACGATTCGGCGAGTGGCGTGCCGTGGACGTCGCGCACCGTGGTGGTCGACAGCGAGATGATCCGCTTACGGACGTGGGCGCCGGCGAGGTGGATGAGGGTGCGCAGGCCGTGGACGTTGGTCGTCCGTAGGTCCGCGTAGTCGCGGAGGGTGTCGACGCGTCCGCCGGCGTCGACGATCGTGCCGACCTGCCGGCAGAGCCGCCGCCAGTCGGCGGCCATCAGCCCGAGGTGTGGCTGGTCCAGGTCACCGGCCAGAGCGGACCACCCGATCAGCTCCGCCGGGCCGTAGCCGGCGGCGGTCAGCGCGGCCGTCACCCGGTGCCGAGCGGCCTCGTGGTCGGTGGCGCGGACCAGGCAGACGACCGGTCGGTCACCCTGCGCCGAGAGGGCGGCCAGCACGTGCGTACCGATGAACCCGGTCGCGCCGACCAGCAGGATCGCGCCCGGGTCGTCGGGCCGCCGCACCCGCACCCGGCCCAGCTCACCGAGGCGCAGGTCGCTCGCCAGCTCGTGCGGCGCGACGTCGGGCGGCGGCAGCGGACGGCCCCGGCGCACCAGCTCGGCCTGCGCCGGGATGGTGGCCGCCCGGATCAGGTCGCGCACGTCCAGCCGTATCCCGAAGGTGCGTTCGAACTCCACCGCGAGTCGGGCGGCGCCGAGCGACGTCCCGCCGAGGCAGTAGAAGTCGTCGTCGTACGCGCTGAAGCCCAGCACCCGCGTCCAGATCTGGGCGATCCGCGCCTCGACGCTCTCCGGCGGGTACGCCGCCTCGGTGTCGGCGGCCCTGGGTGCGGCGCCCGCCAGCCGGCGACGCAGTCGCTCCTGGTCGACCTTGCCGTTGGAGAGCAGCGGCAGGGTGGCGAGTCGGACGAACCTGCCGGGCACCAGCGCGGCGGGCAGGGCGGCCCGGGCGTGCTCGCGCAGTGCCTCCTCGGTCACGCCGCGCTCCGCCGAGTAGAAGCAGACGAGCATCGCCGTGGCGCCGGCCTCGTCGACGACCACCTTCACCTGCTGAACGCCGGGCAGCGTGGTGAGCGCGTACTCGATCTCACCGAGGTCCACGCGTACCCCGGTGATCTGGACCTGGGCGTCCCGGCGGCCGCTGAACATCAACAGGCCGTCCTCGCGGACCCAGCCGAAGTCCCCGGTGCGGTAGAGCAGGTCGCCGGGAACCTCGTCGTACGGGTTCGGCACGAAGACCTGACGGGTCCGCTCGGCGTCGCCGTGGTAGCCGGCGCCGAGGCAGACGCCGGCAAGATGGATCTCCCCGATCTCGCCGCGGGGGGTCGGGTCACCGTGCTCGTCGAGGATCAGCACCGACGTGTTGGGCAGGGGCAGGCCGAGGGGGATGACCTGCCGGTCGTCCTCGCTGACGGCGTGGAAGACCGAGCCGATCGACGCCTCCGTCGGACCGTAGGTGTTGGTCACGCGGACCTGGGCGAACATCCGTCGAAAGGCCTGCACGGCGTGGGGTTTCGCGGCCTCCCCGCCGATGAAGACCTGGCGCATCGACGCCAGCAGGTGCCGGTCCTGTGGACGGTTCTGGAGGCGCTCGACCAGCAGGTCGAAGATGCTGGGCACGAAGTCGGTCATGGTGACGCCGTGCCGGTGGATCTGGGCCAGCGTCGCGTCGAAGTCGAGGATCCCGGTGCGGTCCGGGATGACCACGGTGCCGCCGCGGGTCAGCGGCCACAGCAACTGCCAGATCGACGAGTCGAAGGTGTGCGCGGAGTTCTGCAGGACCACGCCGCCGTCGGCGGCGAACCGTTCCGTCATGGACAGGAAGCGGTTGACCAGACCGTGGTGCAGGTTGACCGCGCACTTCGGCAGGCCGGTGGAGCCACTGGTGAAGAACGCGTAGATCGGGTCCTCCGGCCGGGGCCGGTCGGCGGCGGGCGAGGTCACCCGCACCGTGGCCGGATCCGTCCGCACGCCGATCACCGGCACGGCGGGTGCTCCGTCCGGCGGGTGCGACCCGACGGCGGCGACCGGGCTGAGCCCGTCGAGCATCCGTACCTGTCGCAGGGCGGGCCAGGCGCGGTCGAACGGCACGAACGCCGCGCCCGACCGCATGGTGCCGAGCATGGCGACGAGGAGCCCGACCCGGTCGTCGAGCAGGAGTGCGACGAAGTCGCCCCGCCCGGCACCCACGGCGAGCAGATCGGCGGTGACCGCGCCGGCCAGCCGGTCCACGTCCCGGTAGGTCAGCGTGCCGGCGGGATGGATGATCGCGACGGCGTCAGGGTGGGTGCGGATCGTGTCGTCGATGAGGTCGACGACGGTCTCGTCGATCGGACGTGGCCGGACCGGTCCTGTGAGGAGAGCGCCGACCTCGGCAGGGCTGCGGCGGGCTCGTCCCGTCCTGGCGACGGTCAAGGTGTTTCTGAGGACACCACGGAGGCACCTCTCCCAAGCAGTTCTCAATATGCCGTAGCGGCAGTGCCGTAGGCAGGATTTGGTAGTCCCCGTTGACTGCATCGCATCGTAACGACGAACTTTTGCAACTGTCTACGCATCGACTCCGGTGATTTACCATCGAGAAAAGGGCATAGAGCTGATATCGCCCTACATCGAACCGGTGCACGCTGAGTGAGGATGGGGCTGTGACGTGGCCTGATGCCGTCGGAGCAGGAGGCGGAAGGTCGTGAGCAGCGAAACCCCTGCGCTGGCAACGATTCTCAGCAGTCGGGACCTGCGGTGGCGCGGTGCCGAGACTCGGCCGAACCGGACACACCACTGAGGACTTTCGGATCTAGGTGAGGCCTCCGTAATCAGGTACGGTCCCCCCTGTCGTAACCCTGGCTTCCCGTCCATGCGGTGGAAACGAACGGACATAACCGTGAATATTTATAACCCGGGCCGAACTGCCGGTCTTGTTGTTACAATCGCCGCACTCGTCCTGAGCGCCGGATGCGCCAAGAAGGATGAGAGCGAGGTCCAGGCGGGCGGAGTCAAGCTCGTCAAGGCGGGCACGTTGACCGTCTGCACGCACCTGCCGTACCCGCCGTTCCAGTCGAAGGACGCCAGCGGCAAGGTGGTCGGGTTCGACGTCGACGTGATGGAGCTGGTCGCCAAGGAACTGGGTGTCGAGCAGGCGATCGTCGACACGCCGTTCGAGGGGATCAAGTCCGGTCAGGACCTGAACACGGGCAAGTGTGACGCTGCCGCGGCGGGCATGACGATCACGGAGGAGCGGCAGAAGGTGATGGACTTCTCCGATCCGTACTTCGACGCGACGCAGGCGATGCTGGTCAAGACCGGCAAGCCGTACAAGTCGCTGGACGATCTTCGAGGCATGAAGGTCGCGGTGCAGGCGGCGACCACCGGGCGTGACTACGCCCGGCGGTTCGAGAAGGAGAAGGCTCTCCAGCTCGTCGAGTTCGAGGATCTCGCTGCCGAGCAGCAGGCTCTGGCCAACGGTCAGGTCGAGGCCGCCATCAACGACCTGCCGGTCTGGGCCGAGTACATCAAGGAGAATCCGGGCGGGTTCGAGGTGGCTGCCGAGTTCGACACCGGCGAGCAGTACGGGATCTCCGTGCGGAAGGACAGCAACCCGGAGCTGCTCAAGAAGATCAACGAGATGTTGGCCAAGGCGAAGCAGGACGGCACGTACGACACGCTCTACGAGAAGTGGATCGGCAAGCGGCCGAGCGCCTGACGGTGCCCGGGGGCGGCGTGCCGGTCGCGCAGAGGCCGCCGCCCCAGGTGCTCGCTGTGCCGCGTTCCTCGCCGACCCCGCTGACGCCGCAGGGCTCAGGACACCCGACCCGGCTCCCCTGGCCCGCGGCGGTCATCCACCCCTGCCGACCCGTCGGCAGTTGGGTCGCCGCAGCGCGCCCGGATACGTTAGCCTAACGATCGTTCAGGTCAGTCGGCGCGCTCGTGAGGTGGCCGGCGTGGGGTGGCGGCAATAGGGAGTCGGCGTGACGCTCGACGGTGAGGCGCTGGAGCAGCTGCGCAAGCGGGCCCGGTCCGGCGGCGCGGACAAGTACCACGCGGCGAACGCGGCCAAGGGCAAGCTCTTCGCACGGGAGCGGGTCGCGCTCCTGGTCGACGAGGGCTCGTTCGTCGAGGACGGCCTCTACGCCAACACGCTGGCCGAAGGGCTGCCCGCCGACGGCGTGGTCACCGGCACCGCCACCATCGACGGCCGGCAGGTCTGCCTGATGGCCAACGACTCCACCGTCAAGGCCGGCAGCTGGGGCGCCCGCACCGTCGAGAAGATCATCCGGATCATCGAGCGGGCGTACGGTGCCGGCGTGCCGATGGTCTACCTGGTCGACTCGGCCGGCGCCCGGATCACCGACCAGGTCGACCTCTTCCCCGGCCGGCGCGGCGCCGGAAAGATCTTCTGGAACCAGGTGCGCGCCTCGGGCTCGATCCCGCAGGTGTGCGCGCTGTTCGGCCCGAGCGCCGCCGGTGGGGCGTACATCCCGGCGTTCTGCGACGTGGTGGCCATGGTCGACGGCAACGCCAGCATGTACCTGGGGTCCGACCGGATGGTCGAGATGGTCACCGGCGAGAAGACGACCCTGGAGGCGATGGGCGGGGCCAAGGTGCACACCGCCGAGTCCGGCGTCGGGCACTTCCTCTGCAAGACCGAGGCCGACGCGCTCGACGTGGTGCGCCGCTACCTGTCGTACCTGCCGGCGAACTGGACCCAGACGCCGCCGGCCGCCGAGGCGGTCGCCGCGCCGGAGAAGGCCGACCTGGCAGCGCTGGTGCCGGCCAGCGAGCGGCAGGCGTTCGACATGCGGCGGTACGTCAAGGGCCTGCTCGACGAGGGTTCCTTCTTCGAGATCCAGGCGCTCTGGGCCAAGGAGCTGACCATCGGCTTCGGTCGCCTGAACGGCGAGGTCGTCGGCGTGGTCGGCAACAACTCGATGTTCAAGGGCGGCGTGCTCTTCGTCGACTCGGCCGACAAGGCGACCCGGTTCGTGCAGCTCTGCGACGCGTTCAACGTGCCGCTGCTCTTCCTCAGCGACGTGCCCGGCTTCATGGTCGGCAGCGCGGTCGAGAAGCAGGGCATCATCCGGCACGGCGCGAAGATGATCACCGCGATCTCCGAGGCGACGGTGCCGAAGATCTGCGTGGTCGTCCGCAAGGCGTACGGCGCCGGCCTCTACGCCATGGCCGGCCCCGGGTTCGAGCCGGACGCCACCATCGCGCTGCCCACCGCGAAGATCGCGGTGATGGGGGCCGAGGCCGCGGTGAACGCGGTCTACGCCAACAAGATCGCCGCCATCCCGGACGAGGACGAGCGGGCGGCCTTCGTCGCCGCCAAGCGAGCCGAGTACGAGCGGGACATCGACGTCGTCCGGCTCGCCAGCGAGCTGGTGGTGGACGCGATCGTCGAGCCGCACGACCTGCGTACCGAGCTGGTCCGCCGGTTCGCCGCGGCGCGCACCAAGGATCGGCACTTCTCCCGGCGCCGGCACGGCGTCACCCCGGTCTGACCCCTCGATCGGCCCGGCACAGCGAACCGCTCCGGCGTCACGAGCGCCCGGCGGCCGTCCCCACAGGAGGATGAGATGGACTTCCGGCTCACCGACGAACAATCGGCGCTGCGGGAGAGCGTGCGGGACTTCGCGCGCGAGGTGGTCGCCCCGGTCATCGCCGAGCACTACGAGCAGCACACCTTCCCGTACGAGGTGATCCGGCAGATGGGCAAGATGGGCCTGTTCGGCCTGCCCTTCGCTGAGGAGCACGGCGGCATGGGCGGCGACTACTTCGCGCTCTGCCTGGCCCTCGAGGAGTTGGCCCGGGTCGACTCCAGCGTGGCGATCACGCTGGAGGCGGCGGTGTCGCTCGGCGCGATGCCGATCTACCGGTTCGGCACCGACGAGCAGCGGGCGACCTGGCTGCCGAAGCTGCTCAGCGGCGAGGCGCTGGCCGCCTTTGGGCTCACCGAGCCGGGCACCGGTTCGGACGCCGCCGGCACCCAGACGCGGGCGGTGCTCGACGGCGACGAGTGGGTGATCAACGGCTCGAAGGCGTTCATCACCAACTCGGGCACCGACATCACCGCGCTGGTGACCGTCACCGCGGTGACCGGTACGAAGCCGGACGGCTCGAAGGAGCTGTCGACCATCATCGTGCCCAGCGGCACGCCGGGGTTCACCGTGGCGCCGGGCTACTCCAAGGTCGGCTGGACCGCCTCGGACACCCACGAGCTGACCTTCGACGACTGCCGGGTGCCGGCGGCCAACCTGCTCGGCGAGCGGGGGCGGGGGTTCGCCCAGTTCCTCCAGATCCTCGACGAGGGCCGGATCGCCATCGCGGCGCTGGCCGTCGGCCTCGCCCAGGGCTGCGTCGACGAGTCGATCAAGTACGCGAAGGAGCGGCAGGCCTTCGGCCGGCCGATCGGCGCCAACCAGGCGATCCAGTTCAAGATCGCCGACATGGAGCTGAAGGCGCACACCGCCCGGCTGGCCTACTACGACGCCGCGGCCCGGATGCTGGCTGGCGAGCCGTTCAAGCGGCAGGCGGCCATCGCCAAGCTGCACGCCAGCACGATCGCGGTGGACAACGCCCGCGAGGCCACCCAGATCCACGGCGGCTACGGCTTCATGAACGAGTACCCGGTGGCCCGGTTCTGGCGCGACTCCAAGATCCTGGAGATCGGCGAGGGCACCAGCGAGGTGCAGCGCATGATCATCGCGCGCGACCTGGGGCTCTGACCGGTCGGAGTCGGCCGACGCCCGGTCGTCGGCCGCCTCCGGCAGGGCTGTCCGGCCGACCTGTCGGATATCGGCGAGCGGGCGTCGGCAGCCCGACGTTCGACTGCCGATGGTCGGAGTCGATCCGTACTCTTCGTGCCCATGACTCCGGATCATGATCGGTCACGGAGCTCGGCCGGTCGTACCCGGCTGCCGGAGCTGCTCCGCGGGCACCGGCGTGCCGCCGGCCTGACCCAGGCCGAGCTGGCGTCGCGGTCCGGTGTGGGCGTGCGGACGGTGCGTGACCTGGAGCGCGGTCGGTCGATTCGGCCGCAGCGCACGACCGTCGAGCTGCTCGCCGAAGCGTTGGAGCTGACCGGTGCCGCCAGGGCGGGTTTCCTCGCCGCGGCACGCAGCCCGGCCGGCGGTGAGCCGGCCCGGTCGGACGTCACCCCCGCGGCGCTCCCGGTCACCGGCGCCGCCGCGTCGACAGCAGGGCCAGCCGGGTCGGACCCGCCCGTCGCCCTCCCACCGCCGGTCGCCCTGATCGGCCGGGACGGGGACGTCACCGAGCTGACCGGAATGCTGACCGCGGAGCAGGGCCCCCGACTCGTGAGCCTGGTCGGGCTGGCCGGGGTCGGCAAGACCGCGCTGGCGCTGTCTGTCGCGCACGCCTCCGCCGACGCCCACCCGGCCGGCGTGGCCGGGGTGCTGATCGGAGAGGGCGCGGACGGCCCGGACGTGCTGGCCGCCTCGATGGCCGTGCTCGGCGCCGCCCGGCTGCCGGAACTTTCCGCCCGGCTCGCCGGCCGCCCGGCGTTGCTGGTGATGGACGCCGTGGAGCGTGCCCCCGGGCCGGTGGCCGAGACACTGCACCGGTTGACCGGCGCGCTGCCCTCGCTGCGCGTGCTGGTCACCGGGCGGCACCCGGTCGGGCTGCCCGGCGAGCGGGTCTGGCCGGTCGCGCCGCTCGACGTGCCGCCGCCGGACGCCGAGCGGTCCGGGCCGGCGACGCTCGCGGCGTGGCCGGCGGTCGCGCTGTTCACCGCCCGGCTCGCCCAGGTCCGTCGCGAGCCGCCCACCACCGACGAGTTGCCGGCGCTGGCCGCGCTGGTCCGCCGGCTGGGTGGGCTGCCACTGGCCATCGAGCTGATGGCCGCCCGCGGCCGGCTCCTCGACCTCACCGAGCTGCTCGACCGGTACGGGGACCGGGTGCTCGATCTGACCACCCCGGCCGACCCGGCGGTCCACCCCGGCTGGGACGGACCGGACGCGGCCACCCGCCGCTCGCCCGGCAGTGCCGTCGAGCGGGGCACCGCGGCGGTGACCCTGCGGGACGCGGTGGCGGCAAGCTACCGGCTGCTCGCGCCGGACGAGCGGGACGCGCTGCGGCGACTGGCCATGTTCGGCAACCGTTGGTCGGTGGAGCTGGCCGAGGAGATGCTCGCCGACGAGGCAGACCGGGACGGCACGGTGGTGATCGACCCGCTTCCGCTGCTGGACCGGTTCGTCGAACTCGGCCTGCTGAGCGTGCTCGGCGCCGGGCCGTTCCGGTTCCGGCTGCTCGACGCGGTCCGCGACTTCGCCATCGAACAGGCGGCCGGCGAGGGCGAGCTGTCCGCCGTCCGGCGCCGCCACGCGGAGGTGATCGCGCGTCTGGTGGCGCGGACCGCCAACGACCTGGCCGGTCCCCGGCTGTCCGACGCGGTGCGTCGGCTGGACGAGGTGAGCAGTGACATCAGCTCGGCCCTGGCCCACGCGGCCACCGACGACCCACTGACCGCGCTCCGCCTGGCGGCCTGCCTGCCCCGCTGGTGGCGGTTCCGGGGGCGCGACGTCGCCGGCCGGCAGTGGCTGCGGCGGTTGCTGGCCGACCCACGGACCGCCGACGCTGATCTCGTCCTCCGTGGCTGGGCCACCCTCGGGGTGGCCCGTCTCGCCGCCGAGCACGGCGCCGGCGCCGAGGAACTGCCGACGGCGCGGGCCGCCCTGGAACTGTTCCGGCAGGCCGGTGACGTCACCGGTGAGCTGGAGACGCGGAGCGTGCTCGCCGCGCTGCTGATCACCGTCGGCGGCCACGACGAGGCCCGGGAGCAGGCCGAGGCGGTGCTCCGACTGGCGGCCCGCAACGGGCGGACCCGGGACCTGGCGGTTGCCCAGAACAGCCTCGCCTGGCACGACATCCGGGTCGGTGACCTCGCGGCCGCGCGTCGGAGGCTGGCCGCGGTGGACCGGCTCGCCGCCGAGGGCGGGGAGCAGCGGTTGCGGGTGCTGGCCTGGGCCAACCGGGCCGAGGTGGCCCGCCTGGAGGGCCGGTACGCCGACGCCGTGGACCAGGGCCGGCGGGCGGCGGCCGCGCTGTCGGAGCTGGGTGATCCGGGGCATCGGCGCCGGGTGCTCGGCACGGTCGGGTTGGCACTCGCCCAGGACGGTCGCGCTCCGGAGGCGGCCGAGGTGCTCACCGAGCTGCGGGCGGAGGGCGCCGAGGTGTCGGTGACGGCGCGACCGGGAGAGGAGAGTGCCGTGCCGGAGCGACCTGACCCGGAGGACGCGGTGCTGTCCCGGGGCGGGCCGGAGGCGGGGATCTGCGCGTTGATCGAGGGGAACCTGGCGCTGCACCGGGGCGACCGGGAGCTGGCGGCCGAGTGGTTCGCCGCCGCCGCCGATGCCGGCGAGGATCGGCGGGACGTGGTGGAGGCGCTGGTGGGGCTGGCCGCGAGCACCGCGGACCCGGCGGTCCTGGACCGGCTCGACCGGGTGTGCGAGGAGAGTGGCATCCGGCTGCTGCCGCAGGAGTCGGGGCTGCTCTACGCGCTGACCGCGGCCCGTGGCGGGCCGGCCGCCCGGTAGGGTGGGCGCGGAGTGGCGCGGACGAAAAGCCCCCTTGGTGCTACCCCTCGCTGTTCGCCCGCGCCGTCACCCCCCGGTGAATCCCCGGTGCACGAAGCCTGCCACCGTTGTGCGACCGGAAAGACCAAGCTGAGCGGTTCGTCCCTTTACCAAGGTCAGTTCTGCCGGTCTTTCTGCCGGTGGCGCCGCCACCCGCTGAGCCGGCCCATCCACCGCCTGCGACCGTCCGAACCGGGGCCGGTTTCGGCCGTCAGGATCGGGTGGCGCCGTCGGCGGCGGGAGTCTCGTGCTCTGCGTCGTCGGTGCTGCCGGCGGTCGCACAGGGATGAACGGCGTCCCGTACCCGGCGCAGGCCGTCGAGCAGCGCGGCCAGGGCATCGGGGTCGAGCTGGCCCGTGAACCACTGCTCGATGATCCGCAGGTGCCCGGGCAGCGTCTCGTTGAGCCGCTGCATGCCAGCCGCCGTCACCACGGCGAACGAACTGCGCCGGTCGGACGGGCAGGCGCGGCGGGTGAGCAGCCCGTCGCGTTCCATCCGGTCCACCACGCGCGTGACGCCGCTGGTGGAGAGGGAGGTCTGCGCGGCGAGGTCGGTCATCCGCAGTTGGTTGCCCGGCGAGCGGGCCAGGCGGGTCAGCACCTCGAACTCGACCACGGAGAGGCCCTGCTCGTCGAGTTGGGCTGCGAACCGGGCCGACAGCCCGGCATGCACCTCATAGAGCAGGCCGACGGCGGTGATCCGGGGATCGTCGAACACGTTGGTCACTCGTTCATCCTACCAGTACTTGACACGGGGAATATTGCTACGGCTATAGTTGCTCAGGCAGTCGTTGGGCTACTAAACATTCTTCCTGGAGGACAGCAGCATGACCAGCAGCATCGATGCGGTTACCCGCGACTGGGACGGCCTCACCATCCCGGCGGCCGGCACCTACGCGCTGGACGCCGCGCACAAGCGCGTCGGCTTCGTCGCCCGGCACATGATGGTGAGCAAGGTCCGCGGTGAGTTCAACGAGGCCGCCGCCACCATCACCATCGCCGAGGACCCGCTGCAGTCGTCGGTCGTCGCGACCATCCAGGCCGCCAGCATCGACACCACCCAGGACGACCGGGACGCCCACCTGCGCAGCCCCGAGTTCCTGGAGGTCGAGAAGTACCCGACGCTGGAGTTCCGCAGCACCGGGGTCAAGTCCCGCCGTGGCAACGAGTTCGTGCTCACCGGTGAGCTCACCATCAAGGACGTCACCCGTCCGGTCGAGCTGGAGGTGGAGTTCGAGGGTGTCGGCCGCAGCCCGTTCGGCCAGGACATCTTCGGCTTCTCCGCGAGCACCGAGATCGACCGCGAGGAGTTCGGCCTGACCTGGAACGTCGCGCTGGAGACCGGCGGCGTGCTGGTCGGCAAGAAGATCAAGATCGAGATCGAGGGCGAGGCCGTCCGCCAGGCCTGATCCCTTCGGATCGCCGGTACGCCGGGCCCGCGCCGCAGTTCGGCGCGGGCCCGGCGCCGTCCGCGTCGCCCACGGCCGGCGCCGTGTGAATTGTCACGAGTTGTTCGCACCGCCAACCGGTCCGACCCGGCACCGGCGGGGTACAGATGGCGCCACGAGCGCGTCTGCTCCGTCGGTCCCGGATCGCGGGTACCGGCCTCTGGCCCCGGCCAGGCGGGCGCTCTTAACGTGGATGGTTCACAATGCGCTTTCCGGGACGGCAGAATCCCGACCGCGCCGGCCGCCGGGAGGACACATGGGCAGGGACGTCGCGCAGGGCGCCTTCACCCGGGAGGACCGCGTCCGCTACCGGCAGAAGGTCCGGCGGTGCCTGGACGTCTTCGCCCTGATGCTGGACGACTTCGGCTTCGACGCCGACCGGCCGATGACCGGCCTCGAGATCGAGCTCAACCTGGTCGACTCGGCGGCCGAGCCGGCGATGCGCAACGAGGAGATCCTGGTCGACATCGCCGACCCGCTCTTCCAGACCGAGCTGGGGCAGTTCAACCTGGAGCTGAACGCCGAGCCCCGGTTGATCGGGGGCACCGGCTTCGCCGACTACGAGCACGACCTGCGGAGCAGCCTCTCCCGTGCCGACGAGCGGGCGGCCAAGTCCGACGCGAAGATCGTCCTGGTCGGCATCCTGCCCACCCTCACCGAGGGGCACCTGGTCGAGGACAATCTCTCCACCAACGAGCGCTACCGGGTGCTCAACGACCAGATCGTCGGTGCCCGGGGCGAGGACATCGAGCTCGACATCCGTGGTGTCGAGCAGTTGCGGACGCACACCGACTCGATCGCCCCCGAGGCCGCCTGCACCAGTCTCCAGTTCCACCTCCAGGTCGCGCCGGACAGCTTCGCCGACTACTGGAACGCGTCCCAGGCCATCGCCGGGGTGCAGGTGGCGATCGGGGCGAACTCGCCCTTCCTGTACGGCCGTCAGCTCTGGGCCGAGACGCGGATCGCCCTGTTCGAGCAGGCCACCGACACCCGCCCCGACGAACTCAAGGCCCAGGGCGTACGCCCCCGGGTGTGGTTCGGCGAGCGGTGGATCACCTCGATCTTCGACCTGTTCGAGGAGAACGTCCGGTACTTCCCGCCGCTGCTGCCGATCTGCGAGGACGAGGACCCGGTGGAGGTGCTGCACGCTGGCGGTGTGCCCCAGCTCGGGGAGCTGCGGCTGCACAACGGCACCGTCTACCGGTGGAACCGCCCGGTCTACGACATCATGAACGGCCGCCCGCACCTGCGGGTGGAGAACCGGGTGCTGCCGGCCGGTCCGACGGTGGTGGACATGCTGGCCAACGCGGCCTTCTACTTCGGGCTGGCCCGGGGCCTGGCCGAGGCGGACCGGCCGATCTGGAGCCAGCTCACCTTCAGCTCCGCCGAGGAGAACTTCCACGCGGCCGCCCGCCGCGGCCTGGACGCCGTGCTGCACTGGCCCCGGGTCGGCGACGTGCCCGTCACCACGCTGGTGCTGGAGCAGTTGCTGCCCACCGCCGCGGCGGGCCTGGACCGCTTCGGTGTCGCACCAGCGGAGCGGGACCGGCTGCTCGGCATCATCGAGCAGCGCTGCCGGACCGGCCGCAACGGCGCGGTGTGGCAGACCGAGGCGGTCTGGGCGGCGGAACGGCACCGGGGCATGGACCGGGCCGCCGCGCTGCACCACATGGTCCAGCGGTACGCGGAACTCCAGCGCGGCAACGAGCCGGTCCACACCTGGCCCGTCGACTGACCCCGGACCCCGTGCAGGATCAGTCGGTGGCGGGGCGGGGTGGACGGCGGCGCCGGCTGCCTGCCGCTGGCTCGCCACCGGCGGGTTCAGCCGGACCGGAGAGGTCCGGGTCGGTGCGCGGTGCCGGCACCCGGGGAACGGCGGCCGCGTCACGCGTCGGGGGTGCGGCGTCGGTGTCGCGCGTCCGGGATCGTGCCCGGCTCGTCGACGGGGCGGCGTCGGCCGTGCCGCGCCGCGCAGCGGTCCCGCCCGGGGAGTCGGCCGTCAACGCCTCGGCTCGTGGCTCGACGTCCGACGTCGCCCCGGAGCCGGCAGCCGGGGCCGCGCCGGGGTCGACGGCCGAGGTCACCCCGGCCCGGGGTGGCAGGGTCGCCGCCACACCGGGGACGGCCTCCCCTGGGTTGGCGGTCCGGTTCCGGGCGACCCGCTCGGCGAGGACGGCGGCCAGCACGGAGCCGCCGATGCCGGCGATCACCGCGTACGGCGCGATCAGTTGGGTGGACAGTTGCGCGGGGCCCAGCGCCGACCAGCGCGGCACGGTCGTGAGGTAGGCGAGCGCGACGAGCAGCGGGCCGGCCGCGCCGGAGGCCGCCGCGCCGACCAGATGCCCCGTCGACCGGGCGGCTCGCCGGGCGGCCAGCGCGCCGATCAGCAGCGCGGGAACGAGCGCCAGCAGCGCGCCGGGCCAGTAGAGCTGGTCACCGATCCAGTACCGCGCGTGGTCCGGGTCGAGCTGCCAGGTGCCGAGCTGGGCGCCGGTCAGTCCGCGCCCGACGCGTACCCCGTCGACGACCGAGACCACCGCGAGCAGCCACAGCCAGGCGGCCGTCGCGGTCACGTTCACCGCGGCGGCGCGGGAACGCAGCGCCCAGAGCGCGACGAGCACGCCGATCAGGATGCCCAGCGCCGCGTGGACGGCGGCCACCCGCTGCGGCGCGGCGGTGTCGGCGCCCGCCGCGACCCGCGCGGGTACGGCGACCAGCAGCACGGTGACCAGCCCGCCGATCGCGGCGCCGAGCGCCAGGGACACCCGCCGCAGCAGGCCCTCACGCTCGACCGGTGGGGTGATCCGCGCCGAGGGGCCGTCCGTCGCGCTCGCCGGGCCGCTGCCCTCGACCGCGGTACGCGATTCCGCCCCGGGCACTGGCACCTGCTGCGGCCCGTCCGCCGGGTCCGGCACGGCGGGAGGCGTCGCATCCGGGACGGTCGGCCTCGGCTCGGCCGATGACGGCGCGGCCCGCTGGTGCAGCCGCTGCGCGCAGACCGCGCCCAGCACCGTGGAGCTGGCGGCGAGCCACGCGGCCCACGCCAGCCCATCCGCCCAGGCCGTGTCGGTTGCCGCCGCATCGGTGGGCGTCCAGGTGATGACGCCGAGCCCGTAGCCGAAGCCCAGTTGTGCGGCGCCAGCGCCGGCCGCGACCCCGACCGCCGTCGCGATCGATACTCCCCAGCCCCGTCTGGCCATGCCGGGCAGCGTAACGTCCCGTCGTCGGCGCGGCGAGTGGCAACTACCCGCCGGAACGGGCCGCAGACGCAACGGGTTGGGCGACGACCGGTACGGTCGCCGGTGATGAGGCGGTGGGCGCAATGACGGACGCGAACACGGGTCGGCAGGATGCCGTCGCCGGCCGGGACGGCGGCGGTCCGGGCCGGGGCAGCATGCTGCTCGGCGGTGGGCTGGTCGCCGTGCTCCTCGCCGCGGTCGGTGCCACGGGCGGCTGGCTGCTGGCGGGCGGGGACGAGGCGCCCCCGACGGATCCGCTCGCGGTGGCGACCGCGACCGACACACCGACCGGCCGGGCCACCGCGCCCCGGCCGAGCAGCGGCCGGACCACGCCGTCGGCCCCCCGCACCTCCGCCACCGCGACCAAGGGCACCGGGCTGACCGTGCCACCGGTGGTCGGCAGCGACTTCGAGGAGGCCCGGGACGCGCTGCGCGAGCAGCGGCTGGGCTGGCGGTTGGTCTTCGGCACCGGCACCGGTCGTACGGTCGAGAGCACCTCGCCCGCCGTGGGCACCCCGGTGACCCGGGGCACCACGGTGCAGTTGCGGGTTGCCGGCCCGCCGCCCGCCGCCGAGGTGCCGGACGTGGTGGGCGACGACTGCGCCAGCGCTGCGGACGACCTGGTCGACGAGGGCCTCTACCCGCGCTACCGCAGCGGACGCAGTGGGAAGGTCAGCCGGCAGGAACCGGCCGAGGACGGCTCGGCCCGCTGGAACGACGAGGTCAGCATCTGGTGCGGGGCGGCGCCCCCAAGCCAGCCGACCACGAATCCCACCTCCTGATCTCCGGCCCGCGAACCGGTCGGCCGCTCCGGCCCGTACGGGTCTGGTAGGTCATCCCGCACGGCCGGGGTCCGCCGGTGTGCCGTCCCGAGCCGGGCGGTTCGCGCCGCGGATCCCCGCTGATCACCGTGTGGGCGGTTAGGTTGGCCGTCGAGGGCCATGGCGCCCGCCCGGGAAAGGACGTGCGATGAGCGACGACCGCCAGGAGCCGCCCACCGGGGACCACGACGACGACCGGACGCGCCCTCTGCCGCCCGCCGCCGACCGGCCCGAGCCGACCCCGCCGACCTCGCCTGGCACCCGGTCACCCGACGAGACCGCGCCGATCGACCGGGCCGCGTTGCCGGACGCGACCGCGCCGATCGACCGGCCCGCGTCGCCCGATGCGACCGCTCCCATCGACCGCGCCGAGTTGCCGGATGCCACCGCGCCCATCGACCGGGCCGCGTCGCCGGATGCGACCGCCTCCATCGACCGGGCCGCGTCGGCCGGCCCGGCTGGTTCGCCCGACCGGACCATGCCGATCGACCGCTCTGGGCTGACGCGGCCGGGCACGCCGGTCGACCGGACCGCGCGGATGCCTGCCGAGCGGACGACCCCGGCGCCGTGGTCCGGGCGGGCGGAGGTGCGAGCGCCCCAACCGGCCGAGCCCGCCGGCGAGTGGTACGCCGAGGAGCAGGGTGGCCGACGCTGGTGGCTGCCGATCCTCTGGGGTGTGCTCGCGCTCCTGCTCGCAGGCCTGCTCGGGGCCGCGCTCTGGGTGGTGCTCGCCGCGCAGGACGACGACCCCGATGACCCGGGACCCACACCGTCGCCTCCGCCGGCCAGTGCCACCAGCGCCGCACCGACCAGCGCGGCGCCCACCTCGGCGGCGCCGAGCAGTGAGTCGCCGAGCAGCCCGCCGGTCACCACCGCGCCGGCGGAGGTGCCGGTGCCGCCGCTCGCCGGCCTGCCGCAGGCCACCGCGGAAGGGCTGCTGGACCGGCTCGGCCTGAGCTACCGGGTGGTGTACCGCCCGTCCGAGCTGCCACCGGGCACGGTGGTGGGAACCGAGCCGGAGGCCGGCGCGACGGTGCCGACCGACGAGGAGGTGCTGCTGGTCATTTCCCAGGCCCGGCCCTCGACCGGGACGGGCACCGGCCCGGTCCGGCCCAGCCCGACGGTGACGGCCACGCGCTGACCGACGCTCACCACATCCGGCGGCGGGTGCCGACGAGGCCGAGACCGGCCAGCGAGATGGTGAGGCCGAAGATCCCGGACCAGAACAGCGAGCGGCGGACGTCCGTCGCGGTATGCCGGGCCGGAGCGGCCTCGGTGATCTCCTGCCGGCCGTCGGACTGGCCGCCGCCGGAACCGGAGTCGGCCGCCGGGCCGGCAGGGTCGATCGCGTCGAGGCGGTCGCGCGCGGGGTCCGTGGCGTGCCAGCCGGGTTCGTCCGTCGGTGGGTCGGGGTCGACCACGGTGATCTCCGGTGCCGGCACCGGAGTGACCAGCCGGGTGGACGACAGCGCCGGGTCGCGGACCAGGACCACGAGGGTGGTCACTGCCCCGAGCAGGGCGAGGAGTCCAAAGGCGTAGGCGATACGGGAGCGGTGGTGCCGCCGCGGGGCGGGCTGATTGACCATGACCATCCCAGGATCAGGGCCCTGGACGTGCGGGTGGAACGGTGCCGGGGTGGGCGTACCGATTCTATGGCGACGGCACGCCCACCGGCGGCGGATCGCGTCGGTCAGCCCACCCTGACCGGCGTACGGACGACCGGTCGCCGGCTCCGCACGGTGTGCGGGCGGGGCTCCGGCGCGGCGTGCACCTGTTGCAGCCCTTCCCGCTGGACGAAGATCGACCGACGGGTGACCGCGTCGCCCGCGGCGTTCAACTCGTAGCCGTCGAGCCAGAGCCAACCGTCGTAGGTCGGCCAGTCGAGCACCCGGATCACCCGGAACTTGATGGGCCTGAGGAACTGGACACTCGCCGCGCGAGTCACGTTCAGTACGTCACCGGAGCGGGGAAGCACATGGGCTCCTGGGGAGGTCGGCCGGCGGTGTGCCGGCGGTGACTGATCGGGGGAACGTCTCGGCCCGGTGACGGGGTCGCGCCTCGTGGACCGGTGGTGCGGGTGGTGGTGGTCGGGCCGTACCCCGCTGGTGGCGTGCCGCCACCCGACCATCACCCGGCTGCTTCCGGGAACCGCGCCCGCCGCCACAGTCGGCTGACGTGCAGCGGCGGGGTCATCACCCCGGGGCAGCTCTCGGTGTCGCGGGCCGGACCCGCGCCGCGGCCGGCTTCCCCGGGTCGGTGGGATCACCACACCGGGGGACCGGACGGAGACGCTGAGTGATCCGTGCCATACGGACAGAGTGCATCAGCGACGTGCTTCATGCAAGTTGCACGTCGACTTTTGCCGATACGTGAGTCGCCCCCGCAAAGCGGCGCTTGAAGCCATCCGCGTCCGGACGGCACACTGAGGACCGGTTACGCCCGTCGCGGCCGGCCGATGACCGGCACCATCCCCTCGCCGCGAACGTCCGCCGGTCGACGGTCGCGCCCCCGGCGGGCGGCAGCCAGTGGCGCGTCGACCGGAGGTAGCCCGAGTGGGGTCGAGCAGCCAGCGGTGGGACCAGTGACCGGGGGGCGCCATGAGTGAGCGGCGCAGTCCCACCATCCGGAGACGGCGGCTCGGTGCCGAGCTGCGCCGCCAGCGGGAGTCCGCCGGGATCACCATCGAAGTCGTGGCCGAGCAGTTGGAGTGCTCCGCGTCGAAGGTCTCCCGGATCGAGACCGGGCACACCACGGCCACCCCGCGCGACGTGCGGGACATGTTGCGGATCTACGGCGTGGTCGGTGCCGAGAGCGACGAACTCGTGCAGATCGCCCGGGAGGCCCGGCAGAAGGGCTGGTGGCACCCGTACAGCACCGTGCTCGTCGGGGCGTACGTCGGGCTGGAGGCCGCGGCGAGTTCGATCCGGGCGTACGAGCAGCAGGTGGTGCCCGGTCTGTTGGAGACCGAGGAGTACGCGGGGGCGATGATCCGCGCCGCCCGGCCGGACTTCACCGCCGATCAGGTTCATCAGCGGGTGCGTGTCCGTCTGGGCCGTCAGTCGTTGTTGACCCAGGACGATCCGGTCGATCTGTGGGTGGTGCTCGATGAGGCGGTGGTAAGCAGGCCGGTGGGTGGGGACGAGGTGATGCGTGGCCAGCTCAAGCGGCTGGTCGAGGTTGCCGAGCTGCCGAACGTGACGCTCCAGATCCTTCCTTTCGAGGTGGGTGCGCACGCCGGCATGGACGGCACCTTCACGATCCTCAGCTTTCCCGAGCCCGGTGATCCGGATGTCGTGTACGCGGAGAACGCCACGGGTGGGCTCTTCCTGGAGAAGAGTGACGAACTACAGAAGTACAGCTTCATCTTCGATCACATCCGCGCCGCGGCCATTCGTCCGGAGGAGTCCGTCGCACACATCGCAAAACTGGCAGAGGAGCCGTTGTGGAAATGGCGACCAAGGGGTTCCCCGTGGACCTGACGCAGGCAACGTGGTTCAAGAGCTCGAAGAGCGGGCCGAACTGTGACAACTGCGTGGAGGTGGCGTACGTGACCGGGGCGGTCGGAGTGCGGGACTCGAAGGACAAGGCCGGCCCGGCCCTGGTCTTCGCCCCGGGTGACTGGCACGCCTTCGTCGCCGGCACCAGAGGCGGTGCGTTCGGCTCGGCCTGACCGAGTGGTCACGTGAGGTCCCCGTCCGGTCTCGACCGGGCGGGGGCTTTCCCGTGTCCGGATCGCCACGCTCTTCGGCACCGCGCGGTGGCGGCCGGCGAGGTTCCGCCGGGATTCCCGTCGCTACAGCGGGCCCGTCTCGTTGAACCCGTCGGTACGGCGCTGGTCGACGACCCGCCGCACTATCCGCAACCGAGCGAGGTAGGCGAGACGGATGACGACGATCGGGTCTGACAACCTCACCAACGGTCCGGGTAAGCCGGAGCGGTTCGGTGGCAAGTACCGCGGGGCACGTCGGGACACCGTCCTCACCGAGGTGGTCTCGACCGACCAGGAGATGAGCGGACGGGACGCGTCGGCGGCCGAGGCGAGCGATACGCCGCTCTCCCTGCCCTCACTGGACCCGAACCCACTGGTCGAGCCGTCCTTCCCGCCCAGCGGCTGGCCGATGGAGCCCACCGGGGCGCTGGCTGACCACCCGTTGCTGCGCGGCCTGCTGATGGAGCTGCCGCCGAAGGGCAGCGTGCCGCCGCCGGGCTGGCTGGACCGCTGGTTCGAGGCGACCCGGGCGATCCTGGAGCTCCTATACGTGCAGGGGCCCGGGCGCTCGCGCTGACCGCTGTGCGTCCGGCCGGGCCCGCTCGGCGAGCCTGCTGTGCCGGAGCGCGTGCCGGACGCCGACGGCCAGGATCCCGAGCGCGCCGACGGTGATCGCTGGACCGGTGACGCCCGGTGCGGCGAGCAGGTCGGTGCCGCTCGCCGCGACCACCGCGGGCACCGTCAGCACACCCGTGACCTGGACCGGTAACCCGATCAGCGGGTGCGCCGCGGCGGCCCGAAGGCCGTGCGGCGCGGGCGTCTCCGGCGCTGCGGCGAACGCTCCCGCGCCGGCCCGGAGCCGGCGCACCCGGCGTACGGTGCAGACCGCCACCACGAGTGTGGGGAGCCCGGCGAGGTTGAGGGCGGTGGCGGCCCGATCGGCCGGGGTGTTGCCGGCGGTGAACAACCCGGCCGCAAGCACCGCCGCCGTGAGCGTCAGGCCCACGAGGGTCAGGATGAGCAGGTGTCCGGCGCGTCGGCGCAGCGCGCGGGCGCGGTCCAGCCGGGGCAGGCCGTCCGCGACCACGCCAGCGGCCAGCCACAGGACGGCGATCGGCAGCACGGCGGCGAGGGGGCTCTCCATGCTGGTCAGCCTCTCCGATCGCGGCCGTCCGCGACTCCGGGCGCAGCCCTCGTTCGTCCCGGAACGCCGTCCCGTAGGGGGCATCCTCTCCGCGTTATGAACGATGCGACATGTTTATCTTCATCACTGCACTGACCTACCCTCGGGAAAGATCGGCCGTCATGGATCTGAGCGGGACCCGCGTCGGGCGGCTGCCGGTCGGAGGGAGGTAAGAGATGCGTCTTGCCCACAGGTCCGTACTCGTCGGGGTGGCCGCACTGACCCTGTTGGCCGCCGCCACGCCCGCCCTGGCCGCCGAACCCACCGGAGCCATCCGGGCGGCGGGTGGGGACACGGCCGTCGCGGACAGCTACATCGTCGTCTTCAAGGACACCGCCGTCAGCCGGGGCACGGTCGGCGACAACGCGGACCGGCTGGTCGGCCGGCACGGCGGCACCGTGGCCCGCACCTACGGCGCTGCGCTGCGCGGCTTCGAGATCCGGGTTGGCGCGAAGGCCGCCGCACGGATCGCCGCCGACCCGGCGGTGGCGTACGTCGAGCAGAACCACACCGTCTCGATCGCCGGCACCCAGACCAACCCGCCATCCTGGGGCCTGGACCGGATCGACCAGCGGAACCTGCCCCTGAACAGCTCGTACACCTACCCGAACACGGCGTCGAACGTCCGCGCCTACATCATCGACACCGGCGTGCTGTACGGGCACAACGACTTCGGCGGGCGGGCCGTCTCCGGCTTCGACGCGGTGGACGGCGGCTCCGCCGACGACTGCAACGGCCACGGCACGCACGTGGCGGGCACGGTGGGTGGCTCGGCGTACGGGGTGGCCAAGGGCGTCCAGATCGTCGGCGTCCGAGTGCTCAACTGCCAGGGCAGCGGTACCAACGCCCAGGTGGTGGCCGGTATCGACTGGGTGACCGCGAACGCGGTCAAGCCGGCGGTGGCGAACATGAGCCTCGGTGGTGGCGCCAACAGTTCGATCGACACGGCCGTCACCAACTCGATCAACTCCGGTGTCACGTACGCGGTCGCCGCCGGCAACGGCAACACCCTCGGCGTCCGGCAGAACGCCTGCAACTACTCCCCGGCCCGGGTCGCCTCCGCGATCACCGTGGGTGCGACGCAGAACAACGACGCCGCGGCGAGCTTCTCCAACTTCGGCACCTGCGTCGACATCCTGGCGCCGGGCGTCAACATCACCTCGGCCTGGTACACCGGCAGCAGCGCGACGAACACCATCAGCGGCACCTCGATGGCGTCGCCGCACGTCGCCGGCGCGGCGGCGCTGACGCTCTCGGCGAACCCGTCCTGGAGCCCGCAGCAGGTCCGGGACAACCTGGTCAGCAACTCCACCCCGAACGTGGTGACCAACGTCGGCACCGGCACCCCGAACCAGCTGCTCTACGTCGTGAACGGCACCCCGCCGGCCAACGACTTCTCGGTATCGGTGTCGCCGACCTCCGGCTCCACCGCGCCCGGCGGCTCGGTGACGGCCACCGTCGGCACGGCCACCACCGCCGGCTCCGCCCAGTCGGTCAGCCTCTCCGCCAGCGGCCTGCCGGCCGGCGCGACCGCGTCGTTCAGCCCGTCGACGGTGACCTCGGGCGGCTCGTCCACCCTCACCATCGCCACCTCGGCGAGCACCCCCGCCGGCAGCTACCCGGTCACGATCACCGGCAGCGGCGCGGCCGGCACCCGCACGGCCACCTACACGTTGACCGTGACCGGTTCGGGTGGCGGCGGCTGCTCCGGCAGCAACGGCACCGACGTCGCGATCCCGGACACCGGCGTCACGGCGTCCAGCTCGATCACGATCGCCGGCTGCGGCCGCAACGCCTCGTCGGCCTCGACCATCGCGGTGAACATCGTGCACACCTACCGCGGTGACCTGGTGATCGACCTGGTCGCTCCGGACGGCTCGGCGTACCGGCTGAAGAACAGCAGCTACTTCGACAGCGCCGACAACGTGAACACGACCTACACCGCCAACGTCTCCAGTGAGGCGGCGAACGGCACCTGGCGGCTGCAGGTGCGGGACGTCTACTCCGGAGACACCGGCTACGTCAACACCTGGACCCTGACCGTCTGACCTGGTTCCCACGGCCGAGGCCCCACCCGGAACGCCGGGTGGGGCCTCGTGCCGTACGGAGGAGGGTCAGACCGCGAAGGTGGCCGGGCGCTCGGTGGCCGGCGCCGGCGGGCGGGCCTTCCACAGGCCGGTCTTCTGCCCGGCGAGCCGGGTCAGGTAGGCCGGGTTGAGGATCACGTAGCGGCGCCAGAGCCGCTTCGGCTCCAGACCGAGCCGCCAGAACCACTCGAGGCCGGCGCGCTGCATCCACGAAGGGGGCTGGCGCAGCAGCCCGGCGTGGTAGTCGAAGGCCGCGCCGACCGCCATCAGCGGCATGTCGAGCAGCGGCCGCATGGCGTACGTGAAGACCTCCTGGCGCGGGCAGCCGAGCCCCACCAGGACGAGCCGGGCGCCACTGGACCGGATGCGGTCCGCGATCTCGGCGTCCTCGCCCGGCTGGACCGCGCGGAACTTCGACGGCTCCACCCCGGCGATCTTCAGCGCGGGGAACATCCGCTCCAGCGCCGGGATCAGCTTGGCCAGCGTCTCCTCGGTGGAGCCGTACAGGTAGACCGGCAGCCCCTCGTCGGCGAAGCGGGAGAGCACGTGCAGGGTCAGCGTCGGCCCGTAGACCCGGTCGGAGAGCCCGGCGTGGTGCAGCAGGTTGAGCGCCCAGCGCACCGGCTGCCCGTCCGGGGTGACCACGTCGAAGGAGTTGAGCCGGGCGTTGTGCGCCGGGTCCAGCACACCGGTCATCACGCCGTGCACGGCCAGCGCGGTCAGCGCGAGCGGGCGCCGCTCGTGCGCCGCGGTCACCACGGCGTCGGTCGCCGCGGCGTAGTCGGTGGCGTCGACCAGGACGCCGAGCACGTTGCGCTTGGTCTGTGCGGTCATGCCTGGGGCACCCACTTGTCCACGTTGGCCTCGTAGATCTCCCGCAGGATCATCGGGACGTCATAGGTAATCTTCCACTCCGGGTACTGCTCCTCGAACCGGGCCATGCTGCTGACGTACCACTGGTGGTCGCCGGTCCGGTTCTGCTCGACGTAGTTGATCTGCGCCTCGCGGCCGGTGATCTCCTCGGCGATGCGGAACGCCTCGATGTGCGAGGTGTTGGAGTGCCGGCCACCGCCGAGGTTGTAGACCTCCGCCGAGCGCGGTGCCCGGAAGAACGCCTCGAACGCGGTCAGCACGTCGTGGGAGTGGATCGCGTCGCGGACCATCTTGCCCTTGTAGCCGAACAGGTTGTACGTCCTGCCCTCCATGACGCAGCGCATGAGGTAGGCCAGGAACCCGTGCAGCTCGGCCGCCGAGTGCGCCGGGCCGGTCAGCGTGCCACCCCGGAAGCAGGCGGTCTTCATGTCGAAGTAGCGCCCGTACTCCTGGACCATCACGTCGGCGGCGACCTTCGAGGCGCCGAAGACCGAGTGCAGGGAGTTGTCGATCGACATCTCCTCGGTGATGCCCTGGTACCAGCGGTGGTCCTCGGGCAGCTCGTACCGGGTCTCCAGCTCGATCAGCGGCAGGCTGTTGGGCCGGTCGCCGTAGACCTTGTTGGTCGAGCAGTGGATGAACGGCGCGTCGATCGCGTGCCGCCGGGTGTTCTCCAGGATGTTGAGCGTGCCGCCGGCGTTCACGTCGAAGTCCGTGTACGGCTCCTTGGCCGCCCAGTCGTGACTCGGCTGCGCGGCGCTGTGGATCACCACGGCGATGTCCGAGCCGTACTTCTTGAACACCTGCTCCAGGCCGTCCCGGTCCCGGATGTCCACCGCGGCGTGGGTGTACGCGTTACCCAGGTCACGGCTGAGTCGCTCGAGGCTCCACGAGGTGGAGCCGTCCTCGCCGAAGAAGTACCGGCGCATGTCGTTGTCGATGCCGACGACGTCCAGACCGAGGCCGGCGAAGTGCCGGACCGCCTCGGAGCCGATCAGACCACCCGACCCGGTCACCAACGCGACACTCACACGCCACTCCTGGTCCATCGGAGGCAGAGAACCATCGGAGCATAGCGTGACGTCCGGCACGCCCCGATATGACGGAAGGGCCCCGCATCTGCGGAGCCCTCGTCGGTGGGTGGGGATGGGGGGAGTTGAACCCCCACGCCCTTTCGGGCACACGGACCTGAACCGTGCGCGTCTGCCATTCCGCCACATCCCCGTGGCACGACCCGGAACACTTTAGCCGCCCCGGTGCCGCTGTCTCCAGCGGGCCCCGGAGATACTACGCTGTCCCCGGCGCTCGCCACGAGCGGTTACCGTTCGTGGCGGACGAAAGAGTAGCACGGTAGTCCCGGCCCATCCGAACAGGCCGGTAGCAGGCGGCCGAGCGGCGTGTGAGCTGCGCGCGCGCCGGCCGGATACCATCATGTCCTCGGGACCCGAGGAGGAGCCGGTGAGCGTGCTGCAACGCTTCGAGAAGCGTCTGGAAGGCCTGGTCGAGGGGGCCTTCGCCAAGGTCTTCAAAGGGGTGGTCCACCCCGTGGAGATCCTCAACGCCATGCAGCGGGAGGCCGAGGCGCACAAGGCGATCCTGGCCGGTGGGCGCACGTTGGTGCCCAACCGCTACGTGATCGATCTCTCGCCGTTCGACCACAGTCGGCTGGCGCCGTACGCCGCCGCGCTGGCCCAGGAGCTGGCCCAGTCGCAGGCGGAGTTCATCGGCGAGCAGGCCTGGACGGTCTATGGCGACGTGATCGTCGAGATCGAACGGGGGGAGGGCCTGGACACGGGGATGTTCCGGGTCACCGCCGAGGTCTACACCGGCGGCGAGGTCGCCCCGGTGTCGGCGCCCGGCTACGACGCCGGCCCGCCCGCCTACCCCGCGTACGACCAGGGTGGCGGCTACGGCCCGCCGCCCGGGCACGGCGGCGGCCGCAACGTGCGGCTGGTCTCGGGCGACGGGCGCACCTATCCGCTCCAGATGGGGTCGACGGTGATCGGTCGCGGCGACCAGGCCAACCTGCGCCTGCCCGACGTCGGCATCTCCCGGCGACACGCCCGGCTGGACTTCGACGGCGGACAGGTCGTGCTGACCGATCTGGGGTCGACCAACGGCACCATGGTCAACGGCCAGCGGGTCTCCGCCGTCGCCCTCAACCCGGGTGACATGGTCCAGCTCGGCACCACGACGCTGACCTTCCGCGTGGACGGCTGACCCGCCTTGCCGGAACTGGTCATCACCGTCGCCCGGTTCGGGTTCCTGATCCTGCTGTGGATCTTCGTGTTCACGGTGGTCGGCGTGATCCGCCGGGACCTCTTCGCGGGTGCCCGGTCCGGTCGTCTGGTGGCGGCGCCGCGCGCGGTGGGCGCCTCGACGGGGCAGGCGGCCAAGCCAGCGAAGGTGAAACGGGGCAGGGCGGCACACCAGCTGGTGGTGACCGCCGGTCAGCTGGCCGGCACCCGGATCACTCTCGGTGAAGCGCAGATCACCATCGGTCGGGCCGAGGACTCCACCCTGGTCATCACCGACGACTACGCCTCCGCGCGGCACGCCCGGCTCGTGCCGCGCGACGGGCAGTGGTTCGTCGAGGACCTCGGCTCGACTAACGGCACGTACCTCGATCGCGCTAAGGTCACCGGACCAACCCCCGTCCCCCTCGGCGTGCCGATCCGGATCGGCCGCACTTCCCTCGAATTACGGCCATGACTCTGACCCTGCGCTATGCGGCCCACAGCGACCGCGGTCTGATCCGAGACGGCAATCAAGACTCCGTCTACGCCGGGCCGCGGCTACTCGCCGTTGCCGACGGCATGGGCGGCATGGCCGCCGGTGACGTCGCCAGCAACATCGTCATCGGTGCCATGGCGCCGCTCGACGAGGACGTCCCGGGGGACGCTCTCGTCGACGCGTTGCGTTCAGCCGTGGGCACCGCCAACCAACAACTCCGCGACACGGTGGACGCCAACCCGCAGCTGGAGGGGATGGGCACCACGCTGACCGCGACCCTCTTCTCCGGCAGCAAGCTCGGGATGGTCCACATCGGCGACTCGCGGGCCTATCTGCTGCGCAACGGCGAGTTCGCGCAGATCACCAAGGACGACACGTACGTCCAGATGCTCGTCGACGAGGGCCGGATCAGCGCCGAGGAGGCGAGCAGCCACCCACAGCGGTCGCTGTTGACCCGTGCCCTGGACGGCCGGGACATCGACCCGGAGTACTCGGTGCGCCAGGTGCTCCCCGGTGACCGGTACCTGATCTGCAGCGACGGCCTCTCGGGCGTGGTCAGCGCCGAGACCATCGGCGAGACCCTGCGGGAGTACACCGACCCGCAGCAGTGCGTCGAGCGGCTGGTGCAGCTCGCGCTGCGCGGCGGCGGCCCGGACAACATCACGGTGATCATCGCCGACGCCACCGACCAGGACATCGTCGAGGCGACCCCGATCGTGGGCGGCGCCGCCGCACGGGACCGGGGCATGGCCACCTCCGCCGACGACTCCACCCCGGCCGCCCGGGCCTCGGCGCTCTCCGCGCCGCGCCCCGCCGCGCCCGAGGAGCCGGCGGCGTCGGACGACGAACAGGATCGGCCGAAGCGCCGGCCCGTGCGGGCGACCGCCATGGCGCTGGCCCTGCTGGTGATCCTCGGCGGCGCGGCCTTCGCCGGCTGGACGTACACCCAGCGGCAGTACTACGTGGGCGCCACCGAGGAGGGCCAGGTGGCCGTCTTCCGTGGCATCCAGGGTCAGATCGCCGGGATGGACCTCTCCACGGTGCACCGCACCAGCGGCACCCGGCTGGACGACCTCACCGTGGCAGCGCAGGACACCGTCAAGGTCGGCATCCGGGCCAAGAGCGAGCCGGACGCCGAGCGCCAGCTCGCCGAGCTGACCAGCGACACCCCGAGCAACCCCAACCTGAAGCCGATCTGCCCGGCCGACCCGAGCACGGAGGGCAACGCGTCGACCCCGACGCCGACCCCGGTCGGGACGACCCCCGCGCCGAACGGCAGCCCCAGCGCGCCGGCGACCCCCAACGGGACCGTCGGCGCGAGCCCGACCACCGGTGCGACCGCCGCTGTCGGCGTGACCGGCCCCACGACCACACCCGACGCGACGCCCTCCGACTCGACCACGCCAGGGCTGGACCCGGCCGGTTGCCGGTCTCCCGAGTGAGCGTCAGCTGAGATCCCGAGGACTCCACCCGTGACCGTAGCGGCCACACCGGCACCCTCGCCCGTCACCACGGGCGGGGAGTCCGGCGTACGCCTGGCCCGGTCCCGGCGCAACGCCGAGCTGTCCCTGCTGCTGCTCGCCATGGTGCTGGTGGCCGCGTACGGGGCGACCGTCGAGGCGAACCTGCTGGACACGGTCACCCCGGACTTCTGGATGCCCGCCGCCGCGCTCGGCGCGGTCTTCCTCGGCCTGCACCTGGTCATCCGGTTTCTCGCCCCGTTCGCCGACCCGGCCCTGCTGCCGGCGGTGGCCCTGCTCAACGGCCTCGGGGTGGGCTTCCTACGCCGCATCGACCTGGGCGAGGCCGCCCCGGTCGACCGGGAGAGCCTGGCCATCTTCGCCGGCATCGGCGGGCGCCAACTGGCCTGGACGCTCGCCTCGGTGATCCTCGCCGCCGGTCTGCTCGCCATCATGCGCGACCACCGTTCGGTCTCCCGCTACGCGTACACCCTGGGGCTGGCCGGCATCGTGCTGGTGATGCTCCCGGCGGTGCTGCCGCGCAGCATCTCCGAGATCAACGGGGCCAAGCTGTGGATCCGGGTCGGCTCGTTCTCCATCCAGCCCGGTGAGTTCGCCAAGCTCGCGCTGCTGGTCTTCTTCGCCTACTACCTGGTGCGCAAGCGCGAGGTGCTGTCGCTGGCGAGCCGGCGTTTCCTCGGCATCGACTTCCCGCGTGGGCGAGACCTCGGCCCGGTGGTCGTGGTCTGGCTGATCAGCCTCCTGGTGCTGGTCTTCGAGAAGGACCTGGGCACCTCGCTGCTCTACTTCGGCATGTTCGTGGTGACGCTGTACATCGCCACCGAACGCGTCAGTTGGCTGCTCATCGGTCTGATTCTCTTCTTCGGCGGCGCCTACCTCGCCTACGTCCTCGGCGAGATGGTGGGCGGCCCCTTCGCCAACTTCTACCTGCGCGCCGAGATCTGGCTGGACCCGTTCGCCGACCCGACCGACAAGGGCTACCAGCTCGTCCAGGGGCTGCTCGCCCTGGGCACGGGCGGGCTCTTCGGCGCCGGGCCGGGCGGCGGTCAGCCGGAGATCCTGCCCGAGGTGCAGAACGACTTCATCTTCGCCGGCATCGGCGAGGAGATCGGCCTCTTCGGGCTCTCCGCGCTGCTGGTCGTCTACCTGCTGATCGTGGAGCGGGGGCTGCGTGCCGCCCTCGCCGTGCGGGACTCGTTCGGCAAGCTGCTCGCCGGTGGTCTCGCGTTCACCCTCGGTCTCCAGGTCTTCGTGATCGTCGGCGGCATCAGCAAGCTCATCCCGCTGACCGGTCAGACCACCCCGTTCCTGTCCGCCGGCGGTTCGTCACTGATGGCGAACTGGCTGCTCATCGCGGTGCTGCTGCGGGTCTCCGACGGAGCCCGTCGACCGGTGAGCGGCAGCGCCGGCAAGGCGGCCCGGCCCACCGGCGGCCCGCCCGAGCAGCTGCACGGTGCTCCCACGGAGGTGATCAAGCCGTGAACGCACCCCTGCGCCGCGTCGGCGTCGTCGTCATCGTCCTGTTCGGTCTGCTCTTCGCGAACCTCAACTGGATTCAGGCCTACAAGGCGGATGAATACCGCACCAGCGACTACAACGGTCGGGTCCAGGTCGCCGAGTACGACCGCAAGCGCGGCAACATCGAGGCCGGCGGCACGGCGGTGGCCACCAGCCGGGAGACCACCGGCAAGCTGAAGTTCCAGCGCACCTACCCGGGCGGCGCGAAGTACGCGCAGGTGCTCGGCTACAAGCCGGTCAACCTGGCGGACACCGGCATCGAGCGGGTGGAGAACGACTTCCTCGCCGGCACCAGTGACCAGCTGATCGGCGACCGGTTCAAGGACATGTTCACCGGCGACCAGACCGGCGGCGGCAACGTGCTGCTCACGCTCTCCAAGCGGGCCCAGGACGTCGCCTACGACCAGCTGCGCAACAACCAGCAGGGGGTGAAGAAGGGCGCGGCCATCGCCATCGACCCGCGGACCGGGGCCGTGCAGGCGCTCGTCTCGATGCCCAGCTTCGACCCGAACCCGCTGGCCAGCCACGACACCGCCGAGGCCGCGGCCGCGTACAACAAGCTCGAGCAGGACCCGGACGGCCCGCTGAAGAACCGCGCGCTGTCCGAGACGCTGCCGCCGGGCTCCACCTTCAAGATCGTGGTGGCCGCTGCGGCCCTGGAGAACGGCGTCACCAAGAGCACCCCGATCCCGGCCGGCTCCAGCTGGACCCCGCCCACCTCCGGCGAACCGATCCGCAACGCCGCACCGTCGATCTGCCCCGAGCCTCAGGTCACCCTGCTGGAAGCGGTCACCGAGTCGTGCAACACCGGCTTCGCGCAGCTCGGTGTGCGGCTCGGCGCCGACACCCTCAAGGAGAAGGCCCGGCAGTTCGGCTTCGAGCAGGACGACCTCACCGTCGGCCAGCTCGGTGAGGACGGCCTGCGCACGGCGGCCAGCCGGACCGGGGATATGCAGAACCCGGATGGCAGCACCGACCCGGCCGCGCTGGCCCAGTCCTCGATCGGCCAGAACAACGTCCGGATGACCCCCCTTGAGGGCGCCATGATCGCCGGTGCGGTCGCCAACGGCGGCAGCCAGATGCGGCCGTACCTGGTCCGGCAGCTGCTCGCGCCGGACCGGACCACCAGCTACTACACGGCCAAGCCGCGGGAGTTGCGCCAGCCGGTCACCGGGCAGGTAGCCGGGGACCTGCGCGAGATGATGGTCAGCGTGGTGCAGAAGGGCACCGGCCAGAAGGCCGCGATCAGCGGCTACACGGTCGGCGGCAAGACCGGCACCGCGCAGTCCGCCCCGGACCGGCCCGACCACGGCTGGTTCATCGGGTTCGCCCTGGACAAGAACGGCAACCCGGTCTCCGCGGTCTGCGTCGTGCTGGAGCAGGCCGGCAGCGGCGGCAGCGCCGAGGCGGCGCGGATCGGCGGTCAGATCATGCGGGCCGCCATCGCCGATCCCGGGGGCCGCTGACATGCTCAGCCCCGGCGTCCAGCTCGGCAACCGCTACCGTCTCGACGAGCGGATCGCCAGCGGCGGCATGGGCGATGTCTGGCGCGGCACCGACCAGGTGCTCGGCCGGACGGTCGCGGTCAAGAGCCTGCTCCCCGCGCTCCTCGACGACCCGGACTTCGCCGAGCGGTTCCGCGGCGAGGCCCGCACCATGGCCACCATCAACCATCCCGGCGTGGTGGACGTCTACGACTTCGGCAACGACCAGCAGATCGCGTTCCTGGTCATGGAGTACGTCGAGGGCGACGCCCTGTCGTCCACGCTGAGCCGGGTCGGCCGGCTCACCCCGGCCCGGACGATGGCCCTGGTGGCGCAGGCCGCGGACGCCCTGCACGCCGCGCACGAGAAGGGCATCGTGCACCGCGACGTGAAGCCGGGCAACCTGCTGGTCCGGCCGAACGGCACGCTGGTGCTGACCGACTTCGGCATCGCCCGCTCCGACCTGGTCGGCCAGCTCACCGCCGCCGGCTCGGTGCTCGGCACCGCCTCGTACATCTCGCCCGAGCAGGCCACCGGTGGCGTGGCCACACCGGCGTCCGACGTGTACGCGCTCGGCGTGGTCGCGTACCAGTGCCTCGCCGGCCGGCGCCCCTTCGAGGGTGACAACCCGCTCGACATCGCCATGCGACACGTCCGGGAGACCCCCCGCCCCCTGCCCGCGGACATCCCACCGCAGGTTCGTGCGGTGGTGGAACGGGCGTTGGCCAAGGACCCAGCGGCCCGTTGGCCCAGCGCCGCCGCCCTCGCCGGGGTCGCCCGCCAGCTCAAGGCCGCGCTCTCCCAGCAGGCCAGGGCCAGTGGCCACACCGGGCCGGTCTCCGCGGCGCCCGCGTCGCCCGCCGCGGAGACCGGCCCGGTGTGGCCACTGGCCCTGGCCTTCTGGG